>NZ_CAKRAH010000003.1 GCF_934294775.1 uncultured Dorea sp.
TATTCCGCTACATCCTTCATTGAGAATGAAATTCTTCCCATCTTGTCTTTTCCAAGGCATACTACCTTGACAACATCGCCAAGTGTGAGAACGTCTTCTACGCGGTTTACTCTTTCTTTGGAAAGTTTGGAGATGTGTACCATTCCCTCTTTTCCCGGTGCAAACTCAAGGAATGCACCAAAATCTTTGATGCTGACAACTTTTCCTTCCAGAACCTGTCCTGCTTCAAAGTCTGTTACGATGATGTGGATCATCTTCTGAGCTTCTTCCATGCCCTTAGCATCTGTTCCACAGATAGATACTGCACCATCATCTGTGATGTCGATCTTAACACCTGTCTGCTCGATGATTGCGTTGATTGTCTTTCCACGCTGTCCTACTACGTCACCGATCTTCTGTGGATCGATCTGCATCTGGATGATCTTTGGAGCGAATTCTCCAACCTGTGCTCTAGGAGCATCGATTGCTTTATTCATAACTTCATCAATGATGTAAAGTCTTGCTTTTCTTGTCTTAGCGATTGCTTCTTCAATGATTGGTCTTGTCAGTCCGTGGATCTTGATATCCATCTGGATTGCTGTGATACCCTTGTGTGTACCAGCTACTTTAAAGTCCATGTCTCCGAAGAAGTCTTCGAGTCCCTGGATATCTGTAAGTACAAGGTAATCATCATCTGTCTCACCTGTTACAAGTCCACATGAGATACCAGCTACTGCAGCCTTAATTGGTACACCTGCTGACATCAGTGACATAGAAGATGCACATACACTTGCCTGAGATGTAGAACCATTGGATTCGAATGTCTCAGATACTGTACGGATCGCATATGGGAATTCAGATTCGCTTGGAAGTACTGGAAGTAATGCACGCTCTGCCAGCGCTCCGTGTCCAATCTCACGACGTCCCGGTCCTCTGGATGGTTTTGTCTCTCCTACAGAGTATGATGGGAAGTTGTAGTGGTGCATATATCTCTTTGTTGTCTCTGCTTCATCTAAACCGTCCAGCTTCTGAGCTTCAGAAAGTGGTGCCAGTGTACAGATATTGCAGATCTGTGTCTGTCCACGGGTGAACATTGCAGAACCATGTACTCTAGGGATTAAATCTACTTCTGCAGCCAGCGGTCTGATCTGGTCGATTTCTCTTCCGTCCGGACGTTTGTGGTCTTTTAAAATCATCTTACGTACTGTCTTCTTCTGATACTGGTAAACAGCCTCTGGAAGAACTGCAAGCCACTCTTCGTTTTCTGCAAATGCTTCTTCTAACTTCTCTGTTACGACACGGATATTTTCTTCTCTTGTCTGTTTGTCATCTGAGAATACTGCTACTTCCATCTCTTCTGGTGTAACGATCTCTTTGATTGCTGCGAAGAGTTCTTCCGGAACTGCACAGCTTTCATATTCGTGTTTTGGTTTTCCGCATTCTGCTACGATTGTGTCGATGAATGCGATTACCTTCTGGTTTAATTCGTGTGCTGCAAAGATTGCATCGATCATCTGCTGTTCTGGAACTTCGTTGGCTCCGGCTTCGATCATGATTACTTTTTCTCTTGTTGAAGCAACTGTTAAAGCCATGTCAGAAACTGCTTTCTGAGCTGCTGTAGGGTTGAATACGAATTCTCCGTCTACCAGACCTACCTGTGTTGTAGAGATTGGTCCGTCAAATGGGATATCTGAAATTGTTGTAGCAATTGCTGCACCAAGCATAGCTGTAAGCTCTGGTGAGCAATCCTGATCTACAGATAATACAAGGTTTTCCAGTGTTACGTCATTACGGTAATCCTTTGGGAACAGTGGTCTCATCGGACGGTCGATAACACGGCATGTCAGGATTGCATTTTCAGATGCTTTTCCTTCTCTTTTATTGAATCCTCCAGGAATCTTTCCTACTGCATACATTCTTTCATTGTATTCTACGCTTAATGGGAAGAAGTCGATTCCCTCTCTTGGTTTTTCTGATGCTGTTGCTGTACAAAGTACAGTTGTGTCACCATAGTGCATTAATACTGCACCGTTGGCCTGTTTTGCAACTCTGCCTACGTCAACTCTTAAAGTTCTGCCGGCAAGTTCCATCTCAAACTTTTTATACATAAATGTTTTCTCCTTTAATTTTTCTTTTGTGGTTTAAGATTACCCCGAAACTACTGAAAAACACATTTTTTAATTAAAAAAAGTCACTGCTGACAGCTGTTTTGCCATATAAAATCACTGCCCATAACTGTTTTTTAGATAAAATATACTTTTCAGTGGTCTCGGTGAAGTTTTCCCAATCCACAATCTTAATCATTATAACATATCACATATCACATTGCTACTCATATTTCAGGAAATCTGTAAATTCACGAAAATCATTTGTTACTGTCCACACGTTGTGCAAACAGTAACAATAATTGCAACGTTTATTTTTTTTACATAAGCAGCAAAGAAAAAGGGGACATTCTTCCGAATGTCCCCCATAAAAAGCATGAATTATTTTCTTAATCCAAGTTTTTCAATCAGTGCACGGTATCTTTCGATATCTGTCTTCTTCAGGTATGCAAGAAGTCCTCTTCTCTGTCCTACCATCTTAAGAAGTCCTCTTCTTGAGTGGTGATCCTTTGGATTAGCTTTGAAGTGATCTGTAAGATCATTGATTCTTGCTGTCAGGATAGCGATCTGTACTTCCGGTGATCCTGTATCTCCTGCTGTTCTACCATACTGTGCTACGATCTGTTCTTTCTGCTCTTTAGAAATCATTGTTGTTCCTCCTAATATTCTTTCTTATAATTCTAAACGCCTGATATACGTGAAATCTGCTATTCACATCTTCCACTGCATACTTAAGTATTAAGTAACGGTTGGAGTTTCCAGTTACCGAACACCGGCTTCAACGTTGCTTAGTATATCATATGCCCCAGTCAATGTAAAGGAAAATTTTACGCAATTCCAAAATATTCTTTTCCTCTTGCAATGTCTCCATCTATCTGCTCTTTCAGCTCTTTCACCCCGGCAAATTTACGCTCAGGTCTGCGGAATTCCACAAGCTCGATCTTTGCACTTTTTCCATATGCATTGCCAGAATATCCGAACAGGAAACTCTCGATCAAAAGCCGCTTTTCTTCTGTTACCGTCGGTTTAATACCAATGTTGGCAATTCCCGGATATTCTTCCCCGTCAATCTGAACTCTGCAGAGATAGACACCATGTGCTGGTACCAGTTTGTTTTCCGGCCATGCAATATTAAGCGTTGGAAACCCCAGTGTCCTTCCAAGCTTCTTTCCATGCTCCACAACACCTTCTACTGTATACGGATAGCCAAGCAGGGTTTCCGCCAGGCCTACGTTACCTTCTTTTACTACTTCTTTTACATAGGTGCTGCTGATAATACGGTCTTTGTACCGCTCTTTTTCAATTACGATCAGCTGATAGTCATATTTATCTGCATATTCTGCCAGCATCTTTACATCGCCCCGTTTTTCACAGCCGAAATTAAAATCTGTTCCTACCACAACGTATTTCGCATGGAACAGCTGATAGATGATCTTTTCAATAAAATCTTCTGCACTTACCTGACGGAAAGACTCTGTAAACGGGCATTCTATCAGATAATCAACATCAGTTTTCACATGCTCATACCGTTCTTCTCCTACCATCAGAAGCTGTGGTACAATATTCTTTTCCTTCCATAACGGTGTCATATCAAACGCACACACTACGCTGCTTATATGTTCTTTTTCTCCTAATTCATGGACTTTTGATATCAGTTTCTGGTGTCCTCTGTGCAACCCGTCAAACTTTCCAAAAGTCACTGCTGTCCTGCCGCTTCCTTTATAATCCGCAAGCCATTTGATATACTGCATATTTTTCGTCCTCGTTAATCGTTAAAAAACATTTTTACGATATGGTATTGTCTGTCTTTTTCTTTCCATTTATAAATGGCAATGAACTTTCCTTCTTCATCATAGAGGCGTACCTGTGTTTCATCATCCGGTATCGTTTTTCCATCTGTCAGCATCTTTGGCTCTAACGGATTGCCGTTTTTTGCAAATGCTTTCCACTTTTCTTTCACTATGATTTTCGGATATGAAGGAAACATTTCATCAATCGGGACCAGTATCTTACTGAGGATACCGTCCCCTCTTAGCTGTTCAATCTCGCTTAACGTCTTGGCATCTGCAATCTGAAAACCCGATACCCTGGTACGGATCAACGACTCCATACAGCCGCCGCATCCCAGTTTTTCACCTATATCATGGCACAATGTCCGGATATAAGTTCCTTTCGAACATGATACTTCCATTCTGACTCTTGGAAGATCTACGTCCAGTATGTTGATCTCCAGGATCTTTACCGGGCGTGCCTTACGTTCTACTGTCTTACCTTCACGCGCCAGCTCATATAATTTTTTCCCATTCACCTTTAATGCGGAATACATCGGTGGTATCTGATCATAATCACCGACAAATCCCATGACGCACTCTCTTACCGCTTTTTCTGTAAGATCCTGCGTGCTCCTTTCTTCCAGTATCTCACCGGAAGTATCCTGTGTATCCGTTGTTCTTCCAAGAAGCAATACTGCCTCATAGGTCTTATCTTTATCCGTCAGAAGATCACACAGTTTCGTTGCTTTTCCAAGACACACCGGCAGAACACCTGTCGCATCCGGATCCAGTGTTCCCGTATGGCCGATCTTTTTCTGACCGACAATTCCACGAAGCTTTGCTACCACATCGTGGGATGTAAATCCCTTTTCTTTATACACATTTATGATTCCGTGTATCATAGTTTACTGCTCCTGTGTTTTTTCCAGTTTTTCCAGCTGTTCTTCAATCTGTTCTGACAGATTGTTAAGCACATCGAATGGTGTTCCCGCCATTGTAAATCCTGCTGCCTTTTTGTGACCGCCGCCTCCAAAGTACTGCGCGATCTTGCTGACATCCAGTTCACTCTTGGAACGGAGGCTTACTTTGAATTCATTCTGTTTTAATTCATACATGAATACTGCCACTTCTACACCTTCGGTTACCCGAAGCTGGCTTACAATTCCTTCCAGATCTTTTGGTACTACACCGTAAAAATCCATGACATTTTTCCGGATAAAGGAAGCGATTCCGACTCCATTTAAGAACAGGATACTTTCCATCAATGCCCGTCCCATCACCTGGTTCTGTGCATAGGATTTGGCATAGAATGTATCTTCTATGATCTTTGGTCCGTTAATTTCTTTTTCCAGAAGTTTCGCTGCCACGCGGAACGTCTCCGGTCCTGCACACGAATACTGAAATACACCGGTATCGTGTACAATTCCAAGATACAGTGCTTCTGCAACATTTTTCGATATCTTTTCTTCATCCAGCAACCCATATACAAGCTCTGATGTAGAACTTGCTTCCGCTACAATATGATTTACATCAGCAAATCCGATATTGCTGATATGATGATCTACACAAAATGTATGCTTTGCATGATCCAGTAATGGTTTGGAATAATCAAGTCTTCCTGTATCCCCACAGTCCAGTGCGATGAAGAGATCGTATTCTTTCTCTTCATCTGCTACGGACTCCAGAATCGTCTCGGTTCCCTTTAAGAAATGAAATGACTCCGGGATATCTTTCAGATATATATCTACGGTTTTATCACTGTAGTTCTCACGGATATACTGTCCAAGTCCTACACACGAACCCACACAGTCTCCATCCGGGCGTACATGCCCGCCGATTGCGATCGTGGACACGCCTTCCAATACTTTATTCAGCATCTTCCTCAACACCTTCCGTTTTCAGATCCTTGGTTACTTCATCAATCTTCTTTGACATATTCACGCCATATTCGATAGACTGATCCAGAACGAACTTAATCTCCGGTGTATTACGAAGGTTCAGTGTTCTTGCCAGTTCACGGCGGATATATCCTTCTGCACTCTGTAATCCCTTGATCGTCTGTTCCTGCTCATAAGCATCACCCAGTACACTGATATATGCCTTACAGGTCTTAAGATCCGGTGCAACTTCTGCTGCTACAACAGAAGTCCATGGTGCAACACGAGGGTCTTTTAAGCCCCCGCGGATAATATTAGATAACTCATGCTGCACTTCTGTGTTTACTCTTGTATTTTTTATACTTCTTTTTCTCATTTATATCAACTCCTAGCGTGGAATCTCTACCATCTTGAATGCCTCTACGAGGTCTCCTTCTTTGATGTCGTTGAAGTTAGCAAATACGAATCCACATTCGTAACCTGCTTTGACTTCTTTTACATCGTCTTTGAATCTCTTCAGAGATGCCAGAGGTCCTTCAAATATTACAATACCGTCACGTGTCAGGCGGACAGAGCAGTCTCTTTCAAATACACCATCCAGGACATAAGATCCTGCGATTGTTCCAACTCCGGAAGCCTTAAATGTCTGACGTACTTCTGCGTGTCCGAGTACTTTTTCCTCAAAGACTGGATCCAGCATACCCTTCATGGCAGCTTCTACGTCTTCGATTGCATTGTAAATGACACGGTACAGACGGATATCTACACCTTCACGGTCTGCTGTTTCTTTTGCTGTTGCATCCGGACGTACGTTAAATCCGATAATGATTGCATTCGATGCGGAAGCCAGACTTACGTCTGATTCGTTGATCGCACCTACACCACCGTGAATGATCTTAACAACAACTTCATCGTTAGAAAGCTTCAGCAAGCTCTGTTTGATTGCTTCTACAGATCCCTGTACGTCTGCTTTTACTACGATTCCAAGTTCTTTTAAGTTACCTTCCTGAATCTGTGTAAACAGATCATCCAGAGAAAGTTTTGATTTTGTCTCTTCCAGAAGCTTAACCTTGCTCTGTGAGATAAATGTCTCGGCAAAGTTTCTTGCTTCTTTTTCATTTGCACATCCTACGATGACTTCTCCTGCATTTGGAACGTCATTCAGTCCAAGGATCTCTACTGGTGTAGACGGTCCGGCCTCTTTGACTCTTCTTCCTTTATCATCCATCATGGCTCTTACTTTACCGAATGCAGAACCAGCTGCGATTGGATCTCCGACACGGAGTGTTCCTTTCTGAACCAGGATATTTGCAACAGAACCTCTTCCTTTATCCAGTTTTGCTTCCAGTACAAGACCTCTTGCACGGCGGTTTGGATTGGCTTTTAATTCCATTACTTCTGCTGTTAATGCGATCATTTCCATCAGATCTTCCAGACCTTCGCCTGTCTTAGCTGATACTGGAACGAAGATTGTGCTTCCACCCCAGTCTTCCGGAATCAGTTCGTACTCTGTCAGTTCCTGTTTTACACGGTCAATGTTCGCACTTGGTTTATCCATCTTATTAACGGCTACGATAATCTCTACACCTGCTGCTTTTGCATGGTTGATAGCCTCTACTGTCTGTGGCATAACACCGTCATCAGCTGCTACTACAAGTACAGCGATATCTGTAGAGCTTGCTCCACGCATACGCATAGCTGTGAACGCCTCATGTCCCGGTGTATCAAGGAATGTGATCTTTTCTCCGTTGATCTCTACTACATAAGCACCGATATGCTGTGTGATACCACCAGCCTCGCGGTCAATGACATTCGTATGACGGATTGCATCAAGAAGGGAAGTTTTACCGTGGTCAACGTGACCCATAACGCACACTACAGGCGGACGTTTTTTCATCTTCTTTTCGTCTTCTTCCTCTTCCTTAAGAAGTTCTTCGATTACATCTACAACTTCTTCTTTCTCGCAGAGAACGTCAAATTCTAATGCGATCTCTTCTGCTGTCTCATAATCGATCTCCTGGTTTACTGTAGCAATCTTGCCCTGCATGAAGAGTTTCTTAATGATTACAGACGGAACGATCTTCATCTTATCAGCCAGTTCTTTGATTGTAAGAACTTCTGGAATTGTGATCTGTTTGATCTCTTCTTCTACCTTCTGTTCTTTCTGCTGCGGCTTCTGAAGCTGCTGTTTTGGCTCGTTTTTCTTCTTGCCCTTTGGCATTCTTTCTTCGTCATCACGACGGTAATCTTTTTTCTTATGATCGTCTTTACCCTTTACATTCTTTCTCTGTGGCTTCTGTCCTTCGATTGCAGGAGCAGGAATGCTTGGGTTATTCTTTCTGTCGTTTCTTCTGTTGTCATTTCTGTCTGAGAATTTGCGTCCCTGTCTGTCATCTCCACCACGGTTATTATCGCGTCTGTTGTCGCGCTCTCCCTGATTTCTGTCGGAACGGCCATTCTGTGGACGGTCTCCTCTCTGGAATCTCTGTCCGCCTCTTCCTTCCTGACGGTCAGAACGTCCGTCTCTTCCTCCCTGACGTCTTTCGCCGGAGCGGTTATTATTTCTGTTGTCGCCTCTTCCGTCATTTCTGTCATTTCTGTCATTTCTTTCCGGACGTCTGGAAGTCTGTGGTCTGTCGGATATTCTTTCTGTATTTCTCTTTGGTGCCTGGTCTGCGCTCTCTGTTCTCTTGGCTGTGTCATCTGCTGCCTGGCGTCTGGATGGGCGTCCGTTATTAACCTGCATAGTTTTTCCCTGTGCGCCCTGTCCCTGACGGTTTCCACCTGTTCTTCTGCCTTTATTTCCGCCGTTCTGTGTATTCTGCGGACGGAATACGTGCACGATATTCTTTTTCTTTGGTGTTTCTGATTTTTCTATATTTTCATTTGTAGTTGTCTCTATATCTTTGTTTGACATATAATCTGCCTCCTCTATGCAATTGTCTCATTCTCTGTGTCCATATGTTTCCGGATCCCTTTAGCAAACCCCTCATCAAGGATTACCAAAGATGCTCGGAATTCTTTTCCCATTGCATGCCCCAGCGTATCTTTATCTTTGTAAAAATAAATCGGGACCTGATAAAAGTCACACATGTTCTGAAATTTCTTTTTTGTATTGTCTGATGCATCTCCCGCAACGATCACAAGATATGCTCTTCCGGATTTTACTTCTTTTTCCGTGCAGAACTCACCACTTGCAACTTTACCGGCTTTTGTGGCAAGACTGATCATGGATAATGCTTTACTCTGACTCAAGTACTTCCATCTCCTTTTCCAGTGCTTCATACACTTCTTTTGGGATAGCCTGCTTAAAGGATCTTTCAAGGCCCTTGTTTTTCACTGCTTTTGCAAGACAGTTACTGTCCGTGCAAAGATAAGCACCACGTCCGTTCTTTCTTCCTGTTGCATCCAGAAGAAATTCTCCCTCCGATGTGCGGATGACACGAATCATTTCTTTTTTACTTTTCATTTCCTGGCATCCTACGCATTTACGCATAGGAACTTTTTTATTTGCTCCCACGAATTATCACCTATTCCTCTGTATCCTCTACTTCATTGAATGTGATCTCTGCGTCGTCTTCTGGAACTTCTGTCTCATCAGCCACTTCCTCTACATCCATGACTTCTTCCTGATCGTTATCATATTCCTCTTCGAATACACCTTCGCTCAGTTCCATATAGTTCTCCGGAAGTTCTCCGGATTCGATAGCCTGTGTCTCATTCTTGATATCAATCTTGTATCCGGTAAGTCTTGCTGCCAGTCTTGCATTCTGACCTTCTTTACCGATGGCAAGTGATAACTGATAGTCCGGAACGATAACGCTTGCTGTCTTCTCATCCGGATCAGCCATTACAGAGATAACTTTTGCAGGGCTTAATGCATTCTCGATCAGGATGGCCGGATTATCACTCCAGTTGATGATATCGATCTTCTCACCACGCAGTTCATTTACGATTGCATTTACTCTTGCACCGTTCATTCCGACACATGCTCCTACTGGATCTACATCCGGGTCATTAGACCATACAGCGATCTTTGTTCTGCTTCCTGCTTCTCTTGCGATACTCTTGATCTCTACGATTCCGTCTTTTACTTCTGTCACTTCTGATTCAAACAGACGCTTTACAAGCTCCGGATGTGTACGGGATACTAAGATCTTAGGGCCTTTTGTTGTATTCTTAACTTCTACGATATATAACTTGATACGCTCTGTAGGTTTGAACACTTCACCTTTTACCTGTTCGTTCTCTGTCAGCATTGCATCTGCTTTACCAAGGTCGATGCTGACATTCTTTCCAACATAACGCTGTACGATACCTGTTACGATATCTTTTTCCTTTTCAAAATACTGATCGTATACAACTTTACGCTCTTCCTCACGGATCTTCTGAAGAATCAGGTTCTTTGCATTCTGTGTTGCAATACGTCCGAAAGATTTGGACTCGATCGGAATGTGCACGATATCACCAAGTTCAAACTTGCTGTCGATTTCTTTCGCATCTTCCAGGCTGATCTCTTCCAGTTTGTCTTCTACTTCTTCTACAACTGTCTTTTCTGCATATAACTGATATTCGCATGTCTCTTTGTTCATGATCAGTTTGATGTTGTCTGTTTTTCCAAAATGGTTCTTACAGGCGTTCATCAGAGAATTTTCAATTGCATCTAACAGCGTCTCTTTGCTGATATCTTTTTCTTTCTCTAATATATTTAATGCTTCTAATAATTCTGTATTCATGGTCTTATTCCTCCTTACATGTGCAGCTAAAAATCAAATGCTAATCTGATCAGTGCAATTTCGCTTTTTTCAAATGTTTTTGTTGTCTCATCTTCCAATTCGATCGTTACAGTTTCTTCATCATAATCTTTTAAGATGCCGGTAAATTCTTTCTTTCTGTCTATCATGCGGTAAGTTCTGATCTCAACTTCTTCCCCAAGGCTTCGTTTGAAATCTTTTTCCTTCTTCAGTGGTCTGCCAAGTCCAGGCGAGCTGACTTCCAGGATATAAGAATCATCGATATAATCCTTTTCATCCAGAATATCGGAAAGTCTGCGGCTTACTACTTCGCAGTCATTCACTCCAATTCCCCCCGGTTTATCAATATATGCACGAAGGTACCAGTTGCTTCCTTCTTTTACATACTCGACATCCACCAGTTCAAATCCATATTCTTCCACGATTGGAAGCAGGATCTCTTCTGTTTTCTGTTCATACATTTCTCTTTTTGACAATCTAAAATCCTCCTTATGCAGACCTTTCGTATGTGTTCTGATATCTTGTAGAACCGGCAGTCTTTTCAAAATGCGTAAGCAACAAAGAAGAGTGAACGATATGTCCACTCTTCTGCCGGTTGATTTATGTAGCTGTTATTAACTATAACACCGATATTCTGTAAAATCAAGGGATTTTGCGTATTTTTTACACTTTCCCGTGTTTGAACGCCATCATCATCTCATTTGTCAGGCTTAAATCTTCTGCCTCTACCGGCATGTTATCCCGTTCGAACCACTCTGCCATTGCAAGCTCTTCTGTATCCAGGGTGATTCCTTCCGCGCCGTCCAGCTCACAGAAGAATCCAAGTAACAAAGTATCCGTAAATGACCACGGCTGGCTCTTATAGTAACGGATATTCTTTACTTTTAATCCTACCTCTTCCATGACTTCACGGCGTACAGTTTCTTCTACCGGTTCGCCGATCTCACAGAAGCCGGCAAGCAGGGCATATTTTTTGTATTCTCTGCCTGCATACTTTGACATCAGGATCTTATCTCCATGTGTCACTGCGATAATAACTGCCGGACAAATCTTAGGGAATTCCATCATACCGCAGTCCGGGCAGCGCATCATACGCTCTTTATCATCATGTACCAGCGGCTGGCCACAGTGTCCACAGTACTTCCTGGACTGATACCAGCGGTATAACTGCCATCCAGTCACCGCTGCAAACTGTCTGTATTTTGGTCTTGCTTCACGGAAATACTGATTATCCATCAGTTCATATCCCGGAAAATTCTCCGGATCGATTCCCTCTGCCAGATAATATCCCTGTCCATCAATGGAAAATAAATACGTATATTCTTCATAAATATCCGGATGATACTTTCCTGCTTCTTCAAATGACAAAAATGAAATCTCCTGGTTTTCTATCTTTACCAGAACTTTTCTTCCTTCATAATATAAAAGTACGCTGTCTTTTTTTGGCGGTTCCGGTGTATATTCATTCCGGTATTCGTGTGGTTCTATATTCTGTATCATTTCTTTTATCCTCTGTACGTTGTGTCCCGTGGTTTTTCTTCGCTATCCCCGGTATTTTGTTCCTGTTCCATCTCGCTTTGCCTGTTTCAGACGATTCAGTGTAACTTCTTTTTCATGGTATTCTATCTTATATTCTGTTCCATCATCGAACAGATATACATGAATCAGTTCATCATTTTTCTTAAGTCTGATACCTCTGACACCGATAGCACCTTTCTTTTTCTCCGTAACCTCATCTGCTGGAAACCTCAGGAAAAATCCGTCCTGTGTCTGTAAGACAATCTGCTGGTTCTCTGTAACTACCTGAATCTGTATCACTTCATCTTCCGGCTGCAATTTGGTTGCCGCAATGGTCCGCTTTGTTACCTGGAATTCGGATCCATCTACTTTTTTGACCATGCCCTGTTTTGTAGCAAATAAAAGTTTGACATAGCGCATCTGCTCCGCATCGCAGATATAGACAATCTCTTCCTGTGTGCTGTCGTAATTACTGATGTTGTCGATTGGAAGACCCTTGTCCCTGAATTTTCCATATGGAATGTCCATCACTTTTACCTGATGCATCTTACCGTCTTTTGTAAAGATACAGATCTTGCCGGTATTCATGCAGTTCAGGATATATTTATTCTCGTTATCTGCCGCCTCTTTGTTACGGTCATATGTGCTCTGGTCTACCGTCCTGGTATATCCGAAACGGTCCATCAGGAAGACTACCTGCTGTTCTTCGATCTTCTTTTCTTCGAATACTGCTTCTTCTGCATTTTCAACTACGGTTCTTCTCTTTCTTGAAAATTCTTTCTTGATATGATCCAGATCTTCCATAATAACTGCTGCCATTGAATCATAGTTATTCAGAATATCTTCGTATCTTGCGATTTTTCCAAGTGTTTCTTCGTGTTCTTTCTGAAGTGCTTCAATCTCCAGACCGATCAGCTTATACAGGCGCATCTCCAGAATAGCCGTTGCCTGGCGTTCTGTAAATCTTAACATTGCTGCCATCTTTTTCGATACTTTTGACTTGAATTGTATGTTCTCTGTCTCTCCATGCATCAGGCAGGCTTTTGCGTCTTTGACATTACGACTTCCTCTTAAGATC
Source organism: uncultured Dorea sp. (assembly GCF_934294775.1). GTDB lineage: Bacteria > Bacillota > Clostridia > Lachnospirales > Lachnospiraceae > Dorea_A. Next base: position 13,084 of record NZ_CAKRAH010000003.1, read on the forward strand.
TCGATGATCAGATCGATGACATCACAGGCTTTGATCAGACCTTCCTGGATCTCTTTTTTATCCTGTTCCTTCTTAAGAAGTGTGTTATATTTTCTGGTTGCCATATCAAACTGGAAATCCACATGCGCTTCGATGATCCGTTTTAATCCCATCGTCTCTGGTCTTCCATCTGCGACCGCCAGCATATTGACTCCAAAGGTATCTTCCAGACGCGTCTTTTTATAGAGCATATTTGTAAGGTTCTCTACATCTGCTCCTTTTTTCAGTTCGATGACGATACGGATTCCTTCTTTGGAAGACTGGTTGGAAATATCTACAATGTCCGTCGTCTTCTTTGTCTCTACCAGATTGCAGACGTCATTTAAGAATTTTCCGATTCCGGCACCGATCATCGTATAAGGAATCTCTGTGATCACGAGACGTTTTTTTCCGCCTTTCATGTCTTCTACTTCTACTTTTCCACGGATCTTGATCTTTCCAACCCCGGTCTCATAGATTTCCGGAAGGTCATCTTTATTTACCACAATTCCTCCGGTCGGGAAGTCTGGTCCTTTGATGTATTTCATCAGTTGTCTGGTTGTAATCTCATCATTTTTCATGTAGGCTTTTACGCCGTCGATCACTTCTGCCAGATTGTGCGTCGGTATACTGGTTGCCATACCTACGGCAATTCCCTCTGCTCCGTTCACCAAAAGATTGGGAATACGCACCGGAAGTACGACCGGTTCTTTTTCTGTCTCATCAAAGTTAGGCATAAAATCTACGATATCTTTATCTAAGTCTGCCAGATATGCTTCCTGTGTGATCTTCGCAAGCCTTGCCTCTGTATATCGCATGGCGGCTGCCCCATCTCCTTCGATAGAGCCAAAGTTACCGTGGCCATCGACCAGGATCATGCCCTTTTTAAACTCCTGCGCCATCACTACCAGTGCATCATAGATGGAGCTGTCGCCGTGCGGGTGATATTTACCCATTGTATCTCCGACGATACGGGCACATTTTCTATACGGTCTGTCGTAACGTATCCCCAGTTCATGCATGTCATAAAGAGTACGTCTTTGTACCGGTTTTAATCCATCTCTTACATCCGGCAGGGCTCTGGCAATGATAACACTCATTGCATAATCAATATATGATTTTTTCATTACATCCGAATATTCGGTACGGATGATCTGTGAATCCTGCATTCTTTTTCTCCTGTCTTATATGTCTTATTTTCTTATTTTTAACCACTTATATGAGAATCAGTTTCTAAAACGTCTTATATATCAAGCTCTGCTTCCGTCGCATTTTCATAAATGAACGAACGTCTCGGCGGAACTTCTGATCCCATCAGCATCTCTGTGACACTGGATGCCATTCGTGCATCTTCAATCTCAACCAGCTTCAACAGTCTCGTCTCAGGATTTAACGTTGTCTCCCAGAGCTGCCCGGCATCCATCTCTCCAAGACCCTTATATCTTTGAAGGGTAAATGGACCATCATGCGTCTTTCTGTATCTTTCCAACGCTTTATCATCATAGAGATATTCTTCTTCGCCTTTCTTTGGCATCGCCTTATAAAGCGGCGGCATCGCAATATAGACATGTCCTTCAAAGATCAGCTCCGGCATAAAACGGTAGAACAAGGTAAGCAGCAATGTGGAAATGTGTGCTCCATCCACATCCGCATCGGCCATGATAATGATTTTATCATAGCGCAGCTTACTGATATCAAAATCATTGCCATATCCTTCGGAAAAGCCGCAGCCAAATGCATTGATCATGGTCTTGATTTCTGCATTGGCAAGTACTTTATCAATACTTGCTTTTTCTACGTTCAGGATCTTACCACGGATTGGCAGGATTGCCTGGAACATACGGTCTCTGGCTGTCTTCGCCGAACCGCCGGCAGAATCTCCCTCGACAATAAAAATCTCGCATTTGGATGCATCACGGCTTTCACAGTTCGCAAGCTTACCGTTACTGTCAAATGAATATTTCTGTTTGGTCAGAAGATTGGTCTTCGCACGTTCTTCTGTCTTTCTTATCTTTGCGGCTTTTTCTGCGCAGCCGATTACTTTTTTCAGAGTCTCCAGATTACGGTCAAAGAAACGGATAATCTCATCGGTCGTTACTTTGCTGCAGGCTTTTGCTGCATCTGGATTATCAAGCTTTGTCTTCGTCTGTCCTTCGAATCTTGGATCCGGATGTTTGATCGATACGATTGCCGTCATTCCGTTACGGATATCTGCACCTGTGAAATTTGCATCCTTTTCTTTTAAGATTCCAAGTTCTCTTGCATATTGATTAATTGCTGTTGTAAATGTCGTCTTAAATCCGGTCAGATGGGTTCCACCTTCTGCGTTATAGATATTATTACAGAAGCCAAGAACATTTTCATGAAATTCATTGACATACTGGAATGCAACTTCTACTTCGATTCCCTCTGCTTCGCCTTTAAAATATACCGGTTCGTGTACGGCCTCCTTTTTGTGATTCAGCTCACGGATAAATCCAAGGATTCCATCTGGTTCATGATATACGATATGTTCTGTCTCTTCGCCACGTTTATCTTCGAATATAATCGTAAGTGCCGGATTCAGGTATGCCGTCTCATGCAGTCTGCTTTTTACCTCTTCTGCCTTAAACCTAGTTTTTTCAAATATCGTATCATCCGGAAGGAAGTTTACCTTCGTTCCTGTCTTTCTCGTCTTTCCGATCGTTGGGAGTAATCCATTTTCCAGCTCAAGTACCGGTTTTCCCTGCTCATATCTGTCATGGTGGATATATCCGTCCCTGCTGATCTGTACATCCATATAGGTAGATAATGCATTTACAACAGAAGAACCTACTCCGTGCAATCCACCGCTGGTCTTGTATGCAGAATCGTCAAACTTTCCTCCTGCATGTAAGGTTGTATATACCACTCGTGCAGCAGATACTCCTGTTGCATGCAGATCCACCGGAACCCCACGTCCGTTATCTGCAATGGTAGCCGATCCGTCTTTTTCCAGCGTCACCTGTATCTCACTGCAATATCCGGCCAGATGCTCATCTACGGCATTGTCCACGATCTCATAGATCAGATGATTCAGTCCTTTTGTGGATACGCTTCCTATATACATTCCGGGTCTTTTCCGTACCGCTTCCAGTCCTTCGAGGATGGAGATACTGCCCGCATCATATGTATTTTTTTTCGCCATTCTATCTATATCCTTTCGTTATTTTATCGCTATATTTAATAGATATTTAATAGTACAGATGTTCCCATACTTTGATTATCTTAACATAAAACATTTACCGAATCAAGCCAGCACCCGGTGCAGAAGATCTGCCAGAAGCTCCATTGCATTACGCATCTCTTCCACCGTATTCGTCTGTGCCCCGGCTTCGATCAAAAGTGTTTTCGGTCTGAAATGCATATTATAGCGGTAAGCTCTTAAGAAAATGTTTCTTGCAAATCCCGGGTAATACTCCGCAGCTGCAATCTCCATCTGCAGGGAAAATGCCAGGTTATCTTCCAGATATGGGTTCGCAAGATAACTGATATTACCATTAGCCCTGGTCCGGCTTAGTCCGTTAAAGAACATGATCTGTGCTGTCTGTTTTCCATCTATTTCCGTTACAAGATGTGTAGTATCTGCAACTCCGTCCCGGTGCAGGTCGATCACCACCTCTATACCGGGATTCTCCTTCAGGATTTTTTGCACTTCTGGTTCCGCCAGCTGATACGCTTTACTTCTGTCAAGTTTTCCATTTACCAGATCATACACACCTTCATGATGTAATGTCTGTATTCCATATCTCTGATTCAATAGTTCTGTCAGATATGTTCCCATTCCCACGATTGACGTTCCTGGATCTCCACTGACTGAATCAGCAAACATTTCCTGTGAATGGGTATGATATATGAGGACTTTGGGTGTTCCGTCCATGGTAATCTTCATGCTCTTACCCAGAAGTTTCTCCGCGCTGATCAGATCCGGATCTGCCATTGTACTGCTGTCTACCGTATAAAAATGACTCATGAGGTATTCGTAATCTTTCAATTTTTCCTTGTCAACCGCTGTCTTTGGAACGGCTTCCTGTACCGTCTCCGGAATCTGTTTGTCCGCTGTGATCAGCTGTCCGTTCTCGTCTACGGCATTTTCATCTTGTTCCTGCTGTTCCAGAATGAATGCATACATCTGCGCGTCTTCTGCTTCTGTATCTGCCTGCACCTGCGCTGCCGTATATGTTCCTACCGGCCAGAATGCCATGGCAGCCTCTGCCAGCATAGTCCATAGCTTCTGTCCCGGACGTGCTCTTTTTATCTCTGCGTCAGAAGAAATGCCTTCGTGATTCATTGCACTCCCGTAAGAAAATGCAGGCATGATAATCTCCATAGCCCGTTCTGCGATCTCTCCCGTCCAAAGCCTGGTCAAAGAATCCCCCTGACGCCTCCATATTCCTGGAAACTGGCAGACACATAATGCCACACTGATGATAACCGCCAGTACTTTTCCGGTCTGTATCAAGAGTTCCTGCCTGTCTTTTTTCTTCACCTTATCACCTCATTCTTTTTATCCTGTTCCTTTCTTATTACTTTATGCCCTGTTCTTTGAAATATGCACAGCTTTCCCGGAAAAGAGGATGTTCAGTGCCTCGGATATCGTGTAACTGATTCTTCTTATCGTCTCATCAATATCTTTTGGGGTCACAAACATCCCATTCAGATGTGGCGAGATTAATTCTTTTACCAGTTCATATTTTTCTGCGGAATTATATCCCTGAAGTACCACTCCTACTCCGCGCAGGCTGTCCGATGTTTCTAATGCTGCGATAAAGTTTTCCATTGTGTCGTTTACAATCGTTGCTGCATCCACAACTGTCGGTACTCCGATTGCTATGACAGGAATCCCCATTGTATCTTTTGTAATTGCACTTCTGTGGTTCCCGACTCCGGCTCCCGGGTGAATCCCGGCATCCGATATCTGTATCGTCCGGTTCAGTCTCTTCGTACTTCTTGCAGCCAGTGCATCGATTACCATGATAAGATCCGGACTGGTCTCCTGTACAATCCCTTTTATGATTTCTGCCGTCTCCATGCCGGTCTGTGCCATTACGCCCGGCACGACTGCGCTGACACTTCTTCCATTTTCTTCTTCTATGGCATATTTTCCGTATTCCTGTACGATATGTCTGGTAATATTCAACTGATCTACCACATACGGTCCCAGCGCATCCGGTGTTACTTCCCGGTTGCCAAGTCCGACTACGAGTACGGAATACCGATCTCTTTGTTCCTTTCCTTTGTTCTCATCCTGCATATATTCTGCCAGAAATCCGGCCAGTGTCTCCGATATCTCCCGGTGGTATCCTTCATCCCCCGCCGCAAGGTTTGGAGCTTCCAATGTCAGATAGGTTCCCACAGGCTTACCCATCGTCTTTGCTCCATTTTCCGTTTCGATTTTAACAGTTGTAATCTTAATCTCTTTTTCTTCATCATATTCTTCTTCCAGAACGACCCCTGACACTTCTACATGATCTGATTCAAACCGCTCTTTCTGTTCCATCGCCAGATCCGTTCGGATTGTATACTTTTCAACCATCACGTTTTCTTCCTTTCATACGTCATTATCAGTAGCACTACTGTATCATATGGAATTTTCAGTTCAGAAAATTCCTGCCAGTGAACAGTAATCATGTTTCTACTATTTTTTCCAAGATTTTCTGAAATATGTATTGACAGAATGAGATTCATGACATAAAATAAATTCGTATGTTTCGTTAGATCGTCCGTGTCCGGCTCTAACGAACTGGAAATCGAATTAAAATCGAAATACATTGATATCGGAGGTGGACAAATTGGCTAATATCAAATCTGCAAAGAAAAGAATTTTAGTAAACGAAACAAAAGCTGCTAGAAACAAAGCAATCAAGTCTAAAGTAAAAACTTGCGTAAAGAAAGTTGAAACAGCTGTAGCTAAAAAAGATGCCGCTGCTGCTGCAGACGCATTAAAAGTTGCAATCGTTGAAATCAACAAAGCTGGAAGCAAGGGTGTTTACCACAAAAACACATGCTCTAGAAAGATTTCCCGTCTGACAAAAGCTGTTAACGGAATTGCTTAATAATAATAGAGATTAAACTCGAGTTGCAAACCAAGACCAGATCATCCCGTCAATGATCTGGTTTTTTTGTGTTTAATACACTATTAAACAGCAAAGGGTATGGCGACCGCCATACCCTTTGCTGTTGTTATATGTATCTGATTAGTTGTTGATCAGTTTGTCTTCTCCGTTCCAGCTGTAAAGCTTTCTGATCTCTGCTCCAACTTTCTCTGATGGATGCTCTGCAGCAAGTTTTCTCATAGCTTTGAAGTGTACCTGACGTCCTGCTGTAGACATATCTAATAAGAAGTCTTTTGCAAATGTTCCGTCCTGGATGTCTGTCAGGATCTGTTTCATAGCTTTCTTTGTATCTTCTGTGATGATCTTAGGTCCTGTGATGTAATCTCCATATTCAGCTGTGTTAGAGATAGAGTATCTCATTCCAGCGAATCCTGACTGATAGATCAGGTCTACAATCAGTTTCATCTCATGGATACACTCGAAGTAAGCGTTTCTTGGATCATATCCAGCTTCGCAAAGTGTTTCGAAACCAGCCTGCATAAGTGCACATACACCACCGCAAAGTACTGCCTGCTCACCGAAGAGGTCTGTCTCTGTCTCTGTTCTGAATGTTGTCTCAAGAAGACCAGCTCTTGCTCCACCGATTCCAAGACCATAAGCAAGTGCACGATCCCAAGCTTTTCCTGTAGCATCCTGCTCTACAGCGATCAGACAAGGTGTTCCTTTTCCATCCTGGTACTCACTTCTTACTGTGTGTCCTGGTGCCTTAGGAGCGATCATTGTTACGTCTACGTTCTTTGGTGGTTTGATGCATCCGAAGTGAATGTTGAAACCATGAGCGAACATTAACATGTTACCTTCTTCAAGGTTTGGCTCGATGTCTTTTTTGTACATATCTGCCTGTAACTCATCGTTGATCAGGATCATGATGATATCAGCCTGTTTTGCTGCTTCTGCTGCTGTATATACTTTGAATCCCTGAGCTTCAGCTTTTGCCCATGATTTGCTTCCTTCGTAAAGACCGATGATAACATCGCATCCAGACTCTTTTAAGTTAAGAGCGTGTGCATGTCCCTGGCTACCATAACCGATGATAGCGATCTTCTGTCCGTCTAATACTGATAAATTACAATCTTCCTGATAAAAAATTCTTGCTGCCATTTTAGCATTCCTCCTAAAAAATAAATTCATTTTTTATTCTTAAACATGGGGCTTCCCGTTTCCCAGGGCTTGTCTCTGTTTAATGTCTTTTATTATGTAACTGTTATAGTCTGTTGATGTTGCCGTCCTGATCAATGATCGTTACATGCCTGATTCCTCTTTGAAGTCCGGTAATACCGGTTCTTGCAAGTTCCAGAATCTCGTAACCTTCCAGCAGTTCCAGAAACGCATCTACTTTTGAACCATTTCCTGTCAGTTCCACCATCAGGGAATCTTTCTCCACATCAACAATCTTCGCACGGAAAATATCCGCTACCGATATAATCTCCGTTCTCTCCGTCTTATTCGCTCTGACCTTCACCATAATCAGCTCACGGTATACCGAATCATCCGGATCAAGTACTTTGATTTCAATGACATCTTCCAGCTTTCTGACCTGCTTTTCGATCTGTGACAAGATCAGCTCATCTCCACTGGATACAATGGTAATTCTTGTGAATCTCGGATCTGCTGTAACTCCAGCGGTAATGCTGTCGATACTGTATCCACGTCTGCTGAACAGACCGGATACACGGCTTAAAACACCGGGATTATTATCTACCAATAATGAAAATACTCTTTGCATATTGCACCTCTTTTCTATCTTTTATAAAAAACAGAGTGCGTTCTGTTTTTTTATAATAACAATAACTTCCTGTTTTGTCAAGTATTGGTGTTCAACTTTTTACATTTTCACTTTTATTTTCTTCTAGTGTTTCCGCATCGTGCTTACATGGCACGATATCCACCCCATTTCATGATTATTTTAAAATGATATCTGCAATATCTTCCGGTGTATCTGCAATGCACACTGCCCCGGCTTTTTCCAGTTCTTCACGATTGCCAAATCCATATAATACACCCATACAGTCAAGACCTTCTTTTTTCGCTCCCAGCACATCATGTTCACGGTCGCCGATCATCAGGATCTTATCCTTTTCCTTTACCCGGCACGTATCGATCAGATATTCGATTACTTCTGCTTTGCTTCCACGTCCTCCATCTAACTCCATACCGGCTACATATTCAAAATACTCTTCCAGTCCAAAATGTTCTATGATCCTTCTTGCGTATACCTCCGGTTTGGACGTTGCAACAAAGAGACGCTTTCCCGCTGCCTTTAGTTCTTTTAGAGACTCCTCCAATCCATCATATACCGAACACTCAAAGATGCCTGTATCCTGATAATACTCTCTGTAATATTCCACTCCAAGCCAGCTTTTCTTCTCATCAAATCCATAGAACCTTGCAAAGGAATCCGTAAGCGGCGGCCCGATGAATTTATACAATTTTGCCCTGTCTGTTTCTTCTATCCCGAATTTTTTCAGTGCGTATATCACCGAATTGGTAATCCCCGGCGATGAATCAATGATCGTTCCGTCCAGATCAAAGAAACAAATGTCATATGTCCGGTTTAGTTGTTCTTTCTTCATATCCCGTCTCATTCTATTGTCTGCACCTATATATGCACACTTATCCTTCCTTCATTTTTTCTCCAAAGTATGTCTTAAAAATGCTTTCTGCAAGATATATATCACAATTTGTGGGAGATTTTATCTGAGCAAGGGACGGCGTAGTGGGCTACGTCAACTGAATGAAGGCAAAATCTCCCGCAAAGCGGGGCATATAGATTGCACGAATGATTTTTCAGACACGCTCTAAAATACCGGGACAGTTTCATCGCATTTATATGCGCTTACACATGTCCCGGTATTATTATAACCGCCCTATATATACTTTTGCAAACTGTATCAGCCATAAAACAAAAAGATGTGCCGGATAGAACCCATAGAAAAACCATTTTTCCCATCGGTATACGGTTCTCTTTTTATCCCTGTTATATGCGCACTGTATCAGAATCCCCGAAACTGCCGGTCCGATACATGCACATACCGAATGCAGCAATGCCTGAGCAAAGCCATACAGATTCCTATATGACAATATATTTAAAATCATGAAAATCCCGATTCCTTTTATATAAGCCAGCATTGTTTTCTTCCTGTCTCCATATGCATGTACAAACATAATAGTAAATACCGGTGCCAGAAGCGCCCAGTCTGTCCACAGGGAGCAGATTACCAGCAGGCTCAAAATCGCATTTCTCTCTCCCTTATTTTTCACATGATCTATAATCCACACCACACCCAGACATAAAAGCAGGCTGAACATCATATTCAGGTTTGCTTCCTTAAGCGCCAGCATGAACGGAAGCTGGGAAATGATGCCAAACACCAGCAGTCTCATGGCATACTTTTTCACAGATCTTGTATAATGATATCCTTCCACCAGAAAGTAACACATGGTAATCGCTGTGAAGTACCCGATATCAATCATTACTTCCTGCGTGATACTTCCTTCTTTCAGAAATACATATGCAAAATGATTGCAGAACATTGTTATCATTGCAAGATATTTTATGGCGTTTCTACTCATACCTGCCCCTCTCCTATTCTTCTATATTCCGGATAAATCCTACATATGTTGCTCCAAAATATATCACATATACACCAAAGAACAATACAAATGAAATCGCAAAATACTGTAATACCGGCGTGCTGACTCCTGTATAAAAATTGAATCTCGCACCCATATATACAGCTATAATCCCGCTGATCACCGCCGAAAAGACCGCCGGACACAGATAATAGCCAGATAACTGCCGGAGTACTGTCCGGTGTATGTCACGTTTCCCGAGTCCGATTTTAGAAAGTACCTGATAGCGGAATCTGTATTTTGCAGAATCGCTCAACTGTTGTACGGATAATACCGTCAGTGCAATACACAGGAATACAAGTCCGATATACATACATGGAAATGTAATGCATGTCAGCATATAGCGTACCTCCGACGAAGCATTTTCCCGCACCAGATTTACTGCATCATATGTAACAACGGTATCGGTACCAAAGCATACATTATCTTTTTCTTCTTCCATATATGTGTACCCTGCATAATCATGTTTATCAGAAAGATTATCCAGTTTGTTCTGCAGGTTATCCGGTACTTTTCCATCCACACTTACCGCAAGCTCAGAATAGTATGCTGCCATATGCTGTATCCTTTCATCCGGCACAACGATGATATAATCCCCTCCGTTATGACCGTCCTGTGAAAATGACTCTGTACAGATCTTTTTACACTTCAGTATCTCTCCCTGATCCTGGATCTTCACTTCATCCGTAAAGTCTCCTGTCTCTTTATATACTCTTTTTTTCATCTGCAGGATATATTCGTCACTTCCAAGGGTTTCTTCCGAATATCCAAGCATGCTTCTCAAATGATTATAATCACTCAGACTCATATAGGTATCATATCTGCAATATGTCGCATCCCCTGCACCCTTGCTTATTTTCTTTTCATTTGGCGTTCCATCTGCATTAAGATATGTATCACCAAAATAATGCAGATGCGTATACAGCCATGTATTCATTTCATTTGTATGATTTTCATAAATGTGGTATATGCATGTATCTTTTATATCCGTTTCTTTTGCGACTACTTTTAATTCCCGTGCAAAATCATATTCCGGGTTGCGGCTGTTCACCTGTACGTCAAACGGGAATTTCATTTCCAAAACCTGATTCTGCCAGTCCGTGAACATCAACGCTACCGAACATCCCAGAAACGAGATCATAAAAAGCACGGTAAGCGTCCCCATGGTAAACCGCATCGTCTTTAACTTTGAAGCAAACTGGCGAAGCAGGAACAGATTTTGTCCCCGGTAGATTCCTTTTCCTTTTTTCTCCACATAACAGATAATCCATGCCGAAAGTCCTGTATAAAAGATGTAGACAGTAATAAACAAACCTGCCAGGAAAGCCGATGCCGTACCTACAGACTGAACATTTCCACTTAGTATCCAGACTCCAAAAGCGATAATAAATAATACTGACACCGGCAGCAGTATGCGTTTTTGTTTTTCATGCGCTTCTTTCATTTCTTCATTTTTCTGACTTTCACTCATCAGATTATGAATATTCATCTTACGGAATCTTCTCCTGCAGCGGAATAACGCCAGAAGATAACATCCGGCAAAACAGCATACCGTCATCAGAAGGCAGTACCGGTTAAATTCCAGATGTGGTTTTAATTCCACCTGCACAATGGTGTAAAGGATTACGATCAGCACCTGCTGTAACAGTACCCCAAGTCCGAGACCTATGACGAAAGAACCTACTCCAAGCATCAGATTTTCCTTCATATAGAGTATTGATACTTCCTTTTTCTTCATTCCGATCAGCAGATAAATGCCAAATTCACGGCTTCTCTTTTCCAGCATGAACCGCACCATATAATTGATCAGCCATGCTACAATCAGTACAATAAAAAATGTTGCAATACCGATCATTGCTGCCATCATCGTCGCCATCTCATACATTTTCTGGAGATCTCTGGAGAAAATAATACTGTTAAATGCAAATATCAGTGCCACTATGAATGTCATTGTCAGTACATACACCAGATAATCTCTGGCTGAACGCCTGACATTGCGAAATGCAAGCTTACTGAACATCTGAAAGTTCACCTCCCGTCAGGGAAAGTACGTCCAGGATCTTATTTAAAAATACACGTCTTTCTTCTACTCCTCTTATCAGTTCATGAAATATCTTTCCATCTTTCAAAAACAGAATCCGGTTACAATAGCTGGCTGAAAATGCATCATGTGTAACCATAAGGATCGTCGACTGCATGTCATGATTCATTTTACGGAATGTTTCTAATAATGTCTGTGCTGCTCTGGAATCTAATGCCCCTGTCGGCTCATCTGCGAGGATCAGTTTCGGATGGTTGATGAGTGCTCTTGCACAGGCGCATCTTTGCTTTTGTCCTCCTGATACCTGGTACGGGAATTTGTTTCTGATTTCTTCGATATGTAAAAGCTTCAGTATCTCATCGCATTGCTGCCAGATCTGTTTTTTATTCTGACTGTGTAATGTCATTGCCAGGATAATATTTTCTTCTATCGTCAGTGTGTCCAACAGATTATAGTCCTGGAACACAAATCCCAGATTCTCTTTTCTGAATTCTGACAATGCATCTTCACTCAGTTCTGTGATATCTGTATTTCCATAATAAATATGTCCGGACGTTACGCGGTCGATTGTAGAGAGCATATTTAGAAGTGTCGTCTTACCGGAACCGGATGCTCCCATGATGCCTACAAATTCTCCTTTTTGTACGCAAAAGCTCACCCTGTCTACAGCTTTCGTGATATTCGTATCATTTCCATAATATTTTTCTACATCACATACCCGGATTTCTCCATCCGGAATTCTTTCTCCTGCTGTATTTTTATCTGTTCTTTCTTTATCTCTTTCGGTTCTGCCCGCTTTCATGCGTCCGCGAGACATTTTTTTCTTTCTGCTCCTGTCCTGCTCGTCTTTTCTTCTCATCTATCTCATCCTTTCTGATCTTTTATTATTGTCCATATCTACACCAGATGCAGACACTGACAATCATTTTTCATCTTATGGTTTTCTTTTCCCTTTTACTTTACTCGCCTGGACCAGAAAGTTGTATTGATGCATCTTTCAGTTATCTTACATTTTTGAAAGATAACTGCTGACTGGAAATGTAAGAATCATCTTCGTTCCTTCTCCCAGGACAGATTCTGCTTCAATGGAAATGCCGAGCTTTTCACATAATTTTTGGCAAAGATACAGCCCCATACCCGTAGATTTCTTTCCGTTTCTTCCGTTTGAACCGGTAAACCCTTTTTCAAATATCCGTGAAAGTTCTTCTGTACGAATGCCGGTTCCATTATCTTCGACGACCAATCTGACACCATGGCCGTATCTTTCGGTATAAATGCGGATATATGGATGTTCATCCACATCTTGTTTTTTATATTTTACACTGTTTAGTACAAGCTGGTTCAATATAAAAAGAATCCATTTCTTATCTGTATACACATGATCCGGACATGCTACTTCACCATGCACCCCACTGCTGATCAGATAGTACTTATTTTTCATGAAGATCTCCGAAGCCGCCTTTCCAAGATTGGTCTCCTCAATCATATAATCTTTGTAGACCTTTTCCATCCGGGCATAATACAGAACCATGTCTACATCATTTTCGATGCGCTGGTTCTCAAGACTGATCTGTCTGGTTACTTCATCTTTATGGTTCTCACATGCAAGCTGAATGCTGGTAATTGGTGCTTTGATCTCATGTACCCAGCTTTCGATATAATCCCGGTAGTCTTTTTGTTCCTCTTCGATCTCACGGATACGCTCGATTACCGACTTATTAGACCTCCGTATCATATCTCTGTAAAGACGGTCTTCCAGATAAGGAGAAGACGGCAGCAGTTCACCAAGCAGATATCTCTGATCTACCTCCTCCAGAATATGCGCCGCCTGGTCAAAATATTTTTTCCGCCTGTAATATCCCGTAAGGATCCAAAGCACCAGTATGATCCACCAGAAGATCAGTATCAATGCAGATGCGTTCTTACTATATCCAGTAATATAAAAGAATGCCATCAGAACCATCATACACAGCAAATGCAATAAAAAGATCAAAATCTTATCTTTTATATATTCCGAAAATCTCATATCCGGTACCCCATTCCGCGTTTTGTTTCGATAAAGTCTTTGACTCCAATTTCTGAGAGCTTGTTTCTAAGTCTTGTGACATTAACACTTAACGTATTATCATCTATGAATACTTCATTGTCCCACAGGTATTCAATCATGTCCATCCTTGGTACGATCTCCCCTTTTTTCTGATATAAAAGATGCAGGATTTTCAACTCATTCTTGGTAAGATCCGTCTTCTTCCCGGCATGTTCTACGTAGGCACCGGCAAGATTCAATGTGACACCCTTATATTCCAGGTGTATCGTATCATTTGTTGATTTCACAGCGTTTTTACTAGTAGTTCTTTTTAAAACCACTCCTATTCTTGCCAGTAAAATCGGTGGATTAAAAGGTTTGGTAATGTAATCGTCTGCTCCATTTAATATCCCGGTCAGTTCATCCATGGAGTCTGTTCTGCTGGTCAGGAATATAATTGGGATATCTGAATATTCTCTGAGTTTCCTGCAGACATCAAAGCCGGATTCCCCAGGTAAATTAAGATCCAGAAGAACCAGATCCGCAGCAGGACACAATACACGTATCTGTCCTGCTACATCTGTAAATGATTCTATCACTGTCACCTGATAGAATGCATTTTCTAAAAGCCGCTTTAATTCTTTGCGGATTCCTTCATCATCTTCTACAATAACTATTTGCATGTTTTTCTCCTTATGACGTCATATTTCAACGTTTTTAATTATATTTATAAGTACACTTACAATAATTCTTTCTCATAAAAGCCATTTTACTGTCATGTAGATAGTTTGTCAATTCTCGTATGTTTTTTAATACCGGCTTTGTCATCTACAGACCCCGGAACCTACAAAGATCTTCCGTTGGCAGCTTCTTCCGAACGCATGGCAATAAAAAAACCTCAAGATACAGGCAGCTTCTCCTATATCTCAAGGTTATTTATAATCTTTTGATTTATATTACTTCATAAGAAGTGATGTTCCTGTCATCTCAGCAGGCTGTTCCATACCCATCAGTTCAATCAGTGTAGGTGCGATATCCGCAAGGCATCCACCTTCTTTTAACTTGTAAGCAGGATCTGCATTTACAAGGATAAATGGTACTGGATTTGTTGTATGTGCTGTGAATGGCTCTTTTGTCTCTTCATCGATCATGTATTCTGCATTTCCGTGATCTGCACAGATGAACATCTGTCCGTCAGCTTCTTTTAATGCATCATAAGCTTTTCCTACGCACTCATCTACTGCTTCGATTGCTTTTACAGCAGCTTCGATTACACCTGTATGTCCTACCATGTCAGGGTTTGCGAAGTTGATCACGATTACATCATATTCATCAGACTTAATTGCTGCTACCAGCTTATCACATACTTCATATGCACTCATCTCTGGTTTTAAGTCGTAAGTAGCTACCTTTGGAGATTTGACAAGGATTCTGTCTTCTCCTTCATTTGGTTCTTCTACTCCGCCGTTAAAGAAGAATGTTACGTGAGCATATTTCTCTGTCTCAGCGATACGGGCCTGTTTCTTGCCATTCTTTGCAAGAAACTCGCCAAATGTATTCGTAATTTCTTCTTTTACGAATGCAACCTGTTTGTTCTCGATTGTAGCATCGTATTCTGTGAAGCATACAAATGTTGTCTTGATTCTGTCTCCTCTTTCAAATCCGTCAAAGCTGTCATCGCAGAATGTTCTTGTGAGCTCTCTTGCTCTGTCAGGACGGAAGTTAAAGAATACTACTGAATCATTCTCTTTGATTGTTGCAACCGGAGCTCCGTCTTTTGTTACTACAAATGGTACTACGAACTCATCTGTTACATCTGCATCATAAGAAGCCTGGATTCCTTCTGTTGCGGAAGCAGCTGTCTCGCCTTCGCCTGCAGAAAGTGCCTTGTAAGCCTTTTCTACACGATCCCAGCGGTTATCACGGTCCATTGCATAGTAACGTCCAGAAACGCTTGCAACTTCACCTACGCCGATTTCTTTCATCTTAGCTTCTAACTGCTCTACGTATTCTTTTCCTGAAGCCGGTGGTGTATCACGGCCATCAAGGAAACAGTGTACATATACTTTCTTAAGTCCCTGTCTCTTAGCCAGTTCCAGAAGACCAAAGATATGTCCGATGTGGCTGTGCACACCACCGTCAGATACCAGTCCCATCAGATGCAGTGCAGAATCATTCCTCTTAGCATTCTCGCATGCTGCAAGAAGTGCCTTATTCTCAAAGAATACGCCATCTTCGATTGCCTTTGTAATCTTTGTCAGTTCCTGATAAATGATACGTCCGGCACCCATGTTCATATGACCTACTTCTGAGTTACCCATCTGTCCGTCCGGAAGACCTACTGCAAGTCCGCTGGCATTTCCCTTTACACATGGATATTCTGCCATCAGCTTATCCATTACAGGTGTCTTTGCCATAGCAATTGCGTTACCTTCTGTCTTTTCGTTCAGTCCATAACCATCTAAGATCATAAGTACTGTTGGTTTCTTACTCATTCTTAATATCACCTTTCGTCTATATATCGTCTTAATATATCGCTTTTGATATCACTTTTCATCATTATAGATATCACTTTTGCAACACAAAGCCGCAGGAAGCAGTCAAAACGAAAGCCTCCTGCGGCTGATATTACTTTTATCAACCCTTTAGCGTTAAGGCTGCAGGTTCTCAAAGTCATAAGTATATTCTTTTATACTTATTTTTATTTGTAGTTGACAATCTTACCGAAATCAGCTTTCAGAGATGCTCCACCTACAAGTCCGCCATCGATGTCAGCCTGAGCGAATAACTCTGCTGCATTTCCAGCATTTACAGATCCACCGTACTGGATACGGATAGCTTCTGCTGTAGCTTCATCATATACTTCAGCGATGCATGCACGGATACCAGCACAAACTTCTTCAGCCTGCTCTGTAGTAGCTGTCTTACCTGTTCCGATAGCCCAGATTGGCTCGTAAGCGATCACTGCTGTTTTAGCCTGATCAGCTGTTACATTCTGGAATCCAACTTTCACCTGCTGACGGATGAAGTCCATTGTTACACCCTGCTCTCTCTGCTCCAGAGTTTCTCCGCAGCACATGATTGGTGTAATACCATGCTCGAAAGCTTTGAGCATCTTCTTATTTACTGTCTCGTTTGTCTCTGCGAAGTATTCTCTTCTTTCAGAGTGTCCAAGAACAACGTATTTTACTCCTGCATCTGTAAGCATAGCTGGAGAGATTTCTCCTGTGTATGCTCCGCTTTCTTCAAAGTACATATTCTCAGCACCAACCTGGATGTTAGTTCCCTTAACAGCTTCTGCTACAGGGATAATGTCGATTGCAGGAACGCAGAATACTACGTCTACATCTTCATTAGCTACTAATGGTTTTAATTCTTCAACTAAAGCTACTGCTTCACTTGGAGTTTTGTTCATTTTCCAGTTTCCGGCTACAATTTTCTTTCTTGCCATTGTTCCAAATCTCCTTAATCATTTTGTATCCAGAAAAATGCTGGATACGCGCCAAATGCAAGGCAGATAAGGCGCAGGCGTACTATGTACGTCAAGCCTCATCTAACGCAGCAATTGGTGTGTATACACATTTTTCATCACTTTATTTGTCGTTGGCTGCTGCAACTCCCGGCAGTTCTTTTCCTTCAAGGAATTCCAGAGAAGCTCCACCACCTGTTGAGATGTGTGTCATCTTATCTCCATATCCTAACTGGTTAACTGCTGCTGCAGAGTCTCCTCCACCAATGATTGTTACAGCTTCTGTGTCTGCAAGTGCTTTTGCAACGGCTTCTGTTCCTTTTGCAAATTTAGGCATTTCGAAGCATCCCATTGGTCCGTTCCATACAACTGTCTTAGCATCTTTTACTGCATCGCAGAAAATCTTAGCTGTCTCTGGTCCGATATCAAGACCTTCCCATCCTTCTGGGATTTCGCCTGCTTTTACTACCTGTGTATTTGCATCGTTAGAGAAGTCATCTCCGATTACGTTATCTACAGGGAGAAGAAGTTTTACTCCTTTTCCTTTTGCTTTCTCGATCATGTCAAGTGCGTACTGGCAATAATCTTCTTCCAGAAGGGATCTTCCAACTGTACCGCCCTGTGCTTTTGCGAATGTATAAGCCATTCCTCCACCGATGATCAGAGTATCTACTTTTTCAAGAAGGTTCTCGATTACAGAAATCTTGCTTGAAACTTTTGCTCCACCAAGGATTGCTACGAATGGTCTTTCCGGATTGTTGACTGCATTTCCGAGGAAGTCAATCTCTTTCTGCATAAGGTATCCAACTACTGCTGTGTCAACATATTTTGTAACACCTACGTTTGAGCAGTGTGCACGATGTGCTGTTCCGAATGCATCATTAACAAATACATCACAAAGAGAAGCGAGATCTTTGCTGAATGCATCTTCATTCTTTGTCTCTTCAGCTCTGTAACGAGTATTTTCAAGAAGGATTACATCTCCGTCTTTCATCTCAGCTACTGCAGCTTTTGCATTCTCTCCAACTACTTCTGGATCAGCTGCAAATTTTACTTCCTGTCCAAGAAGTTCTGAAAGGCGAACTGCTACAGGTGCAAGAGATAATTCTGGAACTGGCTGTCCCTTTGGTTTTCCGAGGTGAGAGCAAAGAATAACCTTTCCGCCATCAGCGATTAATTTTTTGATTGTAGGAAGAGCTGCTACAAGACGGTTCTCGTCTGTAATCTTTCCATCAATCAGTGGTACGTTGAAGTCACATCTTACAAGTACCTTTTTTCCCTTTACGTTAATGTCGTCTACAGATTTTTTATTAAGCATAGTACTGCCTCCTGGTTAATTATTTTTTAACTGCAAAAAAGGTCCGGTCCAATAAGACCGGACCCTTTGTGAGTCTTAATTCATGCTCTAAATTATGCTAATTCAGAGAAGTATTTGATTGTTCTTACCATCTGGCTTGTGTATGAGTTTTCATTGTCATACCAAGAAACAACCTGAACCTCTGTAGTTCCATTTTCCAGTGGAAGTACCATTGTCTGAGTAGCATCGAATAATGAACCATATCTCATTCCAACGATGTCGCTAGATACGATTTCATCTGTGTTGTATCCGAAGGACTCTGTAGAAGCTGCTTTCATAGCTGCGTTGATTTCATCAACTGTTACATGTCCTTTAACAACTGCTGTAAGGATTGTTGTAGATCCTGTAGGTGTTGGTACACGCTGAGCAGATCCGATTAACTTTCCGTTCAGTTCTGGGATAACAAGACCGATAGCTTTTGCAGCACCTGTGCTGTTTGGTACGATATTGACTGCAGCTGCACGGGATCTTCTGAGGTCACCTTTTCTCTGTGGTCCGTCAAGAGTCATCTGATCTCCTGTGTAAGCGTGAATTGTACACATGATACCAGACTCGATTGGTGCAAGGTCGTTAAGAGCTTTTGCCATTGGAGCCAGGCAGTTTGTTGTACAAGAAGCTGCAGAAATTACTGTATCTTCTGGTTTCAGAGTTTCGTGGTTTACGTTATATACGATAGTTGGCAGGTCGTTTCCAGCTGGTGCGGAAATAACAACTTTTCTAGCTCCTGCTTTGATATGAGCAGATGCTTTTTCTTTAGATGTATAGAATCCTGTACACTCCAGAACTACGTCTACACCGATTTCTCCCCAAGGAAGTTCTTCAGCGTTAGCCTTTGCGTAAATCTTGATTTCTTTTCCGTCAACGATGATAGAATCATCTGTTGCTTCTACAGTATCAGCTAAAGCATATTTTCCCTGTGAAGAGTCATATTTTAACAGGTGAGCAAGCATCTTAGGAGATGTTAAGTCGTTGATTGCTACAACTTCATATCCTTCTGCTCCGAACATCTGTCTGAATGCAAGACGTCCAATACGTCCAAATCCATTAATCGCTACTTTTACTGCCATGATTAATTCCTCCTAAAGTTTGTTTATTAACTACTTATGCAGTCTAAATTGTGAAATCTTGTCCTCGCTTTTGGGGGCTTTCTTTTTCAAAGACTTCTCAACTGCTAATAATTGTACTTTATCTGATACAAAATTTCAAGAGGTTTTCCTATTTTTATGTAAGTTGCTTAAAAACCGGCTTTCGTTCACAAAATTCTGTATAAAATTTAAAGCCGCAAGACTTTAAAATCTCTGCTGTCTGCGCAAAATCATATGCTACATGCTCCGGCTTATGCGCATCCGCACCGATAGTAATAATCTCACCGCCAAGTTCTTTGTATCGTTTTAATACATCCGGATGTGGATGTGGATATGGAAGACCGTATTTCAGGCCTGCCGAATTCACTTCCAAACCTTTTCCTCTCTGGATCAGGATTTTTAAAATCTCATCAATCAGATCTGCCAGATCCATATACGAATAATCCCTCTCCCGGTTCTTTCCATAGCGGATCACATAATCCAGGTGTCCCAGTGTGTCAAAACAGTCCATACATCTGACATTTTCCAGTATCGCCTCCATCATCAGACGGTATGCTTCTTTATCGCTTCTGCCCTGGAACATTTTCTCAGCTGCAGGATCGGTAAATATATCTTTTCCCGCCGCATCTTTTTTATACGGCGCATTATGAACAGAGCCTATGATAAAGTCAAACGGATATCTTCCCGTCAGTATTTCATAATATTCTTTCAGATACGTGCGAAGTCCTAATTCGACTCCGATTTCGATCTTTAATCTGCCTTCATATTCTTTTTGCAATTTTGACAGTTCTTTAAAATAAGCATCTACATCAAAGATTCCTTCTTCGCCCCACTCCAGATCATCCTTGTCAAAATGATCGGTAAAGCAGATCGTACGGAGACCTTTCTTGATCGCCGCTTCTGCCATGTCGTGCGGACAGGCTTCGGAATCTGTTGAAAAATGTGAATGCATATGCATATCTGCTTGTATCATCGATTTTCCTCTTTAATTATTATTTTACTTATCTGCAATAATCGTTCCGCCGCCGAGTACATACTCTCCATCATATAGAACGACTGCCTGTCCAGGTGTAATTGCTCTTTGTGGTTCTTCAAATGTGCAAAGAATCTCATCGTCTCCTGTTTTTTCCACTGTGCACCATGCACCTCTGTGGTTGTAGCGGATCTTCGCCCATACTCTTTTTGGCTCTTCAAGATCTTCAACCGTCATGAAATTCACCTGATTCGCACGGACATATACAGACATGGATTCTTCATTGGTTCCAACCACAACTTCATTGGACTCCGGACGGATCTCCAGAACGAATACAGGATGTCCAAGGGATAAGCCAAGGCCTTTTCTCTGTCCTACTGTGTAATGAATGATTCCTTTATGTTTTCCTACGACCGTTCCGTCAGACAACACAAAATTTCCCGGCACAATCTTTGCATCGGAATTTTCTTCAATATAAGAAGCATAATCTCCGTCGGATACGAAACAGATATCCTGGCTGTCCGGCTTATGCGCAACAAGAAGCCCGATCTCATCTGCCATCTTACGGATCTGGTCTTTGGTATATTCTCCTACAGGCATCAGTGTCTTGGAAAGCTGATCCTGGGTAAGATTATAAAGCGCATAAGTCTGGTCTTTTGCTGCAGTTGCCGAATTACGGATCGCATATCTTCCGTTTGGCAGTTTTTCTACTCTGGCATAATGTCCGGTTGCAATATATTGTGCACCGATGTCCAGACTTCTCTTTAACAGTGATTCCCATTTTACATAACGGTTGCAGGCGATACACGGATTCGGTGTTCTTCCGTGCAGATAGTCATCGATAAAATAATCAATGACATTTTCCTTAAATTCTTTTTTAAAATTCATGACATAATAAGGAATCTCGAGCGCTGCTGCCACTCTTCTTGCATCATCTACGGCACTGAGACCACAACAGCCGCCATGTTCTTCCATCGCGGCTTCTTCTTCATCCTGCCAGATCTGCATCGTTACTCCGATTACGTCATATCCCTGATTTTTTAAAAGCCAGGCTGCCACGGAGGAGTCAACTCCTCCAGACATCCCGACTACTACTTTTTTCTTCTCCATATAAAGTCTCCGGCTTAATACTCGTCCTCTTCTTCCTCTTCACCTTCGTGAATATCAGATTTTGGTTTCTGAAGTCCTTCAATCTTGATATCGTGTTTTTCTGCATAGTCCCACAGAGCTGCATGAATTGCCTCTTCTGCAAGAAGGGAACAGTGTACTTTTACCGGCGGAAGTCCATCCAGAGCTTCCATAACGGCTTTATTAGTAACTTCCATTGCTTCCTGGATGGTTTTTCCCTTTACCATCTCTGTAGCCATACTACTTGTTGCAACGGCTGCCCCACATCCGAATGTTTTGAATTTTACATCCTGAATGATCTGGTTTTCATCGATATCAAGGTAGATTCTCATGATATCTCCACATTTTGCATTACCTACTGTTCCAACACCACTGGCGTTTTCAATCTCTCCTACATTTCTTGGATGTTCAAAATGATCCATTACTTTTTCTGAATACATATCTTAATTACTCCTTTTTACGTCTTTTTATCTAAATGTTCTGTATCAGTTTTCTGATTAAAAATCTGATTAATTCTGTCCCTGTTTTTTCTGTTTTTTAATGAAGTCTTCGTACAGAGGTGACATTTCTCTTAAATGTGCTACAATCTCTTTCAGATTCTCTACTACATAATCAATATCTTCTTTTTCGATTTCTTCATTCAGAGTCAGTCTCAGTGATCCGTGTGCGATCTCATGAGGCAGTCCGATTGCAAGCAGGACATGGGACGGATCCAGTGATCCTGATGTACAAGCAGATCCGCTTGATCCACAGATTCCTTTCATGTCCAGTTTGATCAGGAGGGATTCTCCTTCTACAAACTGGAAGCTGAAGTTTGCATTGTTTGGAAGTCTGTCTGTTCTGTGTCCGTTCAGACGGCAGTAAGGAATCTCATTTAATACTCTGTCAATCAGATAATCTCTGACTTCTCTTTCTTTTGCTGTTCTTTCTTCCATGCTGTCTGCTGCACGTTTTGCAGCTGTTCCGATTCCTACGATTCCAGGAACATTTTCTGTACCTGCACGACGTTTTCTCTCCTGTGCCCCACCATGAATGAATGAACGGATCTTCACACCTGTACGGATGTACATGATACCGATTCCCTTTGGTCCGTTGAACTTATGTCCGCTGGCACTTAACATATCGATATGACATTCGTCTACATTGATTGGGAGCTGTCCAAACGCCTGTACAGCATCTGTGTGGAACAAAATACCATGCTCATGTGCAATCTCACCGATTTCTTTGATTGGCTGGATTGTTCCGATCTCATTATTTGCAAACATAACCGAGATCAGGATTGTAGTTGGGCGGATAGCTGCTTTCAAATCATCCAGTTTTACTTTTCCGTCTTCATCTACGTCCAGATAAGTAACCTCAAATCCACGTTTTTCCAGATATTCAGCTGTATGAAGGATCGCATGATGCTCGATCTTTGTTGTGATAATATGATTTCCTTTATTTCCATAAGCTTCTGCAGTTGCTTTTAAAGCCCAGTTATCAGACTCAGAACCGCCGCCTGTGAAATAAATTTCATTTGTCTTTGCACCGATCATCTCTGCGATTGTATCTCTCTGTTTGTTGATGACCTCTTTGTTTGCTGCCGCAAAGCTGTATACGCTGGATGGATTTCCAAAATGCTCTGTAAAATATGGAAGCATTGCTTCTACAACTTCTGGTGCTGTTTTTGTTGTTGCTGCATTATCAAGATATAATAATTTACTCATTTTATCTCCTCCGTTTTCCTTATATATCCTGTATTTTACTGATTATCAGATATTGTCTTTTTTATTACTGGCTGCATTTCGGGCTCTCGCAGTCCCCGTCCGGATTGATGCTTTTGCTCTCCTGGATCAGTTCGTCCAGTTTGATCTTATTAACCGTATCATTGATACTGTCATTGATCTTGCGCCACACATATTTTGTCACGCATCCATCCGATGCCATACAGCCTTCTCCGGAATCCGCGTCAAATGCTGCACATTTTACCGGTTCCAGGCTTCCTTCTAAAGCTCTTAAAATATCGCCAACGGATATTTCCTCCGGCGCTTTTGCCAGTACATATCCACCTGAGGCTCCCCGGATGCTTTTTACCAGTCCTGCTTTCTTAAGAAGTGCCACCAGCTGTTCCAGATACCGTTCCGATATTTCCTGTCTTGCCGCAACGCTTCCGATAGACACAGGCTCTTTCTCACTATATCTGGCAAGATCTATCATGGCACGCAGTCCATATCTTCCCTTCGTGGAAAGTTTCATCTTATCACCTCTTTTAATCCCCAGTATTTTACTAGGATTTTACTTCTGTAGAATATCACTGCTTTCTGGTTCTGTCAAGCACTTATCTTGAATAACTTATAAAGATACAATCCTGTTTTTTGGAGGTGCTTATTATGTCCCAGAAACAGACTCTGATCAGAGGAACCGCCATCCTGACTCTTACCAGTTTCTGCACCCGTTTTATAGGCTTTTTTTACCGTATTTTTCTAAGTCATACATTCGGAGAGGAAAATGTCGGGCTCTATCAGCTCGTCTTTCCTGTCTATGCTCTCGGATTTTCCTTGTCCTGTGCTGGTGTGCAGCTGGCACTTTCCAGATGTGTTGCCAGACACACTGCCTGCGGAGAAGTAGATAAAGCAAAAGAGCTTTTAAAGACAAGTCTTCTTTTTACTTTTACTCTTTCCTGTATTATTGCCGTATTTTTACAGCATCATTCAGCCACTATATCGACTGTCCTGCTGCACGATGCCCGGTGTACTTCCCTTCTTATCCTTTTGTCCTATGCTTTTCCATTCGCTTCTATTCACAGCTGTATCTGCGGATATTCCCTCGGTCTTAAGGGGACGAAGATTCCTGCGGTCTCTCAGCTTATAGAGCAGGCCTTCCGTGTTCTGTTCGTGTTTCTCGTTTATCTTTATGCAGATAAACAGGGAATCTCTGTGTCAATCGTACTTGCTGTTGCAGGTCTTGCTGCCGGAGAAATCTTTGCATCTCTTTATTCACTTATGGCAATATATGGCATCACATTTCACATCCCGTCCCCGGCTCTTTCTGTCCATTCTTTTCTGATTCATTTTCAGGAGCTCTTTAAACATGCCCTGCCACTTACAACCAGTCGTGTCCTTTTGAACATTCTCCAGAGTGCCGAGGCAGTATCCATTCCTCTTTGCCTGCAATATTATGGACTTTCCGTCTCAGAATCCCTGAAAATCTATGGCGTACTTACCGGTATGGCACTGCCTTGTATTCTCTTCCCTTCTGCCATTACCAATGCAGTTTCTTCCATGCTCCTTCCAACCGTTGCCGAGATGCAAGCCGCACAGCATCAAAAAAATCTTCGTTCTGTCATCGTACGTGTTACCTGTTATTGTATCTTTCTTGGAAGTGCTTTTGGTGTTCTTCTGCTTTTATCCGGAAAATGGCTTGGCATATTTTTATTCCACAGTGAGCTTGCCGGTCAGTTTATTCTTACACTTTCCTGGATCTGTCCGTTCCTGTATACAAACACAGTACTTCTCAGTATGGTAAACGGTCTCGGCAAGACATTTTTTTCTTTTTCTGCTAATTTTATCAGCCTTTGTATCCGGATTGCAGGGGTATTCCTCTTTATCCCGCAGTTTGGAATTCTTGGATATCTGATTGGTCTTCTGGCCAGTCAGATTGTACTTTTTTCTCTCTGCCTTCTGCGCCTGAACTTCTACTTGCATACTTAGGCATCAAAAAAGCAGTGTTCTAATATAAATCAATACATTAAAACACTGCTTTCATTTATTATAACGATTTTAAAAACATGTGAACGATAACCGGATTCACATAATATTCCATCAGCATACCCACACTCATGATCAATACTAATTTTACAGTCTTTTGTATCTGCCAGCGGACCAGTGGATATCCCAGCATATACCGGAACAACAACAGATACCCTGCCGCATACAGCAGACCGTGCGGCACCAGTGCGACCAGACACAGAACGATTCCTTTTAGCTGCAGCCTGGCAATCGCTGTGCATAATACCATACCGGCACAAAAGCCTGCCCACAATATGCTTAACAGAACAGCCGCTTTTTTGTATCTGGTACCGGACACCGCCGCCAGGATCACAAGCGGAATGCTTCTGACTTTTATCAGATACCACAAATATGCTTCTGTGCGTATGTCCATCTGCTGATACTGTTCCAGAAAGAATTCATGGAATATCCCTATGTCCCATATGTACTCTTTCATCCACAGATTCACGCACGCACTTCCTGCCAGAAATCCTGCAATTCCTACCGCAAACACATAATTTTTCATGCTTAACTTTTTCACGTCCGGTATTCTCCTTTCGCGGCCATAGTTCATTATATGTGTTCACGTTTCAGATATGCTTTTACTTGCGGATATATTTTGATTCGTATGCCAGGATTGCTGCCATTGTCTTCGAATCCTGGATCTTGCCTTCAAAGATCATCTGTTTTAATTCTTCCAGTTCATATGCTTTTACATCAACGAATTCATCTTCATCCAGATGCTGTTTGCTCGGAATCAGATCTCTCGCAACAAATACTTCAATTCTTTCGTCGCAGAATGCAACGGTTGTACGGATAGTAAGCATCCATTCCAGATTCTCAGATCTGTATCCTGTCTCTTCTTCCAGTTCCCTTGAAGCACATACAATTCCTTCTTCCTGTGGATCATCTAACTTTCCTGCCGGGATCTCAAGTGTATCTCTCTCCAGTGCATTCCGGTACTGTTTTACCATCAGGATCTTTCCGTCGTCCATGATTGGGATAACTGCTGCAGCTCCGTCATGATGGATAAAATCCCACTCTGCTGTATTTCCATTCGAAAATTTCATATGATCTTTGTATACTTTTAAAATTGTTCCCTGATAAGCCAGGTCTCTTCCCATACGTTTTACATCTTCACTCATCTTTTCATAATCTCCTTTTTATGTATGATTCTGCATACTTAGGTATACAAAGAACCTGCCACCGGCAGCTTCTCCTGCATGCTTTGGCACGCAAAAAGAACCGGCTGCAACAACCGGTTCTTTATTTTATCTTCTACTTGGCGTAGTCCGTAACACGTGATTCACGAATTACATTAACTTTAATCTGGCCTGGATATTCTAATTCAAACTCAATCTGTTTTGCAATATCTCTTGCCAGCAATACCATATCTGCATCAGATACTTGTTCTGGAACTACCATAACACGAATCTCTCTACCTGCCTGAATTGCAAAAGACTTATCAACACCCTTGAACTGGTTGGTGATATCTTCTAATTGTTTTAACCTGTTTGTGTATGTTTCTAATGTTTCTCTTCTTGCGCCCGGCCTTGCTGCCGAAATCGTGTCTGCAGCCTGTACAACACACGCAATCAGAGTTTCCGGTTCTACGTCACCGTGATGTGCTTCTACAGCATTGATAACTGTAGCTGACTCTTTGTACTTTCTACAAAGATCCACACCAATCTGAATATGTGATCCTTCCACATCATGATCGATGGATTTTCCGATATCGTGGAGAAGACCTGCACGTTTTGCAAGTCTGACATCCAGTCCGATCTCTCCTGCCAGAAGTCCGGAAAGCTGTGCCACTTCAATCGAATGCTTCAGTGCATTCTGTCCGTAGCTTGTTCTGAACTTCATACGTCCCAGAAGCTTGATCAGTTCCGGATGGATTCCGTGAACTCCAACTTCAAGAGCTGCAGCTTCACCTTCTTCACGGATCATCGTATCAACTTCTTTTTGCGCTTTTTCTACCATCTCCTCAATTCTTGCCGGATGAATACGTCCGTCAACAATCAGCTTCTCCAGCGCAATTCTTGCAACTTCTCTTCTTATCGGATCAAATCCTGATAATACAACCGCTTCCGGTGTATCATCAATGATGAGTTCAACACCTGTCAGTGTCTCTAACGTACGGATGTTACGTCCTTCACGTCCGATAATTCTTCCTTTCATTTCATCACTTGGAAGCTGTACAACCGAAATTGTAGTTTCCGCAACATGATCTGCCGCACATCTCTGGATCGCAGTGACAACATATTCTTTTGCCTTTTTATCTGCCTCTTCCTTTGCCTGCGCTTCTAATTCTTTGATCATCTTTGCAGTGTCATGTTTTACATCTTCTTCAACAGTTTTTAACAAATATTCTTTTGCCTGTTCGGAGGTAAGTCCTGAGATTCTTTCTAGTTCCTGTACTCTTTGCTGACTCAGCTCTTCTACTTTCGCTTCACGCTGCTTCAGTTCTTCTTCTTTTGCTGCAAATCCTGCTTCTCGTCTTTCAATGGCCTCTGACTTTTTGTCTAAAGCTTCCTCTTTGGAAAGTACACGCTTCTCGTAACGCTGCAATTCCGATCTGCGTTCCTTAGTCTCTTTTTCAAGTTCATTCTTGTTCTTAATAGACTCTTCCTTGATTTCCAAAAGAGACTCCTTCTTTTTGGCCTCCGCTGTCTTCACGGCATCATCAATGATTTCTCTCGCCCTTGTCTCTGCATTACCAATCTTGGATTCTGCATTATTCTTCAGACTTGAGACCGTCATAAAATGACTGACTACAGCGGCCAGAACGATAAGTACGATTGCTACAACAATCAATATTCCTATCGGCACAGGAGCACCTCCTTATTTAATTTTCATTGTACGATTACAACAGTTCAATTTTATACTTTATTCACAAATATGTCAAGCTTTCACTCGCAAACTTGCGACAATATTACACGCACTTTTGGTCGACATTACCAAATGTCTGAATCTGCGCTGTTCAGCACAGAATTCACATCTTCGTATCGGAATCCTTTTCTCATCAGATATCCCATCAGCTTCTGCTTTTCTTTGAGGTCTGCGCTATCTGGATTATAATTTCTTTTTCTCATCAGTGCTTCGATCGCCTGTCTGGAATCTTCCTCTCCGTAATCCATTTCTTCAAAAACCTGTTCGATAATGTCTGAATCTACTCCTTTTTGCTTCAGAGCTGCGTAAATTTCTTTTTTACTTTTTTTCTCTTTTCTGCTGTCAATAAAGCTCCTTACATATTCCGCATCATTAATATAGCCAAAAGATTTTACATATCTGATCGCTTCTTCTACCGCCTCATCCGGATAGCCACCCTGCTTCAGTTTGGTACGCAGTTGCGATTCGGTACGTCCCATATCAGAAAGCAGATGCATTGCCCGGAGCTTCGCTCTTTTAATAACAAGCTTCCTTAAAATGTCATATACTTCCTCATCTATCCTATTATCTTCCGCTATATGATAACGGGACAGTTCACCCTTATATAATGTAAAAGCGAACTGTCCTTCTATGAATACTTTATATCTGCTTTTTGACAGTGGTTCTATCTTACTCACCGTCATCATCTTTTTATTCTTCTCCGTCTGTTGTCATGCCTTCTGCTGTCTTAGCACTTTCTTCCTGTGCCTCTTCCGAATCTTCCCCGATATGATAATGTGCACGGATCTTCTGTTCCAGTTCATCCATGATCTCCGGATGTTCGGACAGATAAGTCTTTGCATTCTCACGTCCCTGACCAATCTTATCACCGTTATAGGCAAACCATGCACCACTTTTACTTACCAGGTCACACTTCACTGCAAGATCCAGGATATCACCCTCTTTTGAAATTCCCTTTCCAAACATGATATCAAATTCAGCCTCTTTAAATGGAGGAGCAATCTTATTCTTTACGATCTTTACTCTGGTTCTGTTACCTACCATCTCTCCGCTCTGCTTCAATGTCTCGATTCTTCTGACATCCATACGTACAGATGAGTAGAACTTCAGCGCACGTCCACCAGTTGTTGTCTCCGGATTACCGAACATTACACCTACTTTTTCACGCAGCTGGTTGATAAAGATGACTACACAGTTAGACTTACTGATAACCGGAGTCAGCTTACGCAGTGCCTGAGACATCAGACGTGCCTGAAGACCCACATGGCTGTCTCCCATATCTCCTTCGATCTCCTGCTTTGGAACCAGTGCTGCAACAGAGTCAACTACGATAATATCCATCGCTCCCGATCTTACCATTGTCTCAGTAATCTCAAGTGCCTGATCCCCGCTGTCTGGCTGGGAAATATAAAGCTCATCAATATCCACTCCGATATTCTTGGCATATACAGGATCCAGTGCATGCTCTGCATCGATAAATCCGGCAATTCCGCCTCTCTTCTGTACTTCTGCGATCATATGTAATGCTACCGTTGTCTTACCACTGGATTCCGGTCCGTAGATCTCAACGATACGTCCCTTCGGAACTCCTCCGAGCCCCAGTGCCAGATCCAGACTCAGTGATCCTGTCGGGATTGTCTCCACTGCTACCTGTGCGGCCGGATCTCCAAGACGCATAACTGTTCCTTTACCAAAATCTTTCTCTAATTTTGCAATCGCTGCATCTAATGCGCGTTTCTTATCTTCACTTGCCATAGTTATTCTCCTTTTCCGTTCACCGAACGAGTGTTCGTCTTCTGGTTAATATAGTATTATACTTCCCTTCGAATGTCAATATTAATTTTGTCCCTCACACTGATTTTCTTTGGATTATTTTACAGAATCGTAATCAGAATACCTGTCTTTTTCAGATATGTCTAACATACCACACTCTTCCGTCTTTCGTCAATACAGACTCGCTTTTTCCAGAATAACACCAAGTATCTTTCCATACGTCCTTTCCGGTACTGTCTTTCCTGCTGTCACTTTATAACTGCAGATTTCTTCTCCGTCCAGTTCATACGAAACATTTCCCATTACCATTCCCTTTTTTACAGGTGCCTTCTTTTTCTCCTGTATCGTAACATTTTTTTCAATTCTTTCTCCGTCCCGCATCAGGATATGTGTCTGCTGTCCATTCTCTTCTATCTCCAGCGGAACATTTACGCTGCTGCAATATGGTCTGCATGCATCAAAGCCATCCAGTACCGTAAGACACGGAAGGTCTTCTGTCTTTTCCGGTCCGGTCTCTTTATACTGATAATGCTCTATGCCATATTGCATCAGCTGCATCGTATCTTTCCATTTGTATCCTTTGTTACCCGGCCATCCACATGCCAGAAGTGATACGATGAACACCCGGTCATCCCTTATCACCGCCCCTACATAACAGTATCCGGCATCCCCTGTAAATCCTGTTTTTCCGCTGACTGCACCTTCCATCATATCCAGAAATGCATTGTGATTCCGGCATGAAAAGTTCCTTTTCTGATCCACATTCTGGAACTGATAGCTTCTGGTACCGGTAATCGTAAGAAATTCCCCACTTGCTTCCGACTGTGTCATACAGTACCGCATAATTAACGCCAGTTCTCTTGCAGTCGTCGCATGGATTCCTGTATCATCCTTTGCATCCAGTCCGTTCGGAGTGATAAAATGTGTATTCTTGCATCCAAGTGCCCTTGCTTTTTGATTCATCATCTGTGCAAATTGCGCTACACTTCCTGCAACCCCTTCTGCCACAGCGACTGCACTGTCATTATGTGATTCCAGCATCAGCGAATATAACAAATCCTGCAGATAATACTTTTCTCCCTCCTGCATTCCCAGACGTACTTTCGGCTGCGCTGCCGCCTCTTTGGATACCGTTATGATCTGATCCGGGTGCTCCTTTAGGAATTCAAGTGCCAGAATACAGGTCATTATCTTCGTTGTGCTTGCCATCGGACGGATCGTATCTGCTTCTTTTCCATACAGCACTCTTCCGCTTTTCCCATCCAGAAGCACCGCTGACCTGGCATAGAGCTGATCTGGTTCATCTTCAAACTTCCTGGTAGTTCTTTGTGCCTGCACGGTCGTTTCTTTTTCTATTTCTTTTACTGCTTCTTCTGTGTTAATATCAACATCTGCCGCCTGCTCTTTTTGCTGCTGATATCCGCTATAGGAAGCAACTGTACCCACTATCAGCAGCCATAATAATGTCAGAACTAACCTTCTCATTCTTTTGCCGTTTTTATGGATTCCCGGATATTTTTCTTTCATGAGTAGTCCTGTTATCTTCTCTCTGTCCATATCTGCACTCCAAAGACTTCCGTCATAAAAACATATGTCGCAGACAATAAAAAAATCACTTTATCACAGACTTTCTGTACGTTTTCCCATCAGGCCCCAAAAAAGCCCCGGCATACATGCCAGTCTCATGATAAAATGATCTTTTATTCTAAATATCCAGTTTTAATTCCACTTCTTCCTCTGCTTCTTCCTTAAATGTCTCTACCTGTTCCGGATTCGGACTTGGCAGATCATCCAGGGACGGGATACTAAACCTTCGTAAGAATTCTTCCGTTGTTCCAAATAAAATCGGCTTTCCTGGAGCATCCAGTCTTCCTCTTTCACAGACAAGATTATACTCCACAAGCTTATTCACTGCGTGATCCGATTTTACTCCCCTGATCTTTTCAATCTCCAGCTTTGTTACCGGCTGCTTATAGGCAATGATCGAAAGCGTCTCCAGAAGTATATCCGTAAGCGCATGCTTTTTTGGCTGTGTCGCAACACGGATCAGATATTCATACGTCTCTTTCTTCGTGCACATCTGAAATGAATCTTCCAGCTCTATAATGCGGACACCTCTGTCCTCGGATTCATATTTGTCCATCATTCTATGTATTAATTTTCTGGTCGTATCTACATCTTGTTCGATTGCTTTTGCAATCTTGCCGACTTCCACCGAATCCCCCATCGTAAAGAGAATCGATTCGATGATTCCTTCCATCTGTTTTATTTTTAATCTTCCCATATTATCATCCTATAATTATGCTTCTACTTTTGATGTGATTATAATCTCATCAAACGGCTGATCCTGTTCTATAAAGATCACCCCTTCTTTCATAAGCTGCAAAATTGCCAGAAATGTAACCACGATCTGCACTTTCGAGCTCTGACGCTTTAACAATGTCCGGAAGCCGAATTTTCTGTGTGTTCTGGCATATTCTGTCACATATTCAAGTTTATCCGGAAGCGTCACTTCTTCTTTTTCAATCTTTCCAAACTTGCTTCTTACCGGATCCAGTTTATTTTCCTGACGTCTCATGACCTCTTTGAAAATGCGGTTCAGGTGTACCAGTGTCAGATCACCCAGAAGTGCATCCAGATCCACCGGCGGCACATAACTTTTCACCTCATCCGGGATTGTAGATGCTTTATACATCACCCGGTCACCATCCAGTTCCCGGTCCCGCAGTTCATAGGACATGAACTTGTACATCTTATATTCCAGAAGCTGCTCTACCAGTTCCTGGCGCGGATCTTCTTCTTCTCCTTCTTCATTGACTTCTTTTGGAAGAAGCATCCGGCACTTGATGTCCAGAAGCGTCGCTGCCATGACAAGAAACTCACTCATGATGTTCATGTCTTCTTTTTGCATGGCTCTTATGTACTCCATATACTGGTTCGTGATCTCTACGATCGGGATATCATATATATCTATTTTATTTTTTTCAATCAAATGCAGCAACAGATCCAGTGGACCTTCAAACACCTGCAGTTTTACCGGAATCCCCATATATATCCTCCAACTGTCAAATCTGCGTAAAATACTGCTGTTTATATGCTGTACAAACTGTAGAAGCAAGTCCTCTTATTCTTACATTTCACATCACATTCTTACAACGCTTTGATGACCTAAATATTATACAGGAGATACCAGAATTACTCAAGGATTTTCCTCTCTTTTCTCTATAGAGTTACTGTTCACATGCTGTGCAAATAGTAACTCTATGACGATTTTAATTCCAATACGATCAGTTCCGGCCAGTTCCAGAGTCTTATCGGAACGGAATGTGTGCCAAGTCCTCTGCTTACTATCACAGTACTATCTTTTTCATGGTAAATTCCCCCTGAATATTTTGGAAAAAGTGTAAAATTCGGAGCGATCACGCCGCCAATTTTCGGAAGCTGTACCACACATCCATGGTAATGCCCGCTAAGAGTCAGATCCGCACCCCAGTGAACGTATTCTTTTATATATCCCGGGTGATGTGCAAGCAGCACCTGATAGTTTCCGTCTGGTTTTCCAATCTTTTCCGTAATTTCTTCTTCCGGAAGTGCCTTTTTACCAAAACGCGCATACGCCCATAACGGTATTTCAAGTCCGGTCAGTGTAAGTTTCTGTCCTTTTAACATCACTGTCACGGAAGCATTCTCAAGCATGTGAATTCCTGCTTTTTCAAGTTCATTTTTGTATGTTTTATAAGACTGTTTGTAACATTCCGGTTTTTCTTTTAACTTCTGCTCATGATTGCCATTCGCATAATATACCGGACAGATTTCAGGAAGTCTTCTTAAAAAATGCAGCGTTTCTTTATAAGAAGTTCCATCCTTACGTATCAGCATATCCCCTCCGATCAAGATCATATCCGGATTGTTTTCTACAATCTTTTTCCATAATTTTTCATTGTCTTTTCCATATACCCGGTTATGCAGATCACTGAGGAAAATAACTTTTCCGGTACCTGTCATTTTATCCAGTTCAGGTGATGATATCTGATATGTTGTCACATGAAAATCCTTTAGTTCCCGTCTTATCTCAATCAGGCAGTATACTCCAAATATAGCTGCCAGTACTATTATCATCCATACTATTTTCACGTAATATTTTCTCCTTTTCATTGTTCAGCCTATCAATAAATATAAATTGCTTATCTGTAAAGGCATATGTTCACTGGTAGGAATTTTCTGAACTGAAAATTCCGTATGATGCTATCCTTTTGACACTTACATCATATAATTATTTCTGTTCATTTTCAATCAGTTGTGATAGAATTGTTATTTGAAGGTATATCAATCGTTACTGTTTACCCAGTTGCGAAACTCTTATCGCTTTGCTGCAAATGTTACAGTAACTATCAATTCATTATAAGGAGGTTTTTATTATGAATATACCAGAAAGAATCTCCGCTCTTCGCGCATTAATGGAAGAACGAGGATATGATGTCTACATGGTTCCTACTGATGATTTTCATCAGAGTGAATATGTCGGCGATCATTTCAAAGTGAGAGAATATATTACAGGATTTACAGGTTCTGCGGGAACTGCCGTATTTACAAAAGACGAAGCTGGGCTTTGGACAGACGGCAGATATTTTCTTCAGGCCGACCAGCAGTTAGCCGGAACCGGTTTGAAACTTTTCAAAATGGGAGAACCGGGTGTTCCTACAGTAGAAGAATTTATCGCTTCCGCCCTGCCGGAAGGTGGTACTCTTGGATTCGACGGCCGTGTCGTTGCTATCGAAGAAGGTGCCGCTCTGGAAGAGGCTGCTGCATCTAAGCATGCAAAGATCAATTATTCTGAAGATCTGGTTGGTAAAGTATGGACCGACCGTCCTTCTCTTTCTGAAAAACCTGCTTTTGCACTTGGCGAAGAATATACAGGTGAAAGCACAGAAAGCAAACTTGCACGTGTCCGCGAAGCTATGAAAGCTGCCGGCGCCGATGTACATGTAATTGCAGCACTTGACGATGTATGCTGGATTACAAACTTGCGTGGAGACGATGTGGATTTCTTCCCATTATTACTGTCTTATGCGGTCATCACAATGGATGAGATGAAACTTTACATCGATGAGCGTAAATTAAATGACGAGATGAAAGCTGCTCTTGCAAAGAACAACATCACTATCCATCCATACAATGCAATCTATGAAGATCTTAAGAACTTAGATACTGCATCTACTGTTCTGGTAGACCCGAACCGTCTGAACTATGCACTGTTCAACAATATTCCGGACGGTGCAAAAGTTGTAAAGCAGGTAAACCCTACAATTGCAATGAAGGCAAAGAAAAATGACGTCGAGATCAAGAACATCATCAATGCTCATAAAAAAGATGCCGTAGCCATGACAAAATGGATGTACTGGCTGAAGACCAACATTGGTAAAATTGAGATTACAGAGCTTAGTGCTGCCGCAAAACTGGAATCATTCCGTAAAGAACAGGAAGGATACTTATGGCAGAGCTTTGAACCTATCTGTGCATCCGGTGAACACGGTGCGATCGTCCACTATGAACCAACTCCGGAAACCGATATTCCAGTTACACAGAACGGATTATTCCTGTCTGACACAGGCGGAGGATATCTGGAAGGTTCTACTGACATCAGCCGTACTTTTGCATTCGGTGAGATCACACAGCGTATGAAAGAGGACTTTACAACCGTATTACAGTGTAATTTTAACCTTGCACATGCTGTATTCCTTGAGGGAACTACCGGTTATAATCTGGACGTGCTTGCAAGAATGCCAGCATGGAGACGTGGCATCAACTTTAACCACGGCACCGGACATGATGTCGGATATCTGATGAACATCCACGAAGCTTCCTGCGGTTTCCGTTGTGCAATCCGTGAAAAAGAACAGGCTCCTTTGATGGATGGACTTGTAATTACAGACGAACCTGGTATCTATATCGAAGGAAGCCACGGTGTTCGTACCGAGAATGAACTTCTCGTAAGAAAAGGTCCTAAGAATGAATATGGACAGTTCCTGTACTTTGAACCTATCACATATGTTCCGATCGATCTGGATGCAATCATTCCTGAAATGCTGACAGATCAGGAACGTGAGCAGTTGAATGAGTATCATAAAAAGGTTTATGAGATTGTAGCTCCGCATCTTAGTGATGAGGAACGGGAGTGGTTGAAGGTTTATACCAGAAGTATTTAAATTGGCTGTTTCATTCACCACTTGAGATACCCCGTACCTCCATAAAAAGCAACCAGGTCTGCGAATGCACTGAAAGACCTGGTTGCTTTTTATTCCGTGTGTATCGAATGCGTAAGATATGCTGAATGAAACGGAGGGCGTAACCGTGAATGTCTCCTCCGGAAGATTTATATTCAACACCAATTTTACAATGCATACTGTTCTAATATATTTTCCAGTGAAATCTTATAATTTATTTTTTTCACACTCTCCTGTGTAACGATATCTCTCGTTCCAATCTTTTTTCCGTTTAAATAGTACACGCTTTCTCCTACTTTTTCTCCTTTTTTCAGTGGTGCTTTTATATCTGATTGCATCCTGGTTTTTCTTTTTATTTTGGTCAGGTCTGCGCCTTTTGTGTCTACGTATCTGAAGATGTCTTTTTGCTGCACGTTTACCTGCCTTTCTGCGCCTCCTTTTACCTTAGCCGGCGGTATCTGCTTTTTGTTTTTTTCTTCGTATTTCTGACATTTTCCAAATCCGTAATTCAATAATGTAATGGCATCTCTGACTCTGGCTTTGCTGTCATCTGCTGCCATGATCACGGCAATCAGGTCGATATCATCTTTCCTTCCGGTTGCGGATACGCAGAACTTGGCTTTACTTGTAGATCCTGTCTTTAACCCTGTTGCATATTCGTATTGGCGGATCAGTTTGTTTGTATTGGTGAGTCCAAATTCTGACTCTCCTTTTTTCGTTTTGTGCGTGATATTTTCCATCCAGATATTACAGTAATCAAAGATTTTTGGATATGTAGTGATCAGTTCTCTAGACATCAACGAAATGTCTCTTGCTGTTGTCAGATGACCATCCGCATCCAGACCATTACAGTTTGCAAAATGCGTATTCTTCATGCCAAGATTTTTTGCACGTTGATTCATCTTTTTGACAAATTCTTCTTCATTTCCACAGATATACTCGGCCATTGTTACACAGGCATCATTCGCACTGGCTACAGAGATACATTTGATCAGTGTGTTTACCGTCTGCGTCTCCCCAGGCTCCAGAAATACCTGTGAACCGCCCATGGATGCTGCATATTCGGATGTTGTCACTTCGTCTTCTAACTTGATCTGTCCGCTTTTCAGTGCATCAAATATTAGCAGCAATGTCATAACTTTCGTTACGCTTGCCGGCGGTAATTTTTCATCCGGATTTTTCTCATATATAATCTGTCCAGTCGATGCTTCCATAAGAATAGCGGATGGTGCACTGATCTGTTCTTGTTCATTTTTCTTACTTTCCGTACTATTTTCTTGTGAATTCCCTGATTCGTTCTCTTCCATCGGAACTGCATACACTGGTTGTAAAAAAAGCACAAAGCACATTAAGATTGCACTGATACCTCGTCTATACCGCATCGTTTCTGGTTCCTCGCTGATATCTTTTCGATTATTATTATCTTACTCAGAGTAATTGTGCATTATTCCATTCTCTAATAAAATGTACGGAATAAAATTGTACATTATTCCGTAACGCTATTGTTTTCCCCTGCCAAAAATCATATAATAGACAGGAACAATTTTGAAAGGATGACGAATTATGAAATTTATATACCCTGCAGTATTTCACAAAACAGAGGATGGTCATTATAAAGGATATTTCCCAGATCTGGAATGTTGTTATGGTGAAGGTGAGACTTTAGATGATGCTATTGAAAGTGCCAACGAAGCAGCTCGTGACTGGATCACACTGGAGCTTTCTGAAGACGACCCTTTAATCCCTTACGTATCCGATATTGAAGACATCGAAGTAAAAGAAGGCGAGATCGTTCGTAATATTTCTATGAATATCCGTTTCTACGAAGGCTGGGACGAATAACAGCATAGCTGATCAGAGCAGCAATATAGATCCTGCAAACAACATACATCCGAAAAGCATTTTTTCATCAGAAAAATCTTCCAGATTATGAAAACACTTCTAGTGTAAAAAATATATTTCTCCACATACTATGGATGTAACAACAAGGAAAAAGTTACAGAAGTTACAAAAAGGAGGAGTATAAAAATGGCAAATCGTTCATCAAACAAAGCAGCAG
Source organism: uncultured Dorea sp. (assembly GCF_934294775.1). GTDB lineage: Bacteria > Bacillota > Clostridia > Lachnospirales > Lachnospiraceae > Dorea_A. Next base: position 51,642 of record NZ_CAKRAH010000003.1, read on the forward strand.
TACCAGAAGCAAAGGGTGCATTAGACAAATTCAAGTATGAGGTGGCAAGTGAACTGGGTGTTCCATTATCAGACGGTTATAATGGCGACCTGACATCCAGACAGAACGGATCTGTCGGCGGCTATATGGTTAAGAAAATGATCGAACAGCAGGAAAAACAGATGGCTGGTAAATAATCAGTATCTTACAGATGCATTTCAAGACAAAAGGATTCTTGAAATACCGTATCTGAAGCAACATTGAGTTCAACTTCGAATCAAAAAACATCGACACATGACATTTATCCAAAGACTGTCATGTGTCGATTCTTTTGTCCTTTCTTTTCTTTCTGCAATATTTTATACTTACCGGTTCCCCAGTCAGCAAAAATATAACCAGATTTTACATATGAATTTTTATATAACTACCGCCGCTGCACTTTCATAATTCGGCAGTTTCCGGATCCATTCTTCATCTTCTGTGGTCAGCTGGTCTGCCGCTTCATTTGCCATCTGAAGGATCTTGGCATCCTGATAGACATCTCCGAGTTTAAAGTTCATAAGACCGCTCTGACGGATACCGAAAAGGTCTCCCGGACCACGGAGTCTTAAGTCTTCGCTTGCAATTTTGAATCCGTCATTCGAATGGTTCAGAATATCCAGACGTTCTTTTGTCTCTTTTGACTTCGAAGCACTCATGAAGATACAATACGACTGGTATTTTCCACGTCCCACACGGCCTCTTAGCTGATGCAACTGCGCAAGACCAAAGCGCTCTGCATTCTCAATCATCATGACGGTTGCATTTGGCACATCGATACCGACTTCAATAACCGTTGTAGATACCAGGATCTGGATCTCATTTTTCCCGAACCGGTCCATGATGTCGTCTTTTTGCACCTGTTTCATCTTGCCATGCAGACACGCAACCTGTATCTGATCCCCCATCTCTTCCTGCAGAGCCACCGTATAATCCGTAACATTTTCCGCTTCCATCGTCTCACTTTCTTCAACCATCGGGCAGATCACATAACACTGGCGGCCTTCGGCAATCTGTTTTTTCATAAAATTATACGCTGTGTTCCGGTAACTTGTATCCACGACACAGTTTTTGATCGGCAGACGGTTCGCCGGAAGCTCATCGATCACCGAGATATCCAGATCCCCATATAAGATAATGGCAAGCGTCCGCGGAATCGGCGTCGCACTCATAACCAGCACATGCGGCTCACCGCCTTTTAACGCAAATGTTTCTCTCTGCTTTACCCCGAATCTATGCTGCTCATCGGTAATCACGAGTCCCAGATTATCATAGCTGACAGCCCCCTGGATCAATGCATGCGTTCCAATGATAATTTTCGCAAGTCCACATTCAATACGGTCATACGCCCTGCGTTTTTCTTTTGCCGTCATAGAACCGGTCAGAAGTTCTACTTTGACCGGAATATCGTAATCTTCGAACATCTTCGTGATATTTTCATAATGCTGTCTTGCAAGTACTTCTGTCGGTGCCATCATGGCTCCCTGATAGCCGTTGAATGCAGCATTCATAAGTGCCAGCACTGCGACGATTGTCTTACCGGAACCTACATCTCCCTGTACCAGCCTTGACATTGTCCTGTCTGATCCCAGATCTTTCTCAATTTCTTTCCAGACTTTTTTCTGTGCACCGGTCAGTTCAAACGGTAATCCTTCCAGAAATGCCTGTACTTCCGGATGGGGCTGCATCGGATAATTGTTAGCCAGACGGTCATTCTTTTCTTTCAGCCGCCGGATCGACAGAATGAATTCCAAGAATTCTTCGAATACCAAGCGTTCTCTTGCATGGTAAAAGACTTCTTTATCCTCAGGGAAATGTATTCCCCTCACTGCATAATTATATTCTGCCAGACCATATCTTAAGCGCAGAGAATCCGGCAGTATCTCTTTTGTAAGATCCAGACCGTCCAGCGCCTGCTTCATGGACTTCATAACCATATTGTTGGATAAGCCCGCCGTCAGACCGTATACAGGTTGTAATGTGTTAAGCTTCTCCTCGTATTTTGCGGAAGGGTAAAATATTTCCGGATGTTCCATGACCAGATCGCCCGTTTTCTTCCGAACGACTCTTCCACGCAGAGTGATTACACCTCCACCGGATAATGTATTTCTAAGAAATGGCATCCTAAACCAGATAACCTTTAATGTTCCGGTAATATCTTTTACATGAAGTGTCGTCACCTGCATCCGGCTGCTTCCGGATACCTGCACACGCCCGTAGATTGCACCGGTAACCGTCTGGATTTTATCCTCCTCCAGTTCGCTGACAGGCACTGCCTCCTCATACACGTCATATCCGTGCGGATAATAACGGATCAGGTCGCCTACGGTATGAATATTGATCTTTTCAAAGAGCTTTTTCGTCTTCTCTCCGACTCCTTTTAAGTCTCCGATGTCTGTCTTTTCTATCATACGATTCTTACTTCTCCCATCATATAAATACAATCTCATATTGCAAAATTACTTATACTTCATGTATACAGAGAACCGAATTTATATACCAGAAATATCATCATTTCCGATATACAAATTCGGTTCTATACATATCTGCCCCAATCATAAATCGGGACAGATTTTGTTCATTTATTATTCTATACAGAAAACTTGCCACTGGCAACTTTTCTTGCATACTTTGGTATACACCGCTTACTCTACAGCAAGAACATAATAATAGATCGGCTGTCCACCAAACTGAATATCCACATCTACATCCGGATACAGTTCTGAGATTTCTTCTGTGAATTTCTCAGCATCTTCTTCTGATACTTCTTCACCGTAGTAGATACTGATCAGTTCTGAATCCTCATCTACCAGATTGGCGATCAGTTCCTTTGTTGTCTCTTCCAGTTCTTTACCAACTGCAAGGATTCCGCTGTCACCGATACCCATGATATCTCCTTCATGGATTTCTTTGTCATCGATATGTGTATCTCTGACCGCGTAAGTTACCTGTCCGGTCTTTACGTTCTTAATCTCTTCCAGCATTGTTTCTTCGTTTGTCTTGGCATCTGCGTCCGGCATGAAGTTAATGATTGCTGTAATTCCCTGTGGAACTGTCTTTGTAGGAATGACGATGATTTCTTTATCTTCTACCAGTGATTTTGCCTGGTTTGCTGCCAGAACAATGTTCTTATTATTTGGAAGAATAAATACAGTGTCCGCATTTACCTGATCGATGGCATTGAGCATATCCTCTGTACTTGGATTCATGGTCTGTCCGCCTTCGATGATATAATCAGCTCCCAGCTCCTTGAAGATTTCATTCATACCAGCTCCGATAGAAACTGCGATGAATCCCATTGCTTTTCTTGGCTCTGCTGATTTCTTTTCTTCATATGCAGCTTCTTCTTTTGCCTGCTGCTCTGCTACTTTTTCAGCATCACGAATCAGTTTTTCCTGATGTTCTTCACGCATGTTATCAATCTTCATCTTAGAGAGCTGTCCATAAGTCAGTGCTCTCTGGATTGCAAGACCTGGATCATTCGTGTGTACATGAATCTTCACAACATCATCATCTGCAACGCATACGATCGAATCTCCGATCGAACTTAAGAATTTCTTGAATTCATGCTCATCATCTTCTGTGAATTCTTTTTCTGTCAGAATGATGAATTCTGTACAGTATCCGAATTTGATATCTGCAGTATCTTCTGTATTCACCTTAGTGACCGCTACGCCTGTACTTGGCTTAATTGCACTGTAATCAATCTCTTTTCCAAGGAAAGCATCATATCCTCCCTTGATCACTTCTAAGAGACCCTGTCCGCCGGAATCTACCACACCGGCTTCTTTTAAGACCGGAAGCATCTCCGGTGTCTGATTCAGTACTTCCTGTGCATGATCGATGACCGCCGGAATAAACTCTTCCAAATCATCCGTCTCTTCTGCCATCTCTGCTGCCTTGGTTGCAATTCCGCTTGCCACTGTAAGGATTGTTCCTTCTTTTGGCTTCATAACAGCCTTATAAGCTGTATCTCTGGCTCTCTGACAAGCTGTAGCAAGTGTCAGCACATCAATCTCTTTTTCTTCCTTGATTGCTTTTGTAAATCCTCTTAAAAGCTGGGAAAGGATAACTCCGGAGTTACCTCTTGCCCCGCGAAGGGAACCGGATGAAATCGCCTTTGCAAGATCTTTCATCTCCGGCTTATCAAGCGCTGTTACTTCTTTTGCTGCTGCCATAATTGTCATAGACATATTGGTTCCTGTATCCCCATCTGGTACCGGGAATACATTCAGTTCGTTAATATAGTCCTTTTTCGCTTCAATGTTCTGAGCACCTGCAAGAAACATCTTTGCAAGCACGTCCACATTTATCGTCTTCGTAGCCACTTCTTACGTTCCTCCTTAAATCCACAAACTAATCAATGACTCTTACGCCTTCGATATAGACGTTAATCTTATCTACCTGCATACCGGAAAATTCTTCCACTCTGTACTTTACATCACTGATCAGGTTATCTGTTACAGCTGAAATACTTACACCGTATGCCACAATAATGTGGAAGTCAATACTGATATGGTTGTCGTCACTTATATTTACATGGATTCCTCTTGTCAGGCTTTCCTTTTTCAGAAGATGAACCAGTCCATCTTTCATATTTACAGCCGCCATTCCAACAATACCAAAGCATTCAACGGCTACTGTTCCTGCATATTTTGCGATTACTTCAGGATCAATCGTAATAATTCCCAAATCTGTACTCATACATCCTTTCATAGCAAAAACCTCCACTTCTTTATAATCTATCTAAATCAAAACATAATATATTTTATTATACTCTGTTCCAGTTTTATTTACAATACTTTTTATTGCGCAAAAAAACTCAGATTCCACACAGCGAAATCTGAGTTTCAATACATCTTATGCACGCTCAACTTTTCCTGATTTCAAACAAGAAGTACAAACATACATCTTCTTTGTAGCTCCGTTTTCTGTTTTCACGCGAACAGATTTTACATTTGATTTCCACATCTTTGGTGATTTTCTATGAGAGTGGCTTACGTTGTTTCCAAAGTGAGCACCCTTTTCACAAATAGCACATTTTGCCATGACTGCACCTCCTAACGCTCATAATAAGTTCTTTGTCCGAACTCGCAACAATAGTTATTCTAGCAGAATAATATTGAAATTGCAAGACTTATTTCGGATTTTTTTATTCTCTATCTAATTTCCACAGTAAAACATACAATATCCTACCGTTACGCACAAAATAATACATAGAATTTCCGAAAATAAATTCGGCAAAAGCAATGAAAGAATCATTCCCACCGCCACCCAGAATAAAGCAAAGCCTATAATCCTTTTCACCGGTGACACCTGCTTTTTTTGTATAGTCTATGTATCACAGAAGCAGAGTATACCTACTTTTCTGCTTCATCCAGGATCTTATTCACATCCTCTTCTGTGACATCATCTTCTTTTCTGGATGTAAAACGATCCATAACATCCGGAATCATATCTAAAAGTTTGGTAACCGTATCCTGGTTTTTAATATTGACAAGCTTCGTATGTCCGTTCTGAATAACCAGAACCGCACTCGGTGTCATCTTTCCTCCGATTCCTCCGGCTCCTTTTTCTTTTTTATCCGCATTGAATGCACCTGCTCCTACTGCAAATGATACATCTACCAGCGGAAGAATGATCGTATCGCCTATATGAATCGCATCTCCTACTACTGTTTTGGATGACACTACTCCGTCCATACCGTGGAACAATGCTTCCACTGTTCCTTTAAAATTATTATCTGCCATCTGCTCTCCTCCTATATTTTTCCATTTATGATCCAGTATTTTCAAATTACTATCTGTTGGAACTTTTTCTTCTATGAAATATCTATCTCTTATTATCTATCTTGATCCTGTACCTGTTCTTATCACTTTTCCGACAGATCAAAATTACGGATATCATGATACGTCTGTCTGACCGCTTTGCACCAGATCAGATTCCACAAAAAGCACACCAGAGGTATGATCGCAATCTTTCCTGCAATCTTAAGTTTCCCTTCCAGGATTCTCTGTTCAAAATCCGGATCTACCGACAGATTACCACCCAGAAATGGATAGATCATACTAAGCAGCGCCAGTACCTGTCCGGTGTGATAAGGATCTTCAAATCCAAAATGCACTGCACCTTTTAAAGTCTTCGGTTTCCACCTTCCAAGAAGCTTTCCAAGCTCTTTTTTTACTTTTGTAAATGCTTTCTGATGAGCCGGGTCTTCCAGTTCTTTTATGATCCGGTCTTTGGTATCTGACACGCTCTCTATCGTACTTGTCACTTTACTGATTATGTGTTTTATCTTATCACAGATACTCCTGATTGTACATTTGATCTTAGAAAATATACCTGCTTTTTCTTTACTGCCTTCAGCCGCTTCATCTGTTTCTATCTGTTTCCGATCGGGATCCATCTTCTTTCCGGCTGTCTTTTCAGAATCCGTCTGATGTTCTTTTTCATCTTCAGAACTCTTCTTTTTCTCTTTATCTTTTTCTTCCAGTTTTTCAGGTTCAGCAAGTTTCGAAGGCTCTTCATGAATCTCTGCTTTCTTCTCTCTTTCTGCAGTTTCACAAGCTTCTTCTCTAATTTTTTCAGGTCGTGTCTCTTCAGAAACTTCTGCAGTTTTTTCGCATTCCGCTTTTCCAGCTTCCTCATGCTTTTCTTCATGAGGCTTTTCATGTTTATCGTCCTGATTTTCTTCATAGACTTTCTCCTTTTCCTTCTCGCTTCCCAGCGTCTTCCATGCAATCCTGATCTTCCATCTAAGTGACTGCCCTTCATATGCCACATCTATCCTCACCAGATGCAAAAGCCATGTAACGCAGGCCCTTCCCTGGCTTTTTCTCCACTCTTTATCCAGTGTTCCTTCTAACCGGTATCTCACCGGGGTACATAGCACAACGGCCAGCAGAAGGATCAGCAGTCCCAGGATGACTGCAATGATGATCCCTATGATTTTCAATATGATCAATAGAATATGTAACATCTTACCTTCCCTGTTCTTTTTCTAAAATATAAGACCGTATATTACACGTACCCGTCTTTTCATACACTTCTGTGACAATACGTTCTACCAGTTCCACCGCTTCCTCATATCCTCTGGCAATTCCTACCACGAACAGCTCGCTGTATGGAAATGACGGCTGCTTAAACTGTATCGTATTATAAATCTCCAGCTGGTTCTTTTCATTTACCGCAAGCGTGATCACATGTATATCCAGTGTAAGCTTCCCTGCGTCTAATTTGCGGATCAGTTTTTCTCTTTTCTTTTCCAGTCCTTCTGCCAGATACAGATACTTATAATATTGCATACTTCCCGTCCTTCTATACATCTACTGGTTATAATATGAATCAAAGATCTCTTTTGCGATGTTTACCGCCTTTGCATTACCATCTGAGGATTCGATAATAATACTTACAACAAGTTCCGGATCTTCTACATTAGACATACCGATAAACCAGGAGTGATCTTTTTCTTTGTCAGAACTATATTCTGCTGTTCCGGTCTTCCCGGCTGCGGTATAGCTCTGTCCGCTTAATACAGATGCTGTACCATAATCTACGACACTCTTCATATATGCTTTCAGCTGTCCTGCCTCATCTGCCGTCATCAGCTCTTTGTATTCTTCCGGTTTACTTTCTTTCATGACTGTTCCTGATGCATTCGTTACTTTATCGATCAGATACGGCTTCATCAGGGTTCCGTCATTAGCGATTGCGGCTGTGATCAGTGCCATATGATATGGTGTCACCTGAGTCTCTCCCTGTCCCATAGCAGTCATCATCTTCGTACCATTTCCTGCAGACGAATCTAATGTAAAACTGCTCTTACTATACGGAAGATCACTTGGAAGCTTGGAATCAAACAGCACATCCTCTGCCGTATTTTTGAACTTGGAAGGATCCAGCGACAGTCCGATATTCGAAAATGATGCGTTGCAGGAATAGGCAAGACTGTCCTGCAGATCTACCTGTCCATGGACATGTCCGTTGTAACAATGAATACGGATTCCGTCACGTTCAATAGAACCCCTGCAATTATAAGAATACGATGCATAGTCCGGATTTTCCCGCATGTATTCCAGTGTCGTCACAACCTTAAATGTCGATCCGGGTGCATACTGCCCCTGTGTTGCACGGTTCAAAAGCACACTGTCTCCACTTGAACTTAAAGTATCCCAGTCTGCCACCACTGTATTTGGATCAAAATCAGGCTTTGATACCATCGCCAGTATTTTACCGGTCTTTGGATCCATAACGACTACCGCGCCTCTGTTATCCCCAAGTGCCTGATATGCAGCCTGCTGCAGGTCTGCATCCAGTGTAGTAATGACTGTATTTCCTACATTTTTCTTATCCTGAAGCTGATTCTTTAATTTAATCAGGAAATTTTCATCTGAATTCATCAGTTCAGTATTTTCCAGAGATTCGATTCCGGATTTTCCCTGCGCACTGTAACCGACTACATGTGCAAATACATTACCATACGGATAATCTCTGGTCTGTGTCCCGTCTGATGCCGTATCCGTCTTTGCAAGTACATTGCCGTTCTTGTCCAGTATCTTTCCTCTGGTGATCTGTTTTTCATTCGAATTCTGTCTGGCATTATACGGACTCCGGATTACTTCCTGGCTTTTCTTCACCTGAAAATATGTGATGTAACCGAGCATGACCAGAAAAAGTGCCACAAATACATAGGTTACCCTAGCGAATTCTTTGTTTCTGGCGCGCTTGGCCTTTTTCTTTTTCTTTTCCAGCCGTTTCGCTTCTTTTCTCTCTTCCCGGCTCATATACTGCATCTCGATATCTCTTCTCCATCTCTTGTCCGCTTCTCTTTGCTCGTAGCCTTTCCTTCTTCTTTCTTTCAATATCCTCTTCCTCGTCTTCTCTTAATATATAAAGTCCCTGGATAATTGCAAACATGATCAGCGTACTGATCAGCGAACTTCCGCCATAACTTACCAGCGGAAGTGTAACTCCCGTCGACGGGATGAATTTCGTAGCACCGCCAATGGTTAAAAACACCTGAAAGATATAACAGGTACCAAGTCCGAGTGCTACCATCTTATAAAACATACTGCGAAGCTGCATTGCAATATTTAAAAACATTACATAACAGCTGACACAGATCAGGATCAGACACATTCCATAAATCAGTCCCATTTCTTCAGAAATCGCTGAAAATATGAAGTCCTCTGCCGATACCGGTATGGTATCCGGCTGTCCCTGATAAAGGCCTACACCAAACCATCCACCGGTTCCGATGGCAAACAGTGACTGTGCCACCTGGTATCCACCGTTATTATAGGTTCCAAACGGATCTTTCCATACATTTACCCTCGTCTTAACATGTGTAAAAAGGTGATATGCAGCAAATGCACCGACACTTCCCGCTCCTAATCCGGCAAGAATATAAAGCGGCTGATGCGTTGCCACATACAACATGACCAGGTATACCACAAAAATGATCAGCGCAGCACCAAGATCCTTGGATATAACCAGGATCAGTACATGAAATGCCGCCACAACCGTGGTAATGACAAGATCCCGGAATTCCGTAGACCGCTTGAAGCTTGATGCCACAAAAAATACGAATACAATCTTTACAAGCTCCGATGGCTGGATGTTAATACCTGCCACAGTAAATCCAAGCATCGCTCCATTTGAAACTTTTCCGACCACGACAACCGCAGCCAGTGATACGATTCCCAGCACCCCGTAGAAAATTCTCCATTCGGATAACAGCTTAAACTTTCTTATGATCACCGGGATTACCATGCAAAGCACCAGTCCTCCCGCTGCGATCAGATACTGTTTTGCTGCTTTATCATAATTGAGTCTTGTAATCATGATAAACCCAATACTGAGTAACATACACATATTATTTACAACAAGTCTCGACACTCTTGGATAAATGAACATATACAATACGATCGTTCCGCCAAGCAATGTCACCTGCATCAGGTATAATGCAAGAATCTTGATGTCCAGTTTCACCAGAAACATCACAAGAAATGCGGTCAGATGCATCACAAACATTAATACATTCTGTTTTTTCAGACACCTGTCCTTTTTATCCGGGTCATAATATCCAAAAATACTGAAACAAAGGTACGTATACATTATGATCAGTACAATCATCAGATATTTTGACAGCTGTACAATTATATTTACCAATTCGTCACCTACTTTACTCCTCGTTTAAAATGTCCTCTTGTATAGTCTGAATTCAGCGGCTCTACGTCCTGATGTTTTATAAATGCCTGATTATAAATCGTTATGATTTCTTTTACCTGGGATGCACTTTCTTCTGTAAAGTCCAGACGGATCTGCTCTGGATGTAAATCTTCTATCTCAGAAGCCCGGTCCGCCAGAAAAAGTGGTGCTGTGTTATACATTACATTATAACAGTCCCTACAGTTTCTTTTTACTGTAAATTTTTTCTGATACCGGTCGGTCAGTGTTATAATGCCGCCTTTTCCGTCGCATTTTTCTGCCGTTTTCTGAATACAGCCTGCACTGATCATCACCGGCTGGTATCCATATACGATCAGTGTCTGCCGGTCCAATCCAAGTCTTTCCAGTTCCCGGCTATTAAGCTCTACCGATGCCGTTGTCATCTGTATCTTCCGGCCCAGCACCTCTTCTTTCGCACGGCGGTTAAAGATATATACATTATAATCGCTTCGGATTTCTTTCTGGTACTGATGACGCTCAAGCCACTCATAGGATTCCCAGTTGCGGATCAGAACTCCGTCATATTTTTCCTCTATCTGGTCATAGATTTTTTCATATCTTTTTATTGTCTTTTCTCTGAAAATGTATGGCATAGCCAGAAAATACTGAATCCCTTCACGACGTTCAAACGCCACCTGTTCCTCCAGGTAAATACAACGGATTCCCGAAGCAATTGCCGCTTCCAGCTGTGCTGAGGTCTGGACATATGCCGTTATGAATGCTGCCTTTTGCTGTGCCTGCTGATTTTCAAAGTCTGAATCATTGTCTCGAAATTCTGGTTCTAAGTCTTTTATCTCATACACTTCTGACTTCTGACAGATTGTGCTGCATTCTTCTGTATTATCTTTTTTATACTCATCTCTCCGGTATTGTTCCTGGATCTTTTCTTCTAACTTTTCCAGTCCATACCGCCTAAGTTCATTTAAAGCCTGCATCGGCATGAAGACATTTCCCCGTGTCTGGATATCCAGATGATCAAAGGTGAATTCTGTATTTCCTGTTTTTCTCATCTGTTTTTCAATACGGACCGGATCTAACGGCTGATTCTTTGCCGCCTGTACTTCCTGCCCGGTACATTCCACGATAATATTCTGAAATGCTATTGTCAGTTTAGCACATTCACCCACAGAAAGTATTAACTTCCCATTAATTTTTTCTTGTACTTTTATATCCTGCCATGTATTTTCTTCTTTTCCGTCCTTTTTATCTGCCTGCGGACGTTTTAAAGAAACCATATTCTTTCCATTGTGCTGATGATAATATCCTTCACAATAGCCTCTTCTCTGATACGTCGCCATAAGCTCTTTTTTATCCGCTTCTGATACATGATATGCTGATTTTTTCTTTCCGTTTTTTATTATATCCAGATACAGATCTGCATATTTGCGGTACATGCGTACGACTGTATATACATATTCCGGCTGTTTCATTCTGCCTTCGATCTTGAATGAATCAATCCCTGCATCGATAAGCTCCGGCAGGATATCGATCGTACACAGGTCTTTCAGGCTCATGATATCCACCGCTTTTTTCTCATTCACCTGGTAAGGCAATCTGCACGGCTGGGCACACTGTCCACGGTTTCCGCTTCTGCCCCCGATCATACTGCTTAACAGACATTGACCGGAATAACAGTAGCAAAGCGCACCATGCACAAAACATTCCATCTCAAGTCCGGTTGTCTTTTTCATCTCTTCGATCTCTTCCAGTGATAATTCACGGGCCGGTACGACTCTTGTGATTCCGTATCGTTTTAAATATTCTGCTCCCAGCGTATTGGTAATCGTCATCTGGGTGCTTGCATGAACCGGCATCTCCGGGAAATGCTCTCTGATGTAGCTGATTGCTCCGATATCCTGTACGATCACACCATCCAGTCCGGCTTTATAATATGGAAGAAGATAATCATATAATTCATCCATTTCCCGGTCTTTTAAAAGTGTATTAACCGTCATGTAAATCTTTCTTCCATGTATATGCACATACTCAATTGCTTCGATCAGATCTTCCTCAGACAGGTTCTTCGCATAAGCTCTTGCGCCAAATTTTGTCCCGCCAAGGTACACCGCATCTGCACCCCCGGCAATGGCTGCATGCAGACTCTCCATCGATCCTGCCGGTGCCAGTATCTCTACATTTTTCTCCATATTTGTCTATCCATACTTCCTTTATATTTGTCCTGTATATGCAGGGAATCCTGCCATACATATCTTACCTATCCTGTATTGTAAAAAAGGCTGTCATATGACAGCCTAGTTTTTATTATTATTTTTAATCTCTGTTTCCAGCTGCACGATCTTCATCTGAAGTTCTTTGTTCTCTTCCTTCAGTTTGTCCATCGCTTTTTCTGCATTTTCCAACTTAATCTGAACGGATATCAGTTCATGCTTTAAGTCATACATTTCTTTATCTTTTGCTTCGATATCACTTTCCAGTGTACCGCCCTGTTTCTTTGCTTTGAAGTAATCGTCTGCAATATTCAGTGCAAGTAAAATACTTCTGGTCTCCGCACTTTGCTTGCGGTATCCCTCACTGCTGGTACACTCATCCAGCTTATGGTTCAGATATGTGGAAACCTTCTGCAGATAATCTTCACTTTCAAATCCGCTTAAGGTAAATACCTTGCCTCCTATTAATACTTCTGTATAGTTTTTTGATGATGCCATAAGAAGCCTCCTCGAACTTTCATAATTTCTGATAACTATTATAAACTAATCTGTAAGAAAAACCAACCTCTTTTATTCATTTTCATGAGAAATCGACAAAATCCACATCCACTGCTGCGTCATACGAAATTTTCAGTTCAGAAAATTCATACCCGTGAACAGTAACAATCTGATTACAAACTAATTCCCAGATGTGCATATGCCGCATCTGTCACGACACGTCCTCTTGGTGTCCGCTGTATGAATCCATTCTTGATCAGGTATGGTTCATATACATCTTCGATCGTACCGGAATCTTCTCCGATTGCAGCCGCTAAAGTATCCAGCCCCACCGGTCCTCCCTGGAATTTTTCAATCATTGTAAGAAGGAGTCCCCTGTCTGTCTGATCCAGTCCTTCTTTATCAACGTCCAGAAGATCCAGCGCATAATTGGCAACGTCTTCTGTGATATACCCGTCATATTTAACCTGTGCAAAATCTCTTACGCGCTTCAAAAGCCTGTTCGCAAGACGCGGTGTCCCTCTGGATCTTCTTGCCAGCGCATAGGCACCCTTTTCATCAATGCCTACTTCCAGTACTTTCGCCGACCGCATGATAATCGTCTTCAGTTCTTCGATGGTATAGAATTCCAGACGGTTTACCACTCCAAAGCGATCTCTTAGCGGTGCTGTCAGCATCCCTGCCCTGGTGGTTGCTCCTACCAGTGTAAACTTCGGAAGGTCCAGACGGATCGATCTTGCTGATGCACCTTTTCCGATCATAATGTCAATCGCATAATCTTCCATTGCCGGATACAAGACCTCTTCTACCTGACGGTTCAGACGATGGATCTCATCTACAAAAAGGACATCTCCTTCCTGCAGATTATTAAGAATCGCTGCCATCTCTCCTGGTTTCTCGATTGCAGGACCCGATGTGATCTTGATATTTACATTCATTTCATTTGCAATAATTCCGGCAAGTGTCGTCTTTCCAAGTCCCGGCGGACCATAAAACAGCACATGATCCAGTGCCTCATTACGCGCCTTTGCCGCTTCAATATATATTTTTAATGTTTCTTTCGCCTTTTCCTGTCCAATATAATCATCCAGGAGCTGCGGCCTTAAATGATTTTCAATCTTAATATCTTCTTCCAGATTTTCCGTTGTGATAATTCTTCTGCTCATCTGTCTTCTTCATCACCTATATCATATATTTGAGTGCCTGCCGCAGAACATCTTCGACATTCATCCCGTCTGTAACTTCTACCTGACGCACTGCCTTTAACGCTTCTGTGTTGCCGTATCCCAATGCCACCAGTGCCTGTACTGCTTCACTGGTCATTGCATTTGCAGATGCATCTGCTATTCCATCTGAAGATACCACGGATGATTCTCCGGCATGTTCCAGTGCATCTTCAAGCTTTAATTTGTCTTTTAATTCCAGTATCAGCTTTTCTGCCGTCTTCTTCCCGATTCCCGGTGCTGCCTGGATTGCCTTTACATCATTGGATGCAACCGCAAATCTCAAATCATCCGGTGTCAGTGCTGATAATATGCCAAGACTGCCCTTTGGTCCGATTCCACTTACACCGATCAAAAGCTTAAACACTCTAAGCTCGTCCGCAGTAAGGAAACCATATAACTGCATCAGATCTTCTTTTACGTGCATATATGTATGCACTTTTACTTCTTTTCCAATTCCAGGAAGTCTTCCCATGGCAGTTCCCGACATATAGATTCCATATCCGATACCGCCTACATCTACAATAATACGATCTTCCTCCATCCCTTCCAGGATTCCCCGTACATATGCTATCATATTCTCTTATCTGCTCCATTTCTACGCATTTCCACAATCTTCTTATAGCTGAATGTTCTTTAATCGTTTTAACATTTCTGCCGAAACAATTCCTATCAACAGTCCTGTCAGCAGTCCGGCTATCAAAAGTACCGGAAAATAATATCCAACGCTAAATGTCTCTACTACCAGCATCGCAACGATCAGCTGTCCCACATTATGGAACACACCACCAGCCACGCTGATTCCCAGTACACTAAAACCACCCTTTTTCTTCAGAAGTGCCATCACTGTCAGACTCAAAAGTCCTCCTGCAAGGCTGTAAATAATACTGAAATAATTGCCAAATATAAATCCTGACAACAACACCCTGACAACCGACAGAAGATATGCCTCGGATACTTTCATCTTATATAACGCAATAACGATCACCAGATTGGCCAGTCCAAGCTTCACACCCGGAATTCCGAAATTAATCGGAATCAATGTCTCTACATAACTGAATATCAAAGCCAGTGCTGTAAACACGCCAAAATACGCTACTCTGTTCTTCTTCACATTTTCCTCCTAATTTGCCACCGCATCAAATTCACTCGTCTCACCATTTTCCACTTCTACTACAACCTTATTCGGCAGACAGATGATGCTTTCATGATTCTTTGATGCTTCTTTCTGATGTACACACAGCTGATCCGGACAATCTGCATCGATCATTTTCGCTTTTCCATTTTTGATTCTAAGCTGATTGGTTCCGCCATTAATCTCTATCGTCTGATCCTTATCAAGTGAATAGGTTCCGGTCACCTTCCCATCTACCTTCACTTTTACCACATTGCCGCCATTTCCACCGATAAACTGATGTCCCAGGTAAGCGGCTGCTGCAACCACAAGGATAAGCAGGATAAGAATTCCATCTTTTTTCTTCATATTTTCTCCTTATCTTCAGTCAGGAACATCTGAAAGCGTGTCTTAAAAATGAATGCATTTTTCAGATACACTCTGACATTCCTGGATAAAAATATGCCATCGGATTATTAAACTCTGCACATCCCGTTGGCATCTCGGTACTATTCTAGCACAACCACCTCAACCGTTCAACAAAAAAGAAAATATGTTTGGTTTTCATCTGCATTTTTTCATGCTATACTACATGATGTATAAAATAACTGATACAATTTAATCAATACGAGGATTCTTATGAAATGTAAAAAATTATTAACACTAATCACAGCCGCTACACTCTGTTTATCCGGCTGTTCCGGTATATCCAGACACGCTCAGGCAAATCAGGATCTTTCCTATACCGACATGCTTTTTGACACGGTAATCAAGATCCAGATCCTTGACTCTGCTGACCAGAATATACTGGACGGACTAAAAAAACTTTGTCAGAAATATGACACCATGTTTTCTACTACCAATGAAGACAGCGACCTATATAAACTAAATCACGCAGGCGGTGCGCCGGTGACCGTTTCCGATGAGACGGCAGATCTGATCCAGGAAGGGATTCATTACAGTGAATTATCGAATGGTGCCTTTGACATCACGATTGAGCCAGTCTCCTCTCTCTGGGATTTTAAGTCGGAATCTCCTGAGGTGCCATCTTCCGAAGCCATCGCTGAAGCAGTCAGTCATGTAGATTATACCGGAATCTCTCTGGATGGGAATACAGTCTCCCTTGCAGATCCCAATGCCGGCATTGACCTTGGTGCCATCGCCAAAGGATATATTGCTGACCAGGTCAAAACCTATCTAAAAGGCCAGGGTGTCCGACACGCCATCATTAACCTCGGGGGAAATGTCGATGTCATCGGCACAAAACTGGATGGCAGCAAGTACAACATCGGTATCCAGAAACCATTTGACGAAACCGGCGAGGCTATCACTTCTGTAAAATTAAAAGATCAGACCGTTGTTACCTCCGGTATCTACGAGCGCTACTTTAAAAAAGACGGCAAACTCTATCACCACATCCTGGATCCCAAAACCGGATATCCATGTGACAACAATCTATACAGCGTATCCATCATCACCGATTCTTCTACAGAAGCGGATGCACTTAGTACGACTTGTTTTTTACTTGGGTATGAAAAAGGGATGAAATTGATCAATGAGATGGATGGGGTTGAGGCTATCTTTATTACGGATGATGAGGAGGTGCATCGGTCGAAAGGGATTTGATGTTTCATTCATCCCTTTGGATACCCGTACCTTCATAAAAAGCAATTTAGTAATATATCACCGTCCGCGTCAAAACCGATCCAAACAACAGGAAAAATACCAGATAAATAACCAACAGTACTCCAAATATAATCAACTGTGCCCTGCAGAAGTTCCTGCGGTTGATATTTTCTTTGTCTCCGAAGGCCCATACAAAATACATTACAATTCCCACACAAGGAATCATCAATACCACCCGTGTCAGCACCCAGTCTTTTAAATCCATTGGGGATGTTTCGTTCTGGGAATTTTGTTCTGGATAATCCTGTGTATTTCTTTGGTTCTCTTCATAATGATTGTCATGGTATGCAAATTTGTTTTCTGATTCGTCAGGCTGTGTATCATTAGCCGCTTCTTCACCTGCCTCTATCATATCATCGACATTTTTATTATTATATTCATCCACCGGCTGTTTCCTCCTTCGTCAGTAATCCATCCTATCTTATCATTTTACAACGCCAAATGCAACGGTCACTCTTTTTCACTCTTTTCTCCTTTTTTCGAAATAATATCCGTCTCACCTCTTTACAAGACCAAATGTAATAGCTGTCATTCTTATAAGATTATCCGGATTATAAGTCATCGGCGGCACTTGGGGATAGAAACGATACATACGCCATACATAAAACACAAGCATCCATATTATCGTTACTATTAAGATTGCCTTCTCTGGATTCCTATTCTTTTTCTGACAGATATAACGGTTCCATCCAAATATGAATGCCAGAATCAGGAACACATATATAAAAGGATGCATCTCCCACGCACCTTTAAAATCCAAGCGAAGCAGGCACAGCCCTGCTCTGGTAAGCCCGCATGCCGGACATGGGAATCCCGTAAGCCATGTAAGCGGACATACACTGTGCAGTATTTTATTTCCGAATACAAAATAGGCGATTATTATCATAATCGCCCATCTTGCATTCTTTATATCATTTTTCAATAATACAAATCCATTTTTTAATATTTTGTTCATTCCGTTATCTTTCTTAAGCAATTCTTTTTGCAGAATGCTTTTTGAAATACATACTTTCGAAATTACCTTTTTAATAATTGTAAATCTGTCTCTACAGAATAACTTTCTTAGGACATTTTACTGCACATGCACCACAGTCTTTACATTTTTCGTAATCAATGTGAGCAATGTTATTCTCAACTGTAACAGCTTCGAACTTACATGCTTTTTCACACATCTTACATCCGATACATCCTGCTGTACATGCCTGCATAACAGCTTTACCTTTATCCTGTGAATTACACTGTACCAGATGTTTCTGATCATATGGTACGATCTCAATCAGGTGTTTTGGACATACAGCTACACATTTTCCACATGCTTTACATGCTTCTTTATCTACAACTGCTACGCCATTTACAATATGAATCGCATCAAATGGACATGCTTTCACACAGCTTCCGTCTCCAAGGCATCCAAATGAACATGCCTTCGGTCCACCATCCTGCATCATGTTAACCATAGTACAGTCACTCAGTCCGTGATATTCATATTCCTGTTTTGCTTTTTCACAATCTCCGCCACATTTTACAAATGCAACTTCGTGTACCTGTGCACCTGCAGCTACGCCCATGATTTCACCGACTTTTGCTGCTACCGGAGCGCCTCCGACTGGACATCCGCCAACTTCAGCCTCTCCTTTTACGATTGCTGCTGCAAGTCCGGAACATCCGGCGTAACCACAGCCACCGCAGTTATTTCCAGGAAGTACGCCAAGAATGGCCTCTTCTCTTTCATCTACCTCTACTGCAAATTTCTTACCAGCAACTCCGAGGAATACACCAATGAATAATCCGGTGCCTCCTACGATAACTGCCGCAAGAATAATACCTGTAACACTCATTGTCTGCTCCCTCCTAAATTAATCCTGAGAATCCACAGAACGCAATCGCCATCAGACAAGCTGTGATCAGAACGATTGGTGTTCCCTGGAAGGACTCTGAAATATCATTGTATTCCATCTTCTCACGGATACCAGCCATGATCACGATCGCGATCAGGAATCCAACAGATGTACCAATACCATTGACAATACCTTCTAAGATAGAATATTCTTTCTGAACGTTTGTAAGTGCCACACCAAGTACTGCACAGTTTGTTGTGATCAGTGGAAGATACACACCAAGTGCATTATAAAGGGATGGCATACTCTTCTTCAGGAACATCTCTACAAACTGTACCAAAGCTGCGATAAACAGAATGAATACGATTGTCTGCAGATATTCAAATCCCAGTGGGACCAGAATAAATTTGTAGATCAGTCCTGTAAAGAATGATGATAATGTGATAACGAATACAACTGCTCCACCCATACCGGTTGCAGTCTCAACCTTTTTAGAAACACCGAGGAACGGACAGATTCCAAGGAACTGGCTGAGTACAACGTTATTTACGATAGCTGAACCAATTGCAATAATCAATAACTCTTTCATACTATGTACTCCTCCTACTCTTCATTCCCTGTTGGGAATACTTTGCTTCCGCATCCGCCGCATGATGCACAATCTGTACCACATCCCTGTGGATCAGCAATCTTCTTGCCTTTCTGTGCTGCGTGTCTCTTAAGTCTGTTCATACCTGCTACCAGGAATGCAAGAACAAGGAAAGCTCCTGCAGGCAGGATGAAGATTGTTACTGGCACATATCCGCCTTTTCCTGCTGCTGCATCTGCAAGTGGAAGGATCTGAACGCCAAAGATTGCTCCAGTTCCGATAAACTCACGAACGATAGCGATACAGGTAAGACCAAATGTAAATCCAAGACCCATACCAATACCATCAAAGATAGATGGAAGTACCGGGTTCTTAGATGCATAACTTTCTGCACGTCCAAGGATGATACAGTTAACAACGATCAGCGGGATATAAAGTCCAAGTGAGTCATACAGACTTGGAACGAACCCCTCTAACAGGAACTGTACAATTGTTACGAAAGATGCTACGACTACGATGAATGCCGGCATTCTGACAGAATCCGGGATTACTTTACGTAACATAGAAATCAACATATTTGACAGTACAAGTACGACTGTTGTTGACAGTCCCATACCTAAACCGTTAATAGCGGATGTTGTTACCGCCAGGGTCGGACACATTCCTAACATCAGAACGAAGGTAGGATTTTCTTTGATCAGACCGTTATATACTCTTTCAGTACATTTATTCATGATATACTACCTCCTATTTAAATGCATTCTGATAATATCCGAGTGCTGCATTGACAGCTCCTGTTACAGCTCTTGAAGTAATGGTTGCACCACTTAAAGCATCAATCTGTTCACCGTCGCCGCCGTCTTTGGAAACTACGAATTTATCAGCCTGTTTGTCAACATACTGGTTATAGAATGCAGGCTCTGTAGCCTTCATACCAAGACCTGCTGTCTCGCTGATAGAAAGAATAGACACACCATTAATTGTTCCGTCTTTCTTAATACCAACTGTGATCTGGATGTTACCGCCGAATCCGTCTTTGTCTGTTGTTGTGATGACATATCCTTCATCACCTGCTGTACAGACTTCATCTACAGTCGCATTAACACCCATATCTTTAACTGCTTTATCAGCTGCTTTCTGATCTACGTCTTCCTGAGTAAAGTCATCTAGGTCTACGTCAGAAAATACTGCCTGCCATGCCTCTTTTTTAGCTGTCTCCTGCGCCTGGGCAATCGGGCTTTTTGTAATCTCATATACAGCTCCAAGTAAGAATCCGGCAATGACAGTGATCAATGTAAGGATCAGTGTATTCTTAACAATCTTATTCATTATTTTTCTCCTCCTTTACCAAATGGTTTTGGAAGAGTAACTCTCTCGATCAATGGCACCAGAAGGTTACTGATGATGATCGCATAAGAAACTCCTTCTGCTGAGCCGCCAAACAGACGGAACAGACCTGTTAACACACCAAGGATAATACCATATACAAACTGTCCCTTTGGTGTAATTGGAGATGTTACATAGTCTGTAGCCATGAACCATGCACCAAGCATCAGTCCACCACCACAAAGATGTGCTGTAATATACTGTGGGTCAAAGAATCCAACATCCGGATTTGCAACATGTCCGAAGATTCCGACAAAGATTACAAATGTAACGATATATGTTCCAGGAATTCTAAGATCAATAACTCCCATAAGGATCAGGAAGATTGCTCCGATCACAATTGCGATCACAGAAGTCTCACCGATTGTTCCAGGAATTTTACCGATCAGCATATCCATTGTATTAACTGCATTACCAGCCTTTAACTCAGCCAGTGGTGTTGCACCTGTCACACCGTCATATACAAAGCTTGTCATCTGGCTTGTAAATGAAAGTAACAGGAAACATCTTGCTCCAAGAGCCGGGTTCATGAAGTTCTGTCCCAGACCTCCAAATAACTGTTTTACGATCAGGATTGCAAATACACTACCGATAGCTCCCATCCACCATGGTGCTGTAGGAGGCATATTCAGTCCGAGTAACAGACCTGTTACTGCTGCACTCCAGTCATTAATCGTAATTTTCTTATGCATCAATTTCTCGTATATGTATTCTGTCAATACTGCTACAACTGTTGTTGTAACGAGCATTCCGAATGCTGGCAGTCCAAAGTTCCATACACCAAATGCAGATGCCGGCAAAAGTGCGATGGCCACCAGCATCATGATATTACTGGTAGTCGCTTTGGAACGAATATGTGGTGAAGATGACATTTTCAAACTGTTCTCACTCACTTTTGTTCACCTCTTCTTCTTTCTCGTATTATTTTTTCTTTCTGCGGTTCGCCATTACAATCTTTCTCATAGATCCGATTGCCTGTTTCAGCGGACGCTTAGCTGGACATACAAAACTGCAGGAACCACATTCCATACATTCCATTCCTTCATGTTTTGTAAATTTCTCTTCATCATGGTGTTCTGCATAATCCGCCAGTCTTGATGGGATCAGGCGGCTTGGACAGGCTTCTACACAACGTCCACAGTTGATACATGCAGATGGCTCCATCTTAGCAACTTCATCTTTTGTAAATCCAAGGATAGATGAAGAAGTCTTTGTTACAGGTACGTCTAATGAGAACATAGAGAATCCCATCATCGGTCCACCGGAGATCAATTTCTCAGGCTCTGTCTTGAATCCGCCTGCTGCTTCTACCAGTTCCTGCTGGTTGATACCAAATGGCACACGGAAGTTACCTGGTTCTGCAACTGCGTCTCCACTTACTGTAACGACACGTTCCATAGAAGGTTTTCCTTCTACTACAGCCTGATAAATACTTACCATAGTTGCAACGTTGTCAACAACACATCCTGCATCTGCCGGAAGCATAGTCGAATTAATTGCACGTCCTGTGGTTGCGTAGATCAGCTGACGCTCACCACCCTGAGGATACTTTGTCTTCAGTGCCATAACCTCGATACGTGGCTCATCTTTTGTCAGTTCTTTCAACTTTTCAATACAGTCTGGTTTGTTATCTTCTACTCCGAAGATACCTTTTGCATTATCAAACAGACGGAGAATGATTTTCATACCACCGACAAGCTTTTCAGGTGTCTCGATCATTGTTCTGTAGTCAGCTGTAATGTATGGTTCACATTCTGCACAGTTTGCAATAATGTAATCAATCTTTTCTGGCTCTTTTGGAGACAGTTTTACTTTTGTAGGGAAACCTGCTCCTCCCATTCCAACAACTCCTGCGGTTCCGATTGCATTCAGAATGTCTTCTTTGCTCATCTCTTCCAGCGGAGTTACAGCTGGATATTCTACTTCTTTGTACTCACCATCGTTTTCAATTACGATGCTGTTCACTCTTCCTCCTGTTGGATTCAGATGTGGTGCGATAGCTTTTACAGTTCCTGATACGGATGCATAGATAGGGGCTGATACAAATCCTCCCGCCTCTGCTATCATCTGGCCTTTTAAAACATGATCGCCAACGGCTACTACTGGATTCGCCGGAGCACCGATATGCTGCGATACCGGATATACCAGATTGCCCTTAGGTTTTACTTCGACAATTGCCTTATCTTTAGCCAGGCTCTTGCCGTCATCCGGGTGAATTCCACCCTTAAATGTTAACAATGCCATCCTTTTTTCCTTCCTTCCTATTTACTCTTTATATAATATACAGGAATTACAGGCAATTTTCTATAGAAAATGACGAATTCCGTGTATATTTTCGGAAACATCTTGTTGCATTTTTAACAATGCATATAATTATAAATTTTCCTCTATATCCTACAACACGCAGAAAACCTGCCGGTGGCAGGTTCTCAAATTCGCGGCACAACATAAATATAATTTCAAAAAACTCAATTTTCTGACTAAAATATACACCAATCGTGCGTTGTACCAACGATGTAGGCGTAGAAAGGATAGAGGTTTTCCTCTATCCTTTCTGCTTCTTTTATATCTTACTTGATATTATTCTGCTTCAATATTATTCAGCATCTGTCTCTTCAGCTGCTTCTTCTGCTGGCTGCTCTAAAGCTTTCATGCTCAGGCTGATCTTCTTCTCAGCTTCGTTCAGATCTACAATCTTAGCTGTGATCTCCTGTCCAACTGAAAGTACATCAGATGGTTTGTCAACATGAGCTCTTGAAATCTGTGATACATGAAGTAATGCGTCTACTCCAGGAGCAAGCTCTACGAATGCACCAAAATCTGTCATTCTTGCAACTTTACCTGTGATAACAGTTCCAACTGCATAACTCTCTGCTGCATTAGCCCATGGATTAGACTCTGGAAATTTCAGGCTGAGTGCGATCTTTGTATCGTGGATGTCTTTGATCATAACTTCTACTTTATCGCCAACCTGGAATACTTTCTTAGGATTCTCAACACGTCCCCAGGACATCTCAGAGATGTGAAGAAGTCCGTCTACTCCACCGAGGTCGATGAATGCTCCGAAATCTGTAACATTCTTTACAGTTCCTTCCATTCTGTCACCTACGCTGATCTTCTCGAATAATTCTTTCTGTTTTTCAGCACGCTCAGCAACAAGAAGCTGTCTTCTGTCACCGATCACACGGTTTCTTCTAGGATTGAACTCGCTGATCACGAACTCGATCTCCTGTCCCTGATATTTGCTCAGGTCTTTTTCATATGTGTCTGAAACAAGGCTTGCTGGAATGAATACTCTTGCTTCATCAACAACAACGCTTAATCCACCACCAAGAATCTGTGTTACAGGAGCCTTTAACACTTCGTGATTCTCGAATGCTTCTTTTAATCTTTCGTTTCCTTTTTCTGCTGCAAGTCTCTTATATGTCAGGAGAACCTGTCCTTCTCCGTCATTTACTTTAAGAACTTTTGCGCTCATTGTGTCACCAACTGATACAACTGTTGTAAGATCAACATTTGCCTCGTTCGTATATTCGTTTCTTGTAATGATACCGTCTGCTTTGTAGCCTATATTCAAGATGATTTCATCAGGTTTAACGTCGATGACTGTACCATCTACAACCTCTCCATTTCTTATTGTCTTAAAAGACTCTTCCAACATTTGTTCAAAAGTTAATTCTGACATTATTTTGAACCTCCTCAATTATTTTATTGGGCGTGGATGCCCCTGCTGTAATACCTACTGATTCCACGGACCTTAATTGATTAATATCCAAATCGTCAAGTGTCTGTATATAGTACGTATTCAAACATTCCTCTTTGCAGATTTCAAATAGCTTCTGAGTATTCGAACTACGCTTATCACCTATCACAACCATAGCATCTACTCTCGCTGCAATTTGACGGGCTTCTGTCTGCCTTTCTTTTGTCGCATTGCAAATCGTATTTAAAACAACTATATCATACCTCTTTTTTGAAATAATTTCAACTAATTCTTTGAATTTATTGTAGTTAAATGTCGTCTGGGCCACGATACATACTTTTTGCTCTTTCCGGACCAATTCAAACCGTTCTGCATCTTCCGGTGTCTGTATAACACTTACCTGGTCACCTGCCCATCCCTTGATACCTTCTACCTCAGGATGTTCGCTGTTTCCAATAATTATAATATAAGAGCCTTTTTCGCTTTCTTCCGCCACAATCTTGTGAATCTTTTTTACAAATGGACAAGTCGCATCTACACATGCGATTCCTCTTTCATCCATGATGTCATAAATATATTTTGCCACACCATGGGAACGGATTACAACTACATCTGCATCCACCGTCCGGAGTTCTTCTTCATCCTGAATCACTTCCACACCATGGCTTCTCAGATCCTTAATCACTTCTTCATTGTGAATAATCGGTCCGTAAGTGAAGATTTTCTCATTCTGGTGCTTTTCCACTTGTTCATACACTGTATCAACGGCACGTTTCACACCAAAACAAAAGCCCGCTGTCTTCGCAAGTTCTACATTCATATATGTTATTCCTTCCTGTTACCAATCTTTATTGCCGTGATTTTCCCGGCAATTCCTGCATCATCCCGGAGATTTTTCCTCATTACCCGGACCTTCCGGCATATTCTTATCTGCACAGATCTACAATCGTCTGAACAACCTCTTCGATCGTCATATCCGAACTGTCGACCAGCACTGCATCATCTGCCTGCTTTAACGGAGCGATCTCACGGTTCATATCTCTGTTATCACGTTCTTCAATATCGTGCGCAATCTCTTCCAGATTGCACGGTTCTCCTTTTTCCAGAAGTTCCTGATAACGTCTTTTTGCTCTTGTTTCAACACTGGCTGTCAGATAAATCTTTACATCCGCATCCGGAAGTACACATGTTCCGATATCTCTTCCATCCATGATCACATCCTGTGTCTTCGCCAGATTCTGCTGTAATTCCAGAAGTTTCTTTCTCACTTCCGGAATTGCTGATGTCACAGATGCCATGTTACCAACCTCTTCATTGCGAAGGCGTGCTGTAATATCTTTTCCATTCAGATACACATGCTGCACACCGTCCTCATAAGCAATCGTAACCTCTGCATCTTTGCATGCCTCGATTACCTTTTCTGTCTCACCTTTTTGAATCCCTTTATCAAGGAAATGTATCGCAAGCCCTCTGTACATCGCACCTGTGTCTACGTAAATGTATCCTTTTTCCTTTGCTACCAGTTTTGCGATAGTACTTTTTCCTGCGCCTGCAGGTCCGTCGATTGCTACGTTATATCCCATGATTTCCTACTCCTTGTCTTTCATTTTTATCTTTTAATTCTTGCATACTTAAGTATTTAAACTGCTTACACTATATTCTTATGATTCAATTCCTGTTCCTGCAGCATACGCTGTTGACCACGCAATCTGTAGATTAAAACCACCAGTTACTGCATCCAGATCCAACACTTCTCCTGCGAAATGTAACCCTTTCACAAGCTTTGACTCCATCGTACCTGGATCTACTTCTTTGATCTTAATGCCACCTTTTGTGATGATTGCCTCATTATAATCTCGAAGGCCGGTAAGTGTTATTGTTAATCCCTTGATCAATCGTACAAATCCAAGTCTTTCTTCTTTCGTGATCACATTTACCTTCTTCTCCGGATCAATGCCGCTTAATCCGATCATAACCGGAATCAGCTTTGATGGAAATAATTTGTGGATTGCATTCTTAAACTGACGGTTCTGGTTTTCTTCAAACTCCCTTAACACGCGGTGATCCAGCTGTTCTTCCGAAAGTGCCGGCTTTAAATCAATTTTAAGCGTCAGCTCTTTTGCGTTCAGTTTCTTTCCGACATAACTGCTTGCACTTAAGATCAACGGTCCGCTCACTCCATAATGTGTAAAAAGCATTTCTCCAAAATCTTCGTATAATTTCTTTTTGCCTTCCAGAATCGTGACATCGACATTTCTAAGCGAAAGCCCCTGAAGATCTGTTACCCAGTCTTCTTTACACTCCATCGGTACCAGTGCAGGCATACATTCTGTCACCGTATGGCCAAGACTCTGTGCAAACCGGAAGCCATCTCCGGTAGATCCTGTTGACTGATAAGAAAGACCGCCGGTTGCCACTATACATGCGTCTGCATAAACTTCCGTGTCATCTCCAAGAACAATCTTTTCAAAATGTCCCTCTTTTTCCACCACTTTTTTTACCGCTGTTCTCAAATGTACCTTCACACCCAGACGGTTCATCTCCCGTTCCAGCCCGCATATGACATCCGATGAATGATCCGATACCGGGAACACTCTGTCTCCTCTTTCTACTTTTGTCGGGACTCCGATCCTTTCAAAGAATTCTATAACCTGTTCATTGGTATAGCCATAGAAGCTGCTATATAAAAATTTTACATTTGTCCGTACAGCATCGAACAGGCCTTCCATGTCGCAGGCATTTGTGATATTACACCGCCCTTTACCGGTTATAAAAAGCTTTTTCCCAAGCTTTTCATTTTTCTCATATACTTCAACCTGGTGTCCGCATTCTGCAGCTGCTATGGATGCAAACATCCCGGCTGCACCGCCACCAATGATTACAACTTTACTCATTCACTTCTTCCTCATCTTCTGAAAATTCCACTCTGTCACCAACCATATTCAGTTCATCTTTACTGTAGACCTGATATTCATCCCATATCTGCTCCAGTGTCTCAAGCGTGGTAATTACTTCTTTTTGCTTCTTCATGCATAATGCAACCACCAATGCATTGATCACGCTGAGCGGCGCTACCAGAGAGTCTACAATGGATGCCATGTCACTTCTTGCGATCAGATTGCAGGAAGAATACAGGGTCATCGGCGAATGTATACTGTCCGTAAGTGTGATGACCGTTGCTTTCCGGTTGCTGGCAAATTCCAGAGCTTTTAATGTACGCATCGAATATCTCGGGAAGCTGATTCCAATCACTACATCATCTGCACTGACACGGATCAGTTGTTCAAATATCTCACTCGAGCTGTTCGTATTCACCGCTGTCACATTATCGCAGATCAGATTCAGATAAAAGCTTAAGAAGCTTGCAAGTGGTGAACAGCTCCGGATTCCGATTACGTAGATCCTCTTCGCCTTTAATATGGTATCAACCGCCATTTCAAATGCTTCGTGATCAATTGCCTCCATTGTAAGCTTGATCTTCTCTATATCCGAGTGCAGTACCGATGTCAGAATCTCCCCCTGGCTGATTCTTCCATAGGTTACTTCCATTCTCTGTATGGAATTCAATTTCATGCGGACCAATTCCCCAAGTGCCCTCTGAAATTCCGGATAACCATCATATCCAAGTGCTGTCGCGAACCGGACTACCGTCGATTCACTGACTCCAACTTCCTCTCCCATCTTTGCAGCCGTCAAAAAAGCCGCCTTATCATAATCCTCACGGATAAAATCCGCCAGTTTTTTCTGTCCTTTGCTGAATTTCTGATATTTTTCGTCTATCATTTTCAGCAGTTCATTCTTTGCGCTCATGCAATATACCTCTTTTTCAAACAATAGTTTTATTATATAGCTTTGTGGGGGAATAGTCAATTGGTGCCGGGAGTGTGTGGTTATGGGAGAGGCGTAGAGGGCTTTCCAACATCTGCAAAAAACATTCACTCTACCATCCCTGCATAGTTTCACGAACAGCCAAGTGTAGAAGTGCCTGCTCCAATGCATTCGCAGGGTGCTTTGCAAGGCCGTTGGTGAAAAAAAGACGGTAAAATAAGATTCGGGATGTGCTACACGCACATCCCGAAAGAATACCTGAGATGAGAAATCATCAAGATTTCTCGTCGAATGTATTCGGTTCTTATTTTATCGTCTTTTTTCAACTTACGGATTGCTAGTGCCTGAAGTAGCATTGTAACAGGCACTTCTACACTTGGCGTCCGCCAAAACTATACAGGATAACTTCCATTCTCCGTATCCGCTACTGTCGCATCCACCTTAGTCTGCTGTGCTTCTCTATACTTAAAGAACTCAACAGCAACCTGCGGGAACAGTGCGTAAGACAGTACGTCTTCATCCTGCTGGATCCACTTCTCGCATTCTTTGCGGAGTGTATCTAATTCATCTGGAATCAGGTCAGCTGGACGGCATGTGATAATCTCTGGATCGTCTCCAAGAACTTTCTTGATTACGTCTGGATTCATCGGTTTTACTGTCTGTCCGTATTTTCCACTTAAGAGGTCTTTTGTCTCTTTTGTAGCTACTTTGTAACGTTCTCCCATCAGTACGTTGAATACAGCCTGTGTTCCAACGATCTGTGATGAAGGTGTAACAAGTGGTGGTTCTCCAAGGTCTTTACGTACTCTTGGTACTTCCTCAAGTACATCATAGAACTTGTCTTCAGCCCCCTGCTCTTTTAACTGAGATGTCAGGTTAGAAAGCATTCCTCCAGGTACCTGGTACAGAAGAGTCTTGATGTTAACACCAAGGTTCTTTGGATTTAAGAGTCCACTGTCAAGTGCTTCGTCACGGATTGGACGGAAGTAATCAGCGATCTCAGCCAGAAGGTTCTGGTCAAATCCTGTATCATAAGGTGTTCCCTTGAATGTCTCAACCATAACTTCTGTTGCAGGCTGAGATGTACCAAGTGCGAATGGTGACATAGCTGTGTCGATTACGTCAACACCAGCTTCTACAGCTTTCATGTATGTCATAGAAGCAACACCTGATGTGTAGTGTGTATGCAGCTGGATTGGAAGATCTACTGCTTCTTTCATTGCTCCAACAAGCTCTGTTGCCTTATATGGTGTCAGAAGACCCGCCATATCTTTGATACAGATAGAGTTTGCACCCATATCCTGAATTCTCTTGGCAATATCTACCCAGTAATCCAGTGTATATGCATCACCCAATGTATAAGATAATGCGATCTGTGCTTCTACTTTTTCTTTGTTTGCTGCTCTAACTGCGGTCTTCAGGTTACGAAGATCATTTAAGCAGTCGAAGATACGGATGATGTCGATTCCGTTTGCAGCAGATTTCTGTACAAAGTACTCTACTACATCATCAGCATATGGACGGTATCCAAGGATATTCTGTCCACGGAATAACATCTGAAGTTTTGTATTTTTGAATCCATCACGGAATTTACGAAGTCTTTCCCATGGATCCTCTTTTAAGAAACGAAGAGATGCATCGAATGTTGCTCCACCCCAGCACTCTACGGAATGGTATCCAACCTTGTCCATTTTATCAACGATCGGAAGCATCTGCTCTGTTGTCATACGTGTTGCGATCAGGGACTGATGAGCATCACGCAGGATCGTTTCTGTAATCTTTACAGGTTTTTTTTCTATAGCTGCCATTTTATTTCCTCCTAATTATATATCGCTTAAATTCCTACGCCAAAGATTGCCATGAATGTTCCGGCAGCTACGGCTGTACCGATAACACCCGCAACGTTTGGTCCCATTGCATGCATCAGAAGGAAGTTTGTCGGATCTGCTTCAGCTCCAACCTTCTGTGATACTCTGGCTGCCATTGGAACTGCAGATACACCGGCAGAACCAATCAGTGGATTAACCTTACCATGCGTTGCAACACACATCAGCTTACCAAACAGCACACCTGCTGCTGTACCAAATGCGAATGCGATCAGACCAAGAATTACGATCTTGATTGTATCCATGTTCAGGAATGCCTCAGCACTTGTTGTTGCTCCTACAGATGTTCCAAGTAAGATAACTACGATGTACATCAGTGCATTAGAAGCTGTCTCTGTTAACTGTCTTACAACTCCGGACTCACGGAACAGGTTACCAAGCATTAACATACCAACCAGTGGTGCTGTTGTAGGAAGAATCACGCAAACAACGATTGTAACGATGATTGGGAATAAAATCTTCTCAAGCTTAGATACAGGTCTTAACTGTTCCATCTTAATCTTACGTTCTTTTTCTGTTGTCAGAAGCTTCATAATTGGTGGCTGGATAATCGGAACCAGTGACATATATGAATATGCCGCTACCGCGATAGGTCCAAGTAAAGCTGTCTGCTGTAACTTACCTGCAAGGAAAATAGAGGTAGGTCCGTCAGCACCACCGATGATTGAGATTGCTGCTGCCGCTTTGTCAGAGAATCCCATAGCCATAGCTCCAAGGTATGCAGCAAAGATACCGAACTGAGCTGAAGCACCCAGAAGGAAACTCTTCGGGTTCGCAATCAGAGGACCGAAGTCAGTCATCGCTCCTACGCCCATGAAAATCAGGGACGGAAGGATTGACCACTCATCCAGTTTATAGAAGTAGTAAAGCAGTCCGCCTGTTCCGTTTGCCGCATCTTCTGCATGAAGCATGATATCCGGATAGATATTAACCAGTAACATACCAAACGCAATCGGAACGAGAAGCAGAGGCTCAAATCCATGTCTGATTGCAAGATAAAGGAAAACACATGCAACCGCGATCATGACTACATTGCCCCATGTAAGACTGAAAAACGCTGTCTGATGCACGAGGTTTCCTAATGTTGTCGTTATATATTCCATTTTTTAACCTCCAGTCGTGTTAGATAAACACCATAAAATGATGCTAGTTCAATGTAGCAAGAACAGCGCCTGAGTCAATTGCATCGCCTACTGCTACATCGATACTTGCAACTGTTCCGTCTTCTGGTGCTACAACTGGGATTTCCATCTTCATAGCTTCGATGATGATAACTGCATCGCCCTTCTTTACAGCCTGTCCAACACTAGCTTCGATCTTGAATACTTTTCCTGCTGCTCCAGCTTTTACTTCGATAGATCCTGCTCCACCTGCTGGTGCTGCCTTTGGAGCTGCTGCAGGAGCTGCCGGGGCTGCCTTAGGTGCTGCAGCTGGTCTTGCAACTGGTGCTGCACCTGCTCCGTTTTCTTCTACTGTTACATCATATACATTGCCATTCACTGTGATTGTATAATTTTTCATTGAATTCATCCTCCTAATTAATTATGCGTGCCACTTATTTGATGGACGACGCTTGATGCTTCTTACTACGAAGCCGTCTGTGCTTCCACCAGCTTCTGCTTCATAAGCTGCAATTGCTGCGGAAATAACTGCTACCAGTTCATCATCATTTGATACTTCTTCTGCTACAGGTGCTGCAACTGCTGCCGGAGCCGGAGCTGCTTCCTGTGTGTTTTCTGTCTTTCCTTTGTTCTTGAATTTTTCTTCAAGAGCCGGAATATACTTGAACAGAGAGATCAGAAGTGAGATAAAGATCAGGATTACGAATACAGTTCCCATACCAAGGATTGTATTAAGTCCTGCTTTTTCCATGATCTCGCCAATATCATAATGTGCATCGATCGTAGTACTTTCAAGATAAAGCTCATCATCAAATACGAACATAATCTCTGCATCACGGTCTTTGAACTTTGCACTGGTCGTTACTTTCAGTTCGTCAGAGGATGGCTCGAATTTGTAATCGCCGTGGCTTACATATTCTCCACACTCTTTTGTACCCTGCTGCCATGCATCCAAAGCTGCAAGGAAACTATCTTTTGTAAATGGAACACCTGCCTGATTTAACTGAGATTCAATCTGGAAATCAGTCATCTTATTCCACTGTTCGATAGTATCTGCATCTGCGCTGTTGCAATACTCGATCAGAAAATCTGTTGCCTGTGTAATTGTTGATTTATCATACTGAAGATTTTCTTTCTTACTTCCACAAGCGGTAAAGCAGAGCATTGCGACGAGCACACAAAGTAATACGCTTAATTTTTTCTTCACTTTGCCTCACCTCTCTAAACCGTGCCGTGCTTTTTCACCGGACGATCCTCTCTTTTTGTGAATAACATTTCAAATGCACCGATCACATATTTTCTTGTATCTGCTGCTTCGATGATTGTATCCACATATCCTCTCTTAGCTGCTGATAATGGGCTTGACTGCAGATTCTTATACTCTGCTGCTTTTTCTCTGATAGTTGCTGCATCAGCATCTGCATACATGATCTTCGCTGCCTGGTTTGCATCCATCATTCCGATCTCAGCTGTAGGCCATGCATATACCATGTCTGCTCCTGTAGCTTTACTGTTCATTGTTACATAAGCACTTCCGAATGCTTTACCGATTACAACATTTACCTTTGGCACTGTTGCATTAGCGAATGCATAAGTAAGTTTTGCAGCTGATTTTGCGATACGTTTTTCATCATATTCACTTGCTGTAAATCCGCTTACATTTGTAAGTGTCAGTACAGGGATGTTAAATGCGTCGCAGAACTCAACAAACTCTGCTGCTTTTTCTGCTCCGTCAGCTGAAAGAGAACCATCAAATTCCGCTTCCACTTCTGCTTCTTCGTTATATACTTTAGAACGGTTCGCAACTGCACCAACTGTCATTCCATTCAGTTTGATGAATCCTGTCACCATATCTTTTGCATATGCTTTTTTCACTTCAAAGAAAATGTTATCATCAGAGATCATTGTAAGAGCAAGTGCTGTATCTTCTTTTGCATTTTCAAGATCTGCACAAGCACGGTTCAGATCATCAGTGCATTCTTCATAAGAAACATCTTCTTCATTGTTGCATGGTAACATGCATACAAGTGAACGGATATCAGCAATAACCTCTTCTTCTGTTCCGATTCCGTCAACAAGACCTGTTGTCTCACTCTGGAATTTCGCACAGGATGTATCGCATTTTGAAATATCATTTCCCGGGATTGCATTTGGAGTATTTGTGAACAGTTTTGCGTTCTTAGTCTCCATAAATGTAAAATCAGTAAGTGCAGGTACGATAGAAAGTCCGCCGCCGCATGTTCCAAAGATTGCTGTGATCTGTGGAATCACGCCAGAAGCCATAGACTGTTTCTGGTAAAGCTTTCCAAATGCCTCTAAAGCATCTGTAGCTTCCTGAAGTCTGAATCCGGCACAGTCTACCAGTCCGATTACTGGTGCTCCCATCTTCATTGCCATATCGTAGATGTTAGAAATCTTCTTTGCATGCATCTCACCGATTGCACCGTTTAATACAGTTGCGTCCTGGCTGTATACATACACCAGATTTCCATCGATCACTCCATATCCGGTGATAACACCATCAGCTGGAGTTTCTTTTTCCTGCATGTTGAAATCAGTTGTTCTGGCAGTTACTGCTCCACCAATCTCAACAAAACTGCCGGCATCAAGTAAACTGTTGATTCTATTACTTGCTGCATTGTCTGCTGCCATGTTGCCCATAGTCTAGCCCTCCATTTTCATTATTTTAAATTGGGTTTTCGTTTTTTATTCAAAAAGTAAAACCAAATTTTTTCCAATTATATTATACTGTCTTTGTTACATTGTTGCAATAGTTTTATTGTTTTTTGTTAAATACTTGTCAACTTTTCTCTTCTATTATAAGTAGGAGTATTTTCCACTTTTCAAAAGTTAACTTTTGTCCCCCAAAAAGTTGACTTTTAAATATTCATTTTCTCGGTATATTATACCACACCTTGTTTTGATTTTGTATCCATGATTTTTTTCTGCCGGACCATGCAAGCCATGGAAGCGGGATTTCCCGGCTTTTTTTACTGTTCCCTCGGCTTCATGGGGCATGAGGACGGAATTTCCCGACTAAAAAAAAACAAAGCGGTCATCTTTCAAATCATCAATTAAAAAGATAACCACTTTGTTTCTCTGTCTTCATTCTTTATTATATTGTTTCAAAATATATCTAAAATTTTTTCACAGTCTTTCTCCGCATATTCGTACATCTTTCCAGCAGAAAGTTTTTCAGTTCTTCCACTTGTCCGCCTTCCAATGCATCTTTGGGAAAACCTATCATCGCTCTTGCTGATCCCTTAGTCTCCATATCAGATTTGATTACCACTCCAAGTGCTTCTTTCGTTTCCAGTATCTTTGTTACCTGTTCATACGAAAAGGATTTGGTTTTCTTTTCTGTTACGCTTTCAAAATGATCATTTGTAAAGCGTATTTCAGAATTAACCGGACCACCATTTAATCTGCATCTTCTTTCAAACTGTTCTTCTGCCTGTCCCGTCGCACTTGCATTCAACGCTTTTCTCCAGATGGTTCTATTTAGTACCACTGCTACTATGAATGCTAATATCCATATTAAGACATATTTCAACAAAAATAGTACCATTCCTCCTGTAGTTCCATTTCCCGGATTTCCATAGCTGCATACGAAATACAAAACCAGAGGCCCCAGAACTGTCATCACGAATTTTATTGTTATATCACTGCTGTCTACCTGAAACAGTTCGCAGATCTGCCGCAGTGTATTTTGTGACTCTTTATATGCCACACGATAATAATTTGCCATATCATATTTTCCCCTTTACAAAACATTGAATTTATTATATCCTCATATAGTTGATTATTCAAGAAATATTCCGCTTTTGTTTATTAATTATCTATAAACAATTCTACTTATTTACTATCTCAATTATTCTTTTTATCTATTATTACCCATTTATTTCCATTTTCACTTTCTCATTTGTAACATTTCAACATACAACATCAAAAGAAAGTATGAAAAACCTTAACTTTTTCTTAAACAATTGGTTGTACTTTAGTCTGGTTTGTGATAAGATTAACTGCGTTGAGAGTTTTAATCATAAGAGGGGTTCTCCTCGTATTGTTAAAACCAAAGAAAAATTTCATATTGGAGGGTGAATCTCATGGAGAACACTAAGAAAAAATTACCATTTGGTTTCTATGTGTGCTGTCTGACTTTCTCTTTTGAAAGACTTGCATACTATGCTGCTAAATGGGGGCTTACGATTTTCATCGCAGCCAGTGTAGCAAACGGTGGTCTTGGACTTGACAAATCCGTAGGTGCTGCAATGAGTTCTAACCTGGTAGCGTTCACTTATATCACACCTATTATCGGTGGATATATCGCTGACCGTTGGATTAGTCCTCGTATTCTCGTACCTGTAGGTGAGATCATGATGGGTCTCGGATATCTGTGTGCCTGGAAAGCGAACGGAGTCGGAATGCTTTGGGCAATGATCATTCTTGTTTCTATCGGAACTGGTTTCTTCAAAGGAAACGTTTCTGGTATCAACGGACGTCTCTTCCCATTAGCTGATCAGGACGAACTGGACACTGTATTCAACTTACAGTACATGTTCGTTAACATCGGTTCATTTTGCGGAACTACTTTCCTTTCACTGGTTGGTAAGAACGCTGGATACCGTGCAATGTTCCTTGTTTGTGGAATCTTCCTGTTCATCGACTGTGTATGGTGGATTATTGGAATGAAATCATTCGGCGAAGCCGGAAAGAAACCATTCCTTGTTGACAACCGTACAGAAAATGTTGACAAAGCCGATAAAGAGAAAGACAACGCTCCTCTTACCAAGCTTGAGAAAAACCGTGTTATCGCTATCTGCATCGTAACACTCTTCTCTGGTATCTTCTGGCTGATCTGGTACATGGCTTACATGCCTGTTTACTATGAATTCGGTCCAGTATCAGAAGCCGGACTTGGATGGGCTAACTGGAACATCGGTTCCTTCGAAATGCCTACAGCTTGGTTTGACTCAATGAACGGACTTCTTTGTATCATCCTTTGTCCTGTATTCGCAGGAATTTGGGCTAAGATGAGACAGCGTCCACAGGGTGACTGGGGAATGTTCACAAAAACAGCTATCGGAATTATTGTACTTGGTCTTTGTACAGCTTCCATGGTACTTGCAGCAGTTCTTTGCGGACAGAGCGGAGAGAAACCAGTTGGTATCTGGGTAATCATCCTGGCAGCTGTATGTATGACAGTCGGAGAAGTTATCTTCTCACCACTTGGAAACTCATTCATCAGCAAATATGCTCCAAAGAAACTTCTTGGAACTATGCTTGGTGTATGGCCACTGATCATCTTCTTCTCTGGTAAAGCTTATGGACCACTTTATAACTGGCTCGAAAACTTTGATTTCATCAAAGCTTATGGTGCTGTTACAATCATCATCATTGCCTGCGGTGTTATCATGCTTGCATTTACTAAGAAGTTCGACCAGATGGTTGAGGGTAAATAATTACGAATTAAATACCTTACATAAAAGAAGGCTTGCATTTTGCAGGTCTTCTTTTTTTGCTCACTATGCGGTTACCAAAGCATCCATAAGGAACTGTTCAACGGCAAATCCTGTAGACGAAGTCCTCTATGCAAAAAGAAAACCACAGCATTTTTTTGCAAATGCCATGGTTTCCCTTTACCTTTCACAGTAATCTTATCTTCTCTTTTTATTTCCCTTGCTGTAGCTTCTCTTAATCTGATTATTATTATTTTTCTTCTTTTTACTGCTTTTTTTCTTATTATTTTTTGCATTAATATCCCGTGATCCATAAGGCGTTATTTTCTTCTTGCTGCCGGAACCAATCTCCTGCTGATCTTCAAACGCAGGTTTTAAGAGTAATTCCGCGCCAATCACAAAACATGCCACCTGTACTCCAAGCTGTACCATCTCGCCCCAGTCCCCAAGACTGTCAAAGAACGGATCCAGTACTCTGGCTCCCATAAGAATGACAAGGCTGAGCCCTGCATAAGTAAACAGCGAATAAAACATCATCGGCTTTCCGTGTCCTTCATTCTGTTTCATGTAGTAATATCCAGCGATGAAGATTACTCCTCCCAGAATCATCAATATGTACTTTAACATTGTTATTCTTCCTCCCAATTATCATAATATTTTTAGCCGCTCTCTATAGTAGTTCTTTTCATTACTACTCATACTCATTGCTATTCTAAGCGCTTTTCTTACTTATTATACATGATATTCCGTATAATTCCCATCCTTTCTATGAGATTTGCAAAATTAATTCCAGATTTTCTGGCATCCTATATCAGCATTTCTATTTCCCATTTTGTTTTATCCCAAACAATCATGATAATATATTTATTTTCGCTTCTCTTTTCTATACTCATTTTCTATCTTTTCAAATTATTTTATCTATATATTTGTACTTTAGTCTAATTAGTGTTAAAATATAGACATATTAAATTACCAAGGAGGTTTTTTACATGAAAGTATCAGAAAGAGTCGCAAAACTGCGTGCTCTGATGGCTGAAAAAGGAATCGACGCATACGTTGTTCCAACAGCAGACTTCCACCAGAGTGAATATGTAGGGGAACATTTTAAAGCAAGAAAATTCATCACAGGATTCAGTGGTTCTTATGGAACAGCCGTTATCGCAAAAGATGATGCCGGCCTTTGGACTGATGGACGTTACTTCTTCCAGGCAACGAACGAGCTGGAAGGAAGCGGGGTACGTCTGATGAAGATGTTCGTTGATGACACCCCATCCGTTACAGAATACCTTGCAGAAAATGTACCGGAAGGTGGCAAAGTTGCATTTGACGGACGTGTACTTGCAGTAGATGAAGGAAAGGAATTCGAGGAAGCTCTGTCTCCTAAGAACATCACGATTGATTATTCCGAAGATCTGATCGACCAGATTTGGGAAGACAGACCACCACTTTCCGACAAGCCTGCATTCTTCCTGGAAGAAAAATATTCCGGAGAAAGTTCTGCACATAAGCTGGAACGTGTACGTGAGGTTATGAAAAAGAACGGAGCCACGGTGCATGTGATCGCATCTTTGGATGATACCGGCTGGCTTCTTAATATCCGCGGAGACGATATCGATTTCTTCCCTCTTCTTCTTTCTTACTCGATCGTAAGAATGGACGGTGTAGATCTCTATGTGGATGACAGCAAGTTAAATGACCAGATCCACGAAGAACTGGCTAAAGTAAATGTAACGATTCATCCATACAACGATATCTATGAAGATATCAAGAAACTGGATGCATCCGAGACATGCCTCATCGACCCGATGAAGATGAACTATGCGCTCTATAAGAGTATCCCTTGTAAGATTGTGGAGGCTGCAAACCCAACCATCCTTATGAAGGCTATGAAGAACCCTGTAGAGCTTGAGAACATCAAAGAAGCTCACATCAAAGACGGTATTGCCATTACAAAATTCATGTACTGGATTAAAACACGTTACGACAAAGAAGATATCACTGAGTTAAGCTCTGCAGATAAGCTTACTTCTCTTCGTGCGGCTCAGGAAGGCTATATCAGAGACAGTTTCGAACCTCTGTGCGCATTTGCCGATCATGCAGCTATGATGCACTACTCTCCTTCCAAAGAGACAGACGTAGTATTAAAAGAGGACGCCATGTTCCTGAATGACACAGGCGGCGGATACTACGAAGGATCTACCGATATTACACGTACATTTATCCTTGGATCCATCGACCAGGATATGAAGAAATATTTCACAGCCGTTGTACGTGCCATGATGAACCTGTCACGCGCAAACTTCCTGTATGGATGCCACGGTTACAACCTGGATGTGCTTGTAAGACAGCCAATCTGGGATCTGAACATCGACTTCCAGTGCGGATCCGGACACGGTGTTGGATATCTTGGAAATGTACACGAACCACCGACAGGCTTCCGCTGGTACATTGTTCCAAGTAAGAACGAGCATCATCAGTTAGAAGAAGGCATGGTCATCACAGATGAGCCGGGTATCTACGAAGACGGTAAATTCGGCATCCGTATCGAAAATGAATTCATCGTACGAAAGGGCGAGAAGAACAAATATGGTCAGTTCATGCACTTCGAGACCATTACATTTGCTCCAATCGACCTGGATGGAATCGATCCTGAGGAAATGACAAAATCTGAAAGAGAATGGCTGAATAACTATCACAAAGATGTATATGAGAAGATCGGACCTCATCTTACAGATGAAGAGAGAGAATGGCTAAAGGAATATACACGTGCGATTTAATCCTCTTTTAATCCCAAAACCATGCCTGTAGTAAGATACAGAAGAACCTGTCACTGACAGATTTTCTTGTATACTCTGACATAACAAAAGGGACATGTGAAAATAGGTTTTTATTTTTACATGTCCCTTTATTTATCGCTTCCGAATATATAAATTTTACCCACAATCAAGTATTAATCACTATCAGCCGGGCAATTGCGTCCCTATTTCTGATTACGGAACTGCATAGGAGTCATATCATAAGCCTTCTTAAACAGGCGGTTAAAATGCTCCACATTCTGATATCCCACAGACATCGCAATATTCTCAACTGTCATATTGCTGCTCTTAAGCAAAGCCTTCGCCTTCTTCATACGGATCTTCTTCACCAGATCCCCAAACGTCATTCCTGATTTTTCCTTAATGTATTTTGACAGATAAGGCTTTGACAGGAAGAACTTCTCAGCCAGATCATCTAATGTAATATCGATATAATTTGCCTGCACATAATTCATGATCTCGATCATTCTCGGATCTGTACACGCATCTGCACTTCCAAGCTCTTCGATCTTATTCACTGCAACGATCAGCGCTTCAATTGATGCACGGATGATGTCAGGATCAATTCCAACTCCCCAGAACATCTTGCCCTTGCAGATAATACCTACATAAGCTACGGCCTTAGAAGAAGATCCCTTTGTGAGCGAATGTTCCTCGTATACAGATAATTCATAGCTGATGTTAAAGTACTGTTTGATCGCATTACTTACAGCATCCAGACGTCCATTTCCATTCGAAGTAATCACTTTGCTTTCTCCGGCATGGTTGATTGTAACTTCTGCTGTAATTCCATCTACCTGTTTGAAATGGCATTCATCAATGTGGAAGATAGACTTTGTATTAATATAATGATCTGAGAAGATCTGATATACCCAGTCAGGTGTCAGCTCTTTGTGCGCTTTATCAGATACATCTTTTACCATGTAACCTACCTCTTCACGCATTGCCTTTGGAAGATTGATTCCGTGGCTGTGCATCAAGATATAGTTTACGCCGCCCTTACCAGACTGGCTGTTGATACGGATAACGTCTGAGTCATACTCTCTTCCGACATCCTTTGGATCGATCGGCAGATATGGAACTGTCCATTTATCACATTTCTTCTCATCTCTCCATGCCATACCTTTCGCGATCGCATCCTGATGAGATCCAGAGAATGCAGTAAATACAAGATCTCCGGAATATGGCTGACGGTCATATACCTGCATTCTTGTCAGGCGCTCATAAGTCTCACGGATCTTCTTCATATTAGAGAAGTCAAGTCCAGGATCTACGCCCTGTGAATACATATTCATACCAAGTGTAATGATATCCACATTACCGGTACGCTCACCATTTCCAAATAAGGTACCTTCAATACGGTCAGCACCAGCAAGGATACCAAGCTCTGCAGTTGCAACGCCACATCCTCTGTCATTGTGCGGATGAAGTGAAAGTACAACGTTCTCTCTGTATTTCAGATGCTTATGTACATACTCTAACTGGCACGCAAATGTATGAGGCATTGCATTTTCAACGGTTGTCGGGATATTGATGATCGCTTTATTGTCTGCTGTTGGCTGCCATACATCCAGAACTGCATTACATACTTCTACCGCATAGTCAACTTCTGTACCATGGAAACTTTCCGGACTGTACTCAAATGTAAAGTTCCCATCTGTTTCACTGGCCAGTTTCAGAAGTAATTTTGCACCGTCGATCGCGAGCTGTTTTACCTGCTCTTTATCTTTTCTAAATACCTGTTCTCTCTGTGCAACAGATGTTGAGTTATACAGGTGGATCACTGCGTGCGGAGCACCTTTTACAGCTTCAAATGTTCTTTTGATGATGTGTTCTCTTGCCTGAGTCAGAACCTGTACCGTTACATCGTCCGGAATCATATCCATTTCGATCAATGTTCTCATAAACTTGTACTCTGTCTCAGAAGCTGCCGGGAAACCAACTTCGATTTCTTTGAATCCGATGTCGACCAACATCTGGAAGAACTCCAGCTTTTCATCCAGGCTCATTGGCTCGATCAGTGCCTGGTTACCATCTCTTAAGTCAACGCTGCACCACTTTGGCGGCTGTTCTACTGCATCTTTTTTCGCCCAGTCGTATGTGACCTCCGGCGGCATAAAATAACTTTTCTCATATTTCTGATAATTCTTCATAATTCAATATCCTCTCTTTCTACCCCATATTTTAAATGTGATCACTTCGACAAATTTCTTTCTCTCCATGAATAATAATCATCAATTTCGTTGTTCATTTTTAATACTTTTATATCCTAACATATGTACACACAAAAGGGAAGTGATAAATTTAATCACTTCCCTTGATGTTTTTTAATATGTTCGATTTTTCAGATTATTATGTTTAATTCTGTTCCAGAGAACGCTTTTTCGTAATCACAACTTTTTCATCGTAGCATGTAAATATTTCATCTACTTTCTCTTTCTGAAGCTTCGGTGTGATCAGGCTTACAACCGGTACAATAATCATTCCTGCAACCATTGCAATTGCTCCCGCATTGATTGGGGATGCGATAAAGTGGAAGAACAGATTCAGAACTGTAATTCCGACACCAGCTGCAAAACTTGCCCATACAGCTGCTCTTGTCACACCTTTCCAGTACAGACCATACATGAACGGTGCAAGGAATGCTCCCGCAAGTGCGCCCCATGAGATACCCATCAGCTGTGCAATGAAGGTCGGAGGATCCATTGCGATCACTACCGATAATACGATGAAGAATACTACCATCACCTGCATGGTGCGTACCTGTTTCTTCTCGCTCATGTCTTTCATCACGTTATCCTTTAAGAAATCCAGTGTCAGTGTCGAGCTGGATGTAAGAACCAGTGACGCAAGTGTGGACATGGATGCGGATAATACCAGTACCACTACGATACCGATCAGGATATCCGGAAGTGTTGATAACATATGAGGAATGATTCCGTCAAAAATCATATTTCCGGCTTCATCATGTAACTCTGCTGCATCAAACAATCTTCCGAATCCACCAAGGAAGTAACATCCTCCGGAGATTACAATTGCAAACAATGTAGAAATAACGGTTCCTGTGTTGATGGATTTTTCATCTTTGATTGCGTAGAATTTACCAACCATCTGTGGAAGTCCCCATGTTCCAAGAGAAGTCAGGATGACAACTCCAAGAAGATTCAGTGGATCCGGTCCAAAGAAAGAAGTAAATGCTCCCTGCTGTCCCATTGTCACAGGCACATCACTTGGGATCTCTGCCATGGCCTTAATCGCC
This sequence comes from uncultured Dorea sp., assembly GCF_934294775.1. Classification (GTDB taxonomy): domain Bacteria; phylum Bacillota; class Clostridia; order Lachnospirales; family Lachnospiraceae; genus Dorea_A. Next base: position 94,464 of record NZ_CAKRAH010000003.1, read on the forward strand.
TGAATAAATCCGCCCTGACCATTTAACACTGCCAGGATGACTGCAACAATGCCACCCAGCATAATGATTCCCTGAATAAAATCATTGATCGCCGTAGCCATATATCCACCGAGGATAACATAGATTCCTGTAAATACTGCCATACCGATCACGCAATATTTATAAGGAATGTTAAATGCCATTCCAAACAATCTTGACAATCCATTGTATACAGAAGCTGTATACGGCACCAGGAATATGAATACGATCGCTGAAGCCGTAATCTTCAGCGCCTTACTTCCATATCTCTCACCGAAGAAATCCGGCATTGTCTTGGAATTCAGATGCTGCGTCATTACCTTGGTACGTCTTCCAAGTACCACCCATGCCAGCAGACTTCCGATGATCGCATTTCCGATTCCAATCCATGTCGACGCAAGACCGTATTTCCATCCGAACTGTCCTGCATATCCTACAAATACAACCGCAGAGAAGTATGACGTACCATACGCAAATGCCGTAAGCCACGGGCCTACCGATCTCCCCCCTAACACATAACCGTCTACACTTGTCGCATGCTTTCTTGCATAGATGCCAACCGATACCATAATTGCAAAAAATATCACCAGCATCAATAATTTCATCGCCATAACCTTTCTCCTCTACTTTCCTCATTTCTTTTTTACTTGTTACTTTGCTAATTCGCTTTAAAGCGTTGCGCTTTAAAGTGTTAAAGTTTGTAGTGTTAGAATAGCACAGATGTTACAGCATGTCAATCTTATTTTGCAGAAATATAAAAAAAGCCAAAAAAACAGCTGCGATTCCTTTTTTACGGAATACGCAGCTGCTCTATGGCTTCTATTTCATCTTCTCTACTCTGTCCTGAATGGTCTTATTAAAGTTCTCTACCTTTCTTTCATATGTAGAATTCATAAATTCAGACTTCAGCATGAAATCTGCTGTTGCAAGATTATTAGCTGTAGGGATATCGTAAAGAACGGCAATACGGGACAATGCTCTTACATCCGGATCGTGTGGCTGTGCCTCTAACGGGTCCCAGAGGAAGATCATGAAGTCGATCTGACCTTCTACAATCTTAGCACCGACCTGCTGGTCTCCACCAAGTGGACCACTGTTGTATCCTTTTACCGGAAGTCCTGTCTTCTCGGCGATCAGACGTGCAGTTGTACCTGTACCGCAAAGGAAATGTCCTTTTAAAATCTCTTTATTCTTATCACACCACTCAATCAGTTCCTTTTTCTTACCGTCATGGGCAACCAGTGCGATATGTTTTGCTTTTCCTATCTCAAATGTTACATAATTTTCATTTAACATAGCATTCAGCTCCTTTCTGTTATTCTTCTTTTTACATGCAGAGGACCTGCCACTGGCAGCTCCTTTCGAACGCATGGTGCTCTTAAAAGAAACGACATCCATTTCATCACCTGGAATTCTTTCCGGCCCTGAATTGAAATCAGGATAAAAATCAACGCCAGCACAATCGTGACCCCGATACTCCAGAAACTCACTGCCTGTATTTTAATCTTCATCCGGCCCCCTTCTTTCACCTGCGTTAACATGCATTATTTTTAGATTTCCTGCATTTCATATTTTAACGCAGTAAAGTCTTTCCTTATAATTTTAGCAGTTGTAACAAGGAATATCAACCTGTAAACGAAAAATTTACATATTTTGGTATAAAAAAGATGAACTGTTATATATTAAATCATCAAACAGTTCATCTTTCTTGTTCTTATCATATTTCTCAGTGCAATGTCGGAAGCAACCGGCTGGTATAGATTCCATTATTACAATCCTTCGCCCCTATGGCTTTGCGTCCCTGTCTTTCGGCAAGTTTGCCTTTGTTTTTTCATTACATCTTATTATGTTTCATAAAATAATTGTAATATGCCTCGATCATTTCCCGTCTTCCGCGGACACGGATCGGGATGATCGTATCGTCTTTTAATATAAAATCATCTTTCACATCTTTTATGTAGTCCATATTGACCAGATAGCTCTGATGGCAGTGGAGAAACCTTGGTTCGTCCATCTTCTCTTCCAGAGATTTTAACTTTTCGGCAGTCACGATCTCTGTCCCGTCTGCAATATGTATCGTCACATAATGACGGTCGCTTTCCATATATAAGATGTCTTCTATATACGGATAACGGTACTGCCTCCGTTCTTTGATTACGACTCTGCGCTTTAAGTCTACTTTTAAAATGTGATTCAGGAGATTTTTCAATTTGTCTTCTTCGAATGGTTTTAAAAGATATCCTGCTGCCTGCACGTCATAGCTTTCCACCGCAAAATCCGGTGATGCGGTCAGGAACACGATCGGTGCATTGCAGTTCAGATCACGAAGTTTCTTCGCGGTCTCCATTCCATTCAATTTCTTCATGTAGATGTCCAGAAGGATCAGTTCGGCTTCCACGTACTCTTCTTCAATATCCGCAACCAGTGATTCCCCGGAATCATAGGTCAGGATCATCACTTCTTCATTGATTTCTTCGAAATATGAGGTTAAAATTTCTTTCAGCATCTCGCGCTGAATTTCTACATCTTCACAGATGACTATTCTTCTCATCCGCTTTCCCACCTTTATCTTCTTGCACTTTCTCCCAAAACGCAGTATATTATAACAACTCATGTCGACAATTTCAAGAATATTTCTTCATATGTCGAATGGTTTTTCCGGAATTTCGCAAATGCTCCTCTTATCATTGAAATTCCTCTCATAACATACTATACTACATTTATGAAAAAATATACACATTCGAGGTGAAATTATGCATAAAGAATTTTTAATGGGTAATGCTGCTATCGCTCTTGGAGCTGTCGCTTCAGGGGTAAATGTGGTCGCCGGTTACCCAGGTACACCTTCTACAGAAGTGCTTGAAACTATCGCAAAGCACCGTCCTGACGATGTCTATGTGGAATGGTCTGTCAATGAAAAAGCAGCCATGGAACTCGCCGCAGGTGCCGCTTATGCCGGTGCCAGATCCCTTGTTACGATGAAGCAGGTCGGGTTAAATGTTGCATCCGACCCGTTGATGAGTCTGGAATATGTCGGTATCAAAGGCGGTATGGTCGTTCTCGTCGCAGATGATCCGGGACCGATCTCTTCACAGACGGAACAGGATACAAGACATTTTGCCGCATTTTCAAAACTTCCTTGCTTTGATCCTTCTTCCGCGCAGGAAGCCTATGAGATGATCCAGGAGGCCTTCGAATATTCGGAAAAATATGGCACACCGGTATTCTTACGCCCTACTACCCGTGTCTGTCATGGCTATGCTTCCATCGATATCAAGGATGAGAGCGAATATACCGTACATACACCGGAAGGGTTCATCAAAGATTCGAAACGCTGGGTAATCTTCCCTAAGCTTTCATTTATGAATCATCAAAAAATTGTAGCAAGAAATGTGGAATTATCCGACGTATTTTCTTCTTATGATAAAAACAAAATCATCCCGGCCTGCGATACCTGGAAGGATTCCAAGAAGGGAATTGCTTCTGCAGGCATCAGTTATACTTATGCAATGGAGACACTTCAGGAAACCGATATGGTAAGACATCTGAAAGTATCTACTCCATATCCATTTCCTGAGAAGCTGGCTGTCGAATTCCTGACGGGTCTTGATGAGGTTCTCTGTCTTGAAGAGCTTGATCCGGTAATCGAGCAGGAATTAACTTATATCTGCGGGAAATACCATCTGCCAACAAAGATCACCGGCAAGTTAGACGGAACCACTGCCTGTGCAGGTGAAAATACACGTGACAGCGTATCTTCCTATATACATACATTTCTTGGTCTTGAAAAGGCTGGTTCCTCTTCACTTCCGACACCGCCGGAGCTTCCGGTCCGTCCACCGGTTCTTTGCGCCGGATGTCCACACCGCGCTTCTTTCTATGCGGTAAAGAAAGCAATGAAGGGTCAGAAGACGATTTTCTGCGGTGATATCGGATGTTACACTCTGGGAAATGCAATGCCGCTTGATATGGTTGATACCTGTCTGTGTATGGGTGCCGGACTGAATATTGCACAGGGTGTGGAAAAGGTAGAGCCTGATACCACCTGCTTTGCATTCGTCGGGGATTCCACTTTCTTCGCTTCTGCGATCACGGGTGTGGTCAACGCTGTATACAATCAGGCGAATATGGTTCTGGTCGTGCTCGATAACTCTACGACTGCTATGACCGGTCATCAGCCGCATCCGGGAACCGGACGCACGGTCATGGGTGAAATCGTCCAGAAAATTAATATCGAACAGGTGCTGCGCGGCATCGGTGTGACAGAGGTAGAAACGGTCAATCCACTGGAACTTGAGGCTTCTGTTCTATGTGTACAAAAGATGGCCAAAAAACCTGGCGTGAAGGCAATCATTTTCAAATCACCTTGTATCGCCGTGACCAGGCCGGATGCCCCGCTTCATGTGAATCCGGATAACTGTATCGGATGTAAAAAATGTATCCTCGAGCTCGGATGTCCTTCTATCGTTCTTGATCAGGATAAGGTCTGTATTGATAGTTCTATGTGTACCGGATGCGGACTTTGCAGCCAGGTATGTCCGGTGCATGCGATAACAGGAGGTGCTTCTCATGAGTAATACGATTCATACAACGGATAATAACCATAACATCGTTCTCTGCGGTGTCGGAGGACAGGGAACGGTCCTTGCCTCCAAGCTTCTCGCAGCAGCCGCTATGAGTAAAGACATCCCGGTTATGAGTGCCGAGACCATCGGTATGGCACAGCGCGGCGGAAGTGTATTCAGCCACCTGCGCATGGGCGATAACCTGTACTCTCCGATGATCGAAACCGGAACTGCCGATCTGATCATTGGATTCGAACCCGGGGAGACAGTCCGGATGCTTCCTTATCTTAAGAAGGACGGCTATGTAGTTGTCAGTACGCGTGCTGTCAAGCCTGTCACAGCCACTTTATCCGGTTCTGATTATGACGCGCCGCAGATGCTGGATTATCTGAAGGAAAATGTCGAACATCTTACATTGGTTGATGCAGAAAAGGCCTGTACCGATATTGGTTCTGCCAAAGTACTTAACATGGTGCTTTTAGGGGCTGCTATACGTACGGGAGTTTTGGGTTTTACGATTGAAGAGATTGAGGATATTATGAAACAGACATTGCCGGAGAAATTTCACGAGATGAATCTGAAGGCATTAAATTATAGCACCCAATAATATTTACTCACAGAAAGGATAGACCATATGCAGATTACAGAAACACAACTTGCACAAGTAAACCAACAGATCCAGGCTCTTATAAAAGCCGAAAGCTTTTATGGGAAGAAATTAGAAGAAGCCGGAGTCAGCCGCATCCAGTCTGCGGAAGATTTTGAAAAGCTTCCATTTTCTGAGAAGGATGATCTAAGGAATGCTTATCCTCTCGGACTTATGACCGCTCCGGAAGAAAAAATCGTAAGAATCCACTCTTCTTCCGGTACGACCGGACTGCCGGTCATCATCCCTTACACAGCTAAGGATGTAGATGACTGGGCAATTATGTTCGAACGCTGTTATAAAATGGCCGGCATGACGAACATGGACCGCATCCAGATTACTCCGGGATATGGCCTCTGGACCGCCGGTATCGGATTCCAGGCAGGTGCTGAAAAGCTTGGTGCCATGGTTGTTCCTATGGGACCTGGTAATACCGATAAGCAGTTACAGATGATGATGGATATGAAGACTACCGTTCTTGGTTCTACTTCTTCTTATGCCCTGCTTCTTGCAGAAGAGATTGAAAAACGTGGTATCAAAGACAAGATCCATCTTAAGAAAGGTATCATCGGTTCCGAGCGCTGGGGCGAAAAGATGCGTAAACGTATCACCGAGGAACTTGATATCGAGATCTATGATATCTATGGCCTGACTGAGATCTACGGACCAGGTATCGGTATCAGCTGTTCGCATGACTGCGGTATGCATTACTGGGATGATTACATTTACATTGAGATTATTGATCCTGTCACAGGTAAGGTCCTTCCGGATGGCGAGCTTGGTGAGATTGTCATCACAACACTTGTAAAAGAAGGGGCTCCTCTGATCCGTTACCGTACACACGACCTGTCACGCATCATCCCTGGTGAGTGTCCTTGTGGAAGTAAGTTCCCTCGTCTGGATACGATCATGGGACGTACGGATGATATGATGAAGATCAAGGGTGTTAATGTGTTCCCTGCACAGATTGAAGAGATCTTAAAAGAATTCCCTGAAGTTTCCAGTGAATACCAGATCCGCATCTCTCATCTGGACGGAAAGGATACGATGCGTATCTATGTTGAGACGAACGGAACCGTTGATTTCTTAGATCTTGCAAAACGTATCGCTGCTACCGTTAAGAGCCGTATCGGATTCACTCCGCTTGTGAAGGTTGTGGAGATTGGTCTGCTGCCTCGAAGCGAGAAGAAGACGAAACGTGTGATTGATGAGCGTTATGAATAAAATGTTATTGACAGCTCTACTGGATACATAGATCTACAGAACCTGCCACTGGCAGCTTCTTCCGAACGCATGGCGATATAAAAACCGCAGCTGATGTGTACTTATAAGATGCACATAGCGGCTGCGGTTTCTATATTTTTGCCTATTTTACCTTTTTCTATTTTGCAAAGGATTCTTTTACAAAATCTAATACTTCTAAGTTTTTCTTTCTGATATTTGTATCCTTTTCCATATCCTCTACCGTCATCCAGTAGTAATGAATTCCATTCATCTCAAAATCCATTTCTTTTTCCTGCTGTGGAAATTCTGATATTTTTACTTCATATAAACGGTGATCGTACAAACGGTTTTCATTATGACTAACTGAAAATTTTTCCTGTACCCTTGAGGTAATATATTTGCATTTAATTTTCTCTTTATCAATATTTAACCGTGAAGATATCTGTTCTTTTATAAAAGCTTCATTACCGCTTTCCTGCGTCTTCATGTTCAAAAACAATTTGCAATCCCATCGTTCGTCATAATAGACCAGAAAATATTTCTCTGCTGATTCATACGGATTCTGAATAACAACCAAAGAATGCTTATGTTGAATCATATCTAAATCTTCAATTTCTTTTAATAATACCTTGTGATCATACTTATTTTTATACATCTGAATAACATCCCATACTATTTTCATGGCATATACAATTCCTATAATACAGAAAATTCCTTTTATATATCTGCCCGGTATACCGAATATTTTCCCATATGTTGCAGTAAATACTGATAATAAAAATGAAATTCCTGCAATAATTGTATCTAATGCCACTTTATTTCCTATAAATTCTCTCTTTTTCTCTAGTAGTAGTTCTAATTTGTCTTTATCAATTAGTAATTTCATTTAACACATCCTTTTATGTTTTTCCTCTCCTATCTACAAGCGAAAATTTACTTTGTCATTCTAACATATTTTTATTTGGTTTGTCACCTAATAATTAATTCTTCATTTTCTCACTTCATTTTTTAATCGCTTTAATATACTCCCACTGATCACACATCCAGCCATACACCCCAGACTATTGTGTATGATATCATCAAGCTCAAACAGTCCTCTATGCAAAATCAGCTGTAATGATTCAATCCCGAAAGATAACACGATACCGCATAGTAGTCCCTGCCACCATCTTACTTTTCTTCCGCACATAAATGGCAGGAGCAATCCAGCCGGGAATAACAGGATGCAGTTTAAGAGACTTTCTTTTAACATCTCACGGCTTCCTGCCATCACTGCCTTCCATGACCAGAATATCTCCAGATTGTAGCGGGCATAGGGTTCCGGATTTCTTGTGAATACGGTTGATGCGTAGACAACGGCTACGAAAGTCAGAAATAAAAGTCCCGCAATGGCCTGTGATTTCCGGATCTTTTGTTCTTTTACTTTTCGTATAGATATTGCTGCTGCGATGGCAAATATGAGTAGAAATGCCAGGATTTCCCGCTGTGTCCATGCTTTGTTGTATTCTATAAAAAGCTGATATATATCCATTCTTTTTTTCACTTTCTTTGTATCTATCTAATGCCGATTGTCATAGCTTTTAGTCTGCCATAAGTCAAGCTCCCGCAAAGCGAATCACCTAAATTGCAGGAATGATTTTTCAGACGCGCTCCAGAAGCTTCGTCGACTTTCGTATACAATACAGACAAGTCGGTGCAATATAACAGCAGGCTGTGATCCAGGCTGTCTGATCTGCAAAGCAGATGGCCGTGTATCCATAAGTTCCGACAAATCCAACACTTACAACGATTCTCGCTATCATCTCCGTCACACCAGAAAACACTGCTCTTCCGGAATATCCAAGTCCCTGTGTCACCATACGGCATACGTTAAGGATTCCAAGGCTCCAGTAGAAGAATCCCAGGCAGCGCAGATATTTGCCCGATGCATTCAGGACGTCTACAGCCGACTTGCTTACGAATATCATCGAAAGGGTCCGTCCCGCAAAGATCAGAACCAGTCCGCTTACGATACCATATCCGACTCCTACCATAAGGCTCTGGCGGAGGCCCTGCTTAATTCTGTCCGGTTGTCCGGCACCAAGGTTCTGACTGCAGAATACGGAAGCCGCTGTTGCAATCGCATCAAATGGACACATTGCAAACTGTTTGATACGCATCGCTGCCGTGAATCCGGATACGCAGACGCTTCCAAGTCCGTTATTTGCTGACTGCATAACCATACTTCCGATCGCAGTAATCGAAAACTGCAGTCCGGTTGGAAGCCCCATTGCGAGAAGTTCTTTCACCGCACGACCCTTTATCTCCATATCTGTTTTCTTAATACGAAGTACTTTCACCTTACGGAACATGTAGACAAGACATAAGATTCCGCTGATCGCCTGCGCTGTGATCGTTGCAATTGCAGCTCCGGCGCAGCCCCATTTTAATATTACAATGCAGAACAGATCCAGGAAAATGTTCAGTACCGCTGAAAATGCAAGGAACATGAACGGTGTCCGGCTGTCTCCTACGGATCTTAATATGCTCGATAAGTAGTTATATAATAAGGTAAATGGAATTCCAAGAAAGATAATCAACAGATACGAATACGCTCCATCGAAGATATCTTCCGGTACAGATAATATATGTAAAATCTGCGGACATAATATAGCACAGGTACTCGTTACGACCGCTGCGATCACTACGGTGATCACAGCTCCGTTGAAGACGTAATTACGCATCGTGTCTAATTTCTCCGCCCCGAAATATTTTGCAACCGGTACGCCAAATCCGGTACAGCATCCCATGCAGAATCCAAGTACCAGAAACTGCACGCTGCTGCTTGCTCCTACACTTGCCAGCGCCTTGGCTCCTAAGATCTGCCCTACGATTGCTGCGTCAATAATATTATAAGTCTGTTGTAATAAGTTACCAATTAAAAGAGGCAACGCAAACTGCAGCATCAGCTTTAGCGGGTTGCCTTTTGTCATAGATGTTGACATGTAATCTTGCTCCTCCCTTGTGACGGATCCGGATTTTTCTTGAATATAATATACATAGAATCTATCCGTTCCTTACGAACACATGTTGATTCACATAAATTTTCTATACCAAATTTTCGAATTATGTATGCCGGATTTCGTACAATATCTTAATTATATATCATTTTGTTTTAACTGCAATACCTCTGTTTGCAAATTTCTCTCTATATTAGTAGTGACTTTACCACACAAACGTGATAAAATAAACCAATCCCGTGTATGAATATTTTTCATACACAATCATCAAAAACTTATAAGAAAGAGGGGAATGGCTGATCTGTTTATAGAGACAGGTCAGGAAATAACATGAACAATGAAACAAACAAAAGAAGTACCTTCTCCGGTAAGATTGGATTTGTCTTGTCGGCAGCAGGTGCATCGGTAGGACTGGGAAATATCTGGAGATTCCCGTATCTGGCAGCAAAGTATGGCGGTGGTATCTTCCTGCTGGTTTACATTTTGCTGGCACTGACATTTGGTTACACGATGATCGTTGCAGAATCGGCTCTTGGACGTATGACACGCAAAAGTCCGGTAGGCGCTTTCAAATTTTTCGGGAAAGCCGGATGGCTATCCTTTGGCGGATGGATCAACGCGATCATTCCAATTCTGATCGTACCGTATTACTCCGTAATCGGTGGATGGGTCATCAAGTATCTGGTCGAGTACATTCAGGGAAATGCAAAGGCACTTGCAACAGATGGATATTTTTCAGATTTTATTTCAAACGGGGTATCCACAGAAGTCTGCTTTGTAGTCTTCTGCCTGTTCACGCTGATCATCATCTATGCTGGTGTGCGTAACGGAATCGAGCGAGTATCAAAATTTATTATGCCGGTGCTGATCGTGCTTTCTATCATCATCGCCATCTACTCGGTAACAAGACCCGGTGCAATTTCCGGTGTGAAATATTTCCTCGTACCGAACATTAAGAACTTTTCATGGATGACAGTTGTTGCCGCAATGGGACAGATGTTCTACTCTCTGTCGATCGCCATGGGTATTCTGGTAACATTTGGTTCTTATATGAAGAAAGATACTTCAATTGAAGATTCTACAAGAAATGTAGAGGTATTCGACACTGCGATTGCGATTATGGCGGGTCTTATGATCATCCCTGCGGTATTTGCTTTCTCCGGCGGTGATCCGGATACTCTGCAGGCGGGACCATCACTGATGTTTATTACAATTCCAAAGGTATTTGCCAACATGGGATTTGGAACGGCTGTTGGAATTCTTTTCTTCCTGCTTGTATTATTTGCAGCAGTGACAAGCTCTATCGCACTGACAGAAAGTGCTGTCTCTACTTTTGAAGATGAGCTTGGCTGGGGTCGTAAAAAAGCAACCGTAGTATGCGGAGTCATTATGCTTGCACTTGGTACACTCTCCTGCCTTGGATATGGACCACTTGCATTTGTAAAAATCATTGGTATGCAGTTCCTGGATTTCTTTGATTTCCTGACGAACTCCGTAATGATGCCGATCGCAGCTCTTATGACTTGCTTATTCATAACAAAAATTGTTGGCCTTGACCGCATAGAAGAAGAGATTCGTCTTGGAGAAGGATCCTTCCGCAGAAAGAAGATATTCGTCGTTATGATCAAATATCTGTGCCCTGTTTTTGTTATTATTATTCTGGCAAGTTCTGTGGCGAATGCGTTTGGGTGGATTTCTATGTAATACATATAACCTGCCACTGGCAGCCTATATTGCATACTTTGGTATCTAAAAAAATGATCTCCGTATGATATTTGTGTAAATACAATATATATCATACAGAGATCTTTTTTTAGATACATGTCACTATTCTACAAATTATTCATGTGCTGTATCTTACAATAAATGTACAACTATTCCACATTCTTAATAAAAGGTAATCAGCCTATGAATCACTTAGTTATACTTATTATCATCTTCTTCCTCTTTTGCTTCATCCTCGCCTTATGCCTGTGCATGGCAGGTAAGAAATTTATCTTATCAGTCTTCCTTTATAATATTTTATATGTATTTTTTCAAAATAGCGTTCATCTCATCGAACTGCTCTTCCATCTCTTTTACCAGACGGAACTGTGTTCTCGCACGGACCAGGTTGTGCTCCGGGTAAGCTGTCTTAAAATACACATCTCCCTGAAGGAAATCTGCGAGGAAACGCATGCCGCATTCCAGTGTCATCAGCCTTGCTCCCCAAGGAAGACTCTCAATCTCTGCCGGAGTCAGAACATCTTTTGCCATCTCCAGATATCCTTTTACGTAAATGTCATACAGATCTATGTCAAAATGTACCTTGTCCAGATCTTTCTCATCCTCTTCTGCAGTCGAAGCACCAAAACGGATCGAATCGCCAAAGTCATTCGCTGCAAGGCCCGGCATGATCGTATCCAGGTCTATGATACATAATCCTTCGTCTGTATCCTTATCAAAGAGAATGTTATTCAGCTTCGTATCGTTATGTGTTACACGAAGCGGCAGTTTTCCCTCTTCTAACTGCTTCATCAATACATCGCAGTCATCCTTACGGGATAATACGAAATCAATCTCCTCACAGCACTGGCGCGCTCTGTTCTTCACATCTTTTCGCTGTGCGTCTTCAAAATCACGGAAGCGCTTAGCAGTATCATGAAACTTCGGAATCGTCTCATAAAGGCTCTCCGCCGGATAATCACCCAGCTGCTTTAAGAAATGTCCGAAGCTAAGTGCAGACTGATAGAACTGCTCCGGTCTTTCCACCATCTGATAGCATACGGAATTCGGCACATAGTGCAGGCAGCGCCATGGCTGTCCATCTGCGTCTTCAAAATACGTCTCCCCGGATTTTGTCTTAATATAGGACAACGTCTCACGATCCAGATCGCCGCCTTCCTCACGGATCACATTTCTTAAATATTCGGTAACGCCAAAGATATTGTCCATAACCTGATCCGGATTCTTGAATACGTTGATATTGATGCGCTGAAGCACATACAGCGGCACATCCGTACCGTCTGCTCCCGGCATATAGACTGCGTATGTCTCATTGATATGTCCTTCTCCAAATGGCTTCACATAGCTGCACTGCATTCCAAAACCAAATGCATAGACCGCATCTTCCAGGCTTCTGCTGTCCACACCTTCAATCTTTCTTCTGGTAGAAAAGATCACTTCACCGGCCTCGACCTTACGTCCGGATTCAATCACACAATCCGATTTTACAACACTTCCAAGTCCGATATGTGCACCTGCACCGACACTTGATCCGTGATCTACGATGGCACCACTATTTACCAGTACGGCACGTTCAATCTTTGTCTGTGTATTCACGACCGCTCTTTGCATCACAAAGCATCCAGGCTCCAGAACTGCACTTGGACTTACGATTGCTGATGGATGAACGATTGCCGGAACTTCATAACCTTCTTCCAGTAATTTGTCCGTCCAGTACAGACGAGTCTTGTTGTTCCCAAATGCTGCTACTGCAACTTGGTATTCATCATGTCTGATCACGTAGTCGCAACACATACCAATGACATCGTCGCTTTTTACTGCATCGTCTAAAAATACTACCTTTTCATACCCCAAAGCCTGCGCGGTTTCCTTTACCATACGACCGAAACCACCTGCGCCTAGAATTAGTAAACTTTTCATTACTTTTTTCTCCCAACTGTATTTGTCTTTTGTATTTTTTCAATACTGAGCTTTTTATATCATAACATATATTTTTATACATTGTATATAAATATTGGTTTTTAAATAAATAATCTTTTCATCTCATTATCTGTTTAGCCATGTGTTTTCCGGACGTGTATGAAATAGAAATGCTTAATACAAAATATACACCAATTTCTGTTGACAAAATAATATTATCTCTTTATAATCTCAATCATAAATATTTTCATATAATTCATATCTATTAAGTATGAATTATGATTAACAGACTCAAAGGAGGAACTTACATGTCATACTTAGAACCATTTCAAAGCATCGCTCTGTTTGAAAATACATTCCGGCATCAGCTCAATAAAAAGACAGGGAAAATAGATGAAAGAAAATTCGTTTTCCATAAACATTTCGGAGACGAACCTGATCAGCTTCCGGTTGTGCCGGACCACTACCGGTTAATCTGGATGCCGGGATGCCCCCACTCAAATAAAGCTGTTATCACTTTACGGTTATTGGGCCTTGACCGGGTGATCAGCGTAGGTGAATGCGGCGTCTTAAGAGACCCAAGAGGCTGGGTGTTCTCCGAAGACCTTGGAGGTGTTGACCCGGTTCTGAAAATCCATTACCTGGATGACGCCTATCTGAAGGGCGATCCTGACTTTGTCGGAAGATCAACTGTGCCGGCAATCGCAGATGTGACGACCGGTGCAATTGTACAGAATGAAGCGTGGGATATTCCAAAATATTTCGTTGTAGACTGGAAAAAGTATCATAAAGAAAATGCCCCTGATCTTTACCCGGAAGCACTCCGAGAAGAGATCGATGAACTCAGTACATTTATCAATAAACGTATCAATGCATATGCCTGCGGATTCGCAAGGTCACAGGAAGCTTTTGACGAAGGGTATGCAAGCTATTTTGAGGCGCTGGAGGAATTGGAGGAACGGCTTGGTACGAAAAGATTCATTAATGGTGATTATATTACCTTGTCGGATATCCATCTGTATGTGGCGCTGATCCGTTTTCATATTAATTATCATCTGGTGTTTGGTGTAAATAAGAAGCGACTCCAGGATTATCCGAATCTCTGGAACTATACAAGGGACATCTATCAGACAGAAGGATTCTATGATTATACGAAATTAGAGCTGATAAAACGGCATTACCAGCAATCCCCTCACATGAGAGCAAAGCTTGGGAATGTCTACGGGTTACTCGGCGTGGGACCTGATAACCGTGAACTTCTTGCCCCGACAGGACGACAAAAATTGTCTGCAGATCCTGCCAATAAGTTCACATACGAAAAGGAAGACCGGCCGTTATATGCACATCAGAATGAAACGGATGAGATTTTATATCTGCAGGAAAATCTGCTGAAACCGATTGAAAAAGCCGGTGCTGCTACTTTCCAGACGGATCTGGAGCGTTTTGCATATCAGGAGAAGGACGCTTTAACGGAGATTGATAAGCGGCTTGCTAAGAGAAAATATCTGTTAGGCGATACTGTGACTGAAGCTGATAAACTGCTCTATCAGACATTGCTGCGACACGA
>NZ_CAKRAH010000004.1 GCF_934294775.1 uncultured Dorea sp.
TTTTCATCTATTTTGAAAGATGTATGTTGCCGTCTTCTGCGTTGACTCTGTTGCCTCACGGCCTTGTCTCTCGCGACAGCTAGATTAATATATCACAACGGCGCGCAAATTGTCAATATTATTTTTATATTTTCTGCAATTTAGACATCTTTGACAATTCATCCTGTATTTTCTCTTTTTTCACATCATTTTGCACAATACAAAAAAAAAGCCAGGACTCCCATCCTGACTTTTTTACATTACATACTTACCGCAATCTTCATAAGCGGATTGTAATCATATATTAATTTCAACCAGGTATTATCCTGTATCATTGCATAGACGCTCCGTCCTATTGCTGTTGTATAGAGCAGCGTAAAGATTATGAATATCACCCACACAATGATCAGCGCAATCACAATACCAAGTCCTGCTCCTGCGATACGGTTGAGACATCCCAGCACCGGAAGTTCTGTTACAACATCCAGGGCAAATATAATCGCCCTTAAGATTAACGTCACTATAATAAATGTAATAAGAAAGGCTATTACATTCACAATCATACGGGCCAGGTATGCACCTACATACTGTGTAAATGTCGTAACCCCCAGTTCTTTATACATTGCTTCTGTATTATTTTTTAACAGCAATGTCTTAAAAATTTCCGGAATATCGGCTGACTTTATTGCTGTTTCCTGTAGTTCTTTCGGAATATCTACATTTTCGATTACTTTTTCGATTTCACTGCTGTCTCCACTTGTCAGACCATCCAGTATATTTTCTGATATTCCATATTTTGCAAGATCAGCGCTGCTGATCTTACCATTTACGATATCTGCAACCGAGATTCCCAACTTACTCAGTGTATCTTCATCAATCCCGGCTGCTTTTAATACCTTTTTCACCGCTTCTTCTGTCAGGCCGCTGCTATTTTGCGAACTTTCTTCACCAGTTATAGCCGAAGCTGCTGCATCTGCTATCCCGCTGGCCACTTTTTCTGTGATCACATCATCTATCGGCGTATATTTTTCAATCACCTGCGCAACATACGGCGTTGCAAAAAATACGACAACCACTGTTATCACTGTTGCAAGCAGGGATACAATAAGCTTTACTGCTCCTTTTACCATTCCCGCTATCACACATATCAGAAAAATAACCCCCACAGATATTTCCAACCAATTCATAGAATCTCCTTATTTTACAAGCCGGACTTTTTCCATGCCATTTGCACTCATTATAATATACCGGTTCACTCCTTCGACTGGGAATATCTCCAATATATTACTGTCCGTCTCGCCCTTAAACTTTTGTATACCATTTTTCATATATATGTTGCAATTCTTTCCGTCATACATGATTACCTGATTATTACAGATTTTCACATGCTTATAATCACCTTTAAAATCTTTTGACAATACGACTTTTCCGGTTTTGTCATACAGCCGGAGTTCGTACCCACTTTTCCCCTGATTTTTCAGGATCAGCCCCACATATTTTTCACTGTGAAATACATTTTTTATTTCTTTATCAAGCTTGATATTTGCAACCTGTTCCGGGGTGTCTTTTCCTTCATATATAACAACGCGGTTATCTCCAACCGCTGCCGATGTCTCTGCATTCATGAAAAATCCACTTGCCAGGATGGTATCTTTATAATTTTCTGCTGTTACCTGATGATCCGTTTTTCCTTCTCCCGCATCACCAAAATTATAATAATGCAGCCTTGATACAATCTGCCCCTTTTGTGTATAGAGATACAATACCTGCATAAGGTTGCCGTCTGCAGACAACGCAATATCTATCGGATAGCCGGTTCCTGCCAGTGTCGTCTTATGCTCTACCAGTACATTTCCCTTAATGTCATAACACATAATCTTCATGGCAGATTCGTTCTTTAATATCGCACTTACGATTCCCTGTTCTGATACGCTGATGCGTTCAACTGGCATCGTAGTGTGTACTTCTCCCTTTAATCCCTCTTCTTGAAAGATCAGTATGTCATTTCCATCTTTATCTGCCACAGCCACGGACTTGTTATTTACATCCAGCATCGGATTCTTGATCTGGTAGGATTGATTCCAGACCTCTTTTCCCGTCTGGTCCATATATGCAATTCCGTCTTTGCTGTATTTTATCACTCCGTCTAGAAACTGAACATATGAATTATCAGAAGCTCCTTTTCCGGGATACGTATCACTTACCCTCACTTTTGTATAGGTCTGAAGGCTCACCAGCAGATATGTCATCACAGATACGATTACAATGATAATACATACGATTGCAATTCTCTGCTGCCTTTTCCTGCTTTGCCGGATCAGTTCTGCACGTATCTCTCTTTCTGTTACTTCGACTTCTGGCTGTCCATACAGCCTGCCTGCACTTTTATCTGTCGGATCTTCCGATTCTCTTACAACATGGAGATTTCTGTTCTTCCGCTGTTTCATTCATCGGTCTTCCTTTCAATGTTCCTTTCTCGCACCACCTCCCGGCGGTACTATGTACCTTAGTATACCATATTTCCCTTTTATGGGAGTAATAATTTTTGTCCGATATAAATCAGGTTCCCGTCAGACAATCCATTCATTTTGCAAATAGCTTTTACATGCGTTGTATCTCCATATAATTTCTTACTGATTCCAGCCAGCGTCTCACCTTTTTGTACGACATAGTAATCCTGATCGCTAAGCTGTGCTTCTGCCTTGTCTGATGTCTTTGTTGCCTCGCTCTTTTTTACAGCTTCCGAGGCACTCTTTTCATTTTCCTGTGTTTTATCTACCGTTGCAGTCTCTGTTGTTCCTTTTTTCTGACCATTTTCGACGGTCTTCGACAAGTTTTCAACCGACGTCTGCATCGCCTTCATTTTCCCGAAATTATTTACCGTCGTGATTCCGGCCGCAAAGACGACCAGCACCAATAGTGCACTCGTGATATAAGCGATTCCTGGTCTTCTGCCCTGCTGGCTTCTGTTCTCCATCTTCTCTTTTACTGCACTACGAAAATCCTTTGCAGCTCGATCTTCAACCACCTCACTGGGTGTCACACCATTTGCCCTCCGGTTATTGATCATATAATTTTGCATCTGCGGATTCTTTTCATAGTAAATGTAATGACCGCCCATCTGCATCAGCTCTCCGAATTTATAGGCATAGAATATCTCTTCCGGCTCCCTTGCATTTTTCCACAAAAACAGGCTCATTTCACTTGCGAATTCTTTTTCCTGGATCCTTTTCACTTCCCGGTTACGGCTAAGCGGGCTTCCATCTTCTACAATCCCCCATCCCACAACCTCACACTCCGGGAAAAATTCCTTTACCTCTTCTCTTGCGGCAGTTAAGACTTCTTCCGTAATTTCCATCGTTGTTCCTTCTATCTGTAATTCTTTTAACTGTACAGCTCCTGATACGAATACTGCTTTCTCATCTCCAAGATCAAGCATCTCTCCGGCAAGAATGATGCCTGCCGGCTGGTCTTTTGCTTTTTCTTTTAGCTGGTTCAAATAGGTATCCACATAATCCTCTACATAGACTTTTGGAGTATCACTTACATTCCCTATCTGTCTGACGTTTTTCGGAAGTTGTCTTTCCATTATACACTCACCTCATTTTAAATATTCTGACTGCCAGTGGCAGGTTCTGTAGGTTATCATAGCATGAGGTTTTTGCATATTTTATCGGTTGGTGGAGCTTGTCTTAATAATATATTGCTATTTTCTGTCTTTCTTCGACAAGATGAATCATCTTCAGAAACATCAGACTCTAAAGCGTGTCTGAAAAATCATTCCTGCAAGATACATGTCACACTCTAGAGTATAAAAAATAGAGACACCTTTTACAGCATCTCTATCTTTATCTGTTCAGATATATGATAATCTATTCTATAACAATAATATTATCACAGTCCTGATATCCTTCTGTCTGAAGATCCGTAATAACCTTCGCTCCTGTAAAAGGTGCAAATGTTACTGAACTTACCTCTCCAAATTTCGAATGATCACACAATATATACTTGTCCTGGCATTGTCCCAGTGCTACCTTTTTCACCATCGCTTCATTCGCATCCGGTGTTGTGAATCCTGCTTTCTTAGTTATGCCATTTGTTCCAAAGAATCCTTTGGTAAAATGATACTTCCGAAGTGTCTCTATCGCTTCACTTCCAACTACTGCTTCTGTGGAACTTTTCAGCTCGCCTCCTACCAGATGGACTTTTACGCCCTCTGCCGCCAGCGTCTGTGCATGCACAACCGCATTTGTCACAACTGTTGCGTCTTTATCTTTTAAGAATTCCAGCATATATCCGGTCGTAGTTCCTGCATCCAGATATATGAATTCACCCTGCCTGATCATCTCAGATGCATATGCAGCAATCCGCTGCTTTTCTGATACATGAACAGTTATTTTCTGCGCCACTGTTGGTTCCTGAGGCGTTACCACATGATCCGATGCAATTGCACCACCAAATACTTTTACCAGTTTTCCCGCATTATGAAGCGCCGTGATATCTCTCCGCACAGTTGACTCCGATGTATTCAGAAGTTCTTTGACTTCCGTCACGGTTATGCTGCCTTCTTTTTCAAGAAGCTTCAATATCTGTTCATAACGCTGTTCTGTAAGCATACTGCCTCCTACAGGTTCTCCTGCATGAATTTGCTTACTGCTTCACAAGCTGCTTCTTCATCTGCACCTTCGAATGTAAATGTTACTTCGTGACCTTTCTTTGCTCCAAGTCCCATCAGGCCAAAGATTTTCTTGCAGTCAGCTTTTTTTCCTTCTTTTTCGATCATTACTGTAGACTCGAAAGATTTAGCAAGTTTTACTAATTCTCCTGCCGGACGAGCGTGGATTCCTTCATTGTCTGTGATTACATACTTAAATTCTTTCATTTTACTTACCTCCATAAAATATTCATTTTGTGATTCTCATTCTATTCATTTTTTCGCAGTCTGTCAATATCCCTATAGACAAACTGCTTTGTATGATTCTTGTTACTATTCACTTTGCAGCAAAACCGTTTGCTGTTTTGCTGCATAAGCAAGTCAGCTATAAATGATTTTTACGCTGCTTTTTTCTTCAGTACACCGAGTAATACTGCTGAAATTACAGTTCCTACTACCAGTGCCACCAGATACATCAATGCATTTCCAACTACCGGGAATACGAAGATTCCACCGTGTGGTGCCATCAGTGTACATCCAAATGCCATGGATAATGCGCCGGCTACTGCTGAACCTGCGATGCAGGATGGAAGTACACGGATCGGATCTGCTGCCGCAAACGGGATCGCACCTTCTGTAATAAATGCAAGTCCCATAATAAAGTTTGTTGGTCCTGCTTCTCTTTCGGATTTTGTAAATTTGTCTTTGAATAACAGTGTTGCAAGTGCGATTGCACATGGAGGAGTCATTCCTCCGATCATTACTGCTGCCATGATATCATAGTTACCTGCTGCAATTGCTGCTGTTCCAAATACATAAGCTGCTTTGTTGAACGGGCCACCCATATCAATTGCCATCATTCCACCAAGGATCAGGCCAAGAACGATCTTACTTGAACCACCCATTCCTGTCAGTCCGCTATTGAGCGCTGTATTAATCCCACCCATGATCGGCTCTATTACGAATGTCATAAGCAGTCCCATGGATAAAATACCAACTACAGGATAAATCAGTACCGGAGCGATCTTTTCAATTGCTTCCGGAAGTTTTTCACATAATTTTCTAAGAAGGAGAATCAGATATCCGGATACGAATCCTGCAACAAGTGCTCCGAGGAATCCTGATTTTCCATTGTATGCCATTAATCCGCCTACAAAACCTACGGCCAGTGCCGGTCTGTCTCCGATTGCCTCACCGATATATCCGGCCAGAACCGGGAGCATCAGTCCGAATGCGATACCACCGATCGTCTTAAGCTGTGCTGCCACCGGTGTGATTGTACCAAAGTTTGCTCTGTCTGCAGGTGCAAGTGCATTCATATCTACGCAAAGTCCGTCAATCAAGAATGCCAGTGCAATCAGAATACCGCCGCCTACTACGAACGGAAGCATATGGGATACCCCATTCATAAGCTGTGTATAGATCTGATGGCCTACACCACCGGATTTGCTGCTTTTACTTTCCTGTGCTGCGCCGCCATTTGCTGCATGATATACCGGAACATCTCCACTGATCACGCGGTCTACCAGCTCTCCGGCTTTGCTGATACCATCGGATACCTGACAGATAACTACTTTCTTTCCATCAAAACGGTCCATTGGCACCTGTGCATCCGCTGCTACAATGATTCCGTCTGCTTCTTCGATTTCTTTTGCAGTCAGTACATTTTTCGCCCCACCGGATCCTCTTGTCTCAACTTTTACTGCACAGTCTTTGGCTTTTGCTGCTTTTTCGATTCCTTCAGCTGCCATATAAGTATGCGCAATTCCGGTCGGGCAGGATGTAACTGCAAGAATCTTTACTTTTCCTTTTGCTTCTTCTACAACTTCTGATCCTTCTCCGGCAAGTCTTTCATCAATACTTGCTTCTTTTTCATCTGCCTCATTGATGATTGACATAAATTCTTCGACGGATGATGCATTTCTTAATGACTCTGTAAATTCTTCATTCATAAGAAGAACTGATAATTTACTTAATACATCCAGATGAATGTTGTCTTCTGTATTCGGTGCTGCGATCAGGAACATCAGCGTTACCGGCTCGCCGTCCAGCGAATCGAACTCCACTCCGTCTTTTACTACCATTGCTGCAAGCCCTGGCTTTGTGACCGCATCACATTTTCCATGTGGAATGGCAATTCCTTCTCCGATTCCTGTAGTACTTTCTTCTTCTCTTGCATATACTTGTTTTCTATACGCTTCTTTGTCATTAATCTTCTCACTTTTTACCATGAGATCAACGATCTGGTCAAGTGCCTCGCTCTTGCTTTTTGGCGCCCCGTCCAGAGAAATACTTCTTGCATCCAGCAAATCTGTGATTCTCATACTATTTTCCCTCCTGATTTATAATGTATCATTCTCTTTTTATGTCTTACACCAGCTGCTTATATACTTCTTCGACTTCCTGCTTTGTTGCAAGATATTCAGAAAATGCACTTGCGCTTCCCGTTGCAACTCCCATATGAAATGCATGTTCGTAATCTTCTTTTTCCATCCATCCGGTCATGAATCCGGCTACCATAGAGTCGCCTGCTCCTACACCATTTACCAATGTTCCCTTTGGCGCCGGTGCACTGTAGATTTCTCCGTTTTCTGCGATCAGAACTGCTCCTTCTCCTGCCATGGAGATCAGTACATTTCTTGCTCCTTTTTCCTGAAGTTTCTTTCCATAAGGAACAACTTCTTCTCTTGTAGAAAGTGTTACTCCAAAGATCTCTCCTAATTCATGATTATTCGGTTTGACGAGAAATGGATGATACTCCAGCACATTCATCAGTAGATCTTTTGTTGCATCCACTACGATCATCACACCTTTATCTTTCAGTTCTCTCATGATTCTGCTGTAGATATCGTCTGGCATCGATGCCGGAATGCTTCCCGCCAGGAAAAGCACATCGCCTTCTTTCATTGTGTTCAGGCGCGCCATAAGTTCTTCTACTTTTTCTTTTGGAATCTCCGGTCCGCTTCCGTTGATTTCTGTTCCGTCGATTGACTTTAACTTTAAGTTAATTCTTGATATTCCATTTTCAATCTGTATGAAGTCAGAACTAATTCCGTCCTCTTCCAGTCTTCTTTCAATCTCTTTTCCGGTAAAACCAGCCATAAATCCAAGTGCTGTACTCTCAATTCCGAGATTCTTAAGTACTATAGAAACGTTGATTCCTTTTCCGCCCGGAAGCATAAGTTCTGAGCTTGTACGATTTGTAAGTCCGAGTTTAAAATCTTCCACTGAAACGATGTAATCCAGTGATGGATTAAACGTTACTGTATAAATCATATCTCTTACCCCTTTCAACTTGTTGAGATCATTATAACGTCAAACTCGGTCAATTTCAACCACATTAGTTCACAAATATTTTGGCTGATTTTGGTTGTTTTTGCACAAAGAACAGGGTTTCTTGCATACTTTGGCATATAAAAAGACTGCCGCCTTAACGAAATCTCTTTCGTCAAAGCGACAGCCTTTCACTATCCATTTTATATTATTTTACAAATTCTTTTACTTTTGCATAGATACTGTCTGCATCAAGGCCATATTTCTTAATCAGTTCTACAGCCGGGCCAGACTCGCCAAATGTATCATTTACACCAATCTTCATAACTTTTGCTGGTGCTTTTTCTGCAACTACATCACATACAGCACTTCCAAGTCCGCCGATAATAGAATGTTCTTCTACTGTCACGATCTTTCCTGTCTTAGCTGCTGCTGCAACAACTGCTGCTTCATCCAGTGGTTTGATTGTATGCATGTTGATAACTTCTGCACTGATTCCGTCTGCTGCAAGCTTCTCAGCTGCTGTGAGGGATTCAGATACTTCAAGACCTGTTGCGATGATTGTCACATCTGTACCTTCACGAAGTGTGATGGATTTTCCGATCTCGAATTTGTAATCATCATTATCATTGATAACCGGAACTGCAAGTCTTCCGAAACGGAGATATACAGGACCTACATGCTCATAAGCTGCCTTTACAGCTGCTTTTGCTTCTACATCATCAGAAGGATTGATTACGATCATTCCAGGGATAGTTCTCATAAGTGCGATATCTTCGTTACACTGATGTGTAGCTCCGTCTTCTCCAACAGAGATACCAGCATGTGTAGCTCCGATCTTAACATTTAATTTTGGATATCCAACTGAGTTACGAACCTGCTCAAATGCACGTCCTGCTGCGAACATAGCAAATGAACTTGCAAATGGGACTTTTCCTGTTGCTGCAATACCAGCTGCAACTCCGATCATGTTACACTCAGCGATTCCACAGTCAATGTGACGTTCTGGGAAAGCTTTTTTGAACATTCCTGTCTTGGTAGCTTCTGCAAGGTCAGCGTCTAATACTACCAGATCTTCGTGTTCTTTTCCTAATTCTACTAAAGCATTACCGTAGCTTTCTCTTGTTGCGATTTTCTTTACTTCTGACATAATGCTTCACCTGCTTTCTCTAATTCTTCCATTGCCTGTGCATACTGCTCATCATTAGGAGCTTTTCCATGCCATCCAGCCTGGTCTTCCATGAAGGAAACTCCTTTTCCTTTGATTGTCTTTGCAATAATTGCAGTTGGCATTCCCTTTGTCTCACGAGCCTCTTTGAAAGCTGCTTCGATCTGATCAAAGTCATTTCCATCGATATTGATTACGTGGAAGTTAAATGCCTCGAATTTTTTATCGATTGGGTATGGAGAGTTAACATCTGTAATCTTTCCATCAATCTGAAGGTTATTATTATCAACGATTACTACCAGGTTGTCCAGTTTTCTATGTCCTGCTAACATAGAAGCTTCCCAAACCTGTCCTTCCTGAATCTCTCCATCTCCAAGAAGTGTATATACTCTGTAATCATCATTTGAAAGCTTGGCAGAAATAGCCATTCCTACTGCAGCAGAGATTCCCTGTCCAAGAGATCCACTTGACATATCAACACCTGGAATGTGTTTCATATCTGGATGTCCCTGAAGGTATGATCCAACTTTACGAAGAGTTGTCAGATCCTCAACCGGGAAGAATCCTCTGTTAGCCAGTGTAGAATAATATCCTGGTGCTGTGTGTCCTTTTGATAATACAAAACGGTCACGATCTGCTTTCTTAGGATCCTTAGGATCGATATTCATCTCTTCAAAATACAGATATGTATAAATGTCTGCTGCTGACAGTGATCCACCCGGATGTCCGGATTTTGCGCTGTGAACTGCAGTAACGATACCCTTACGGACCTCGTTGGCTGTCTTCATAAGCTCTAATTTGTTCATGTTGTTCCTCCTGAATCATTTATATGATAGCGTTACTTCTTATTCTCCGAATACTGCTTTGTAATCAGCCTGGAATTTTGCGATTCCTGCATCTGTCAGAGGATGATGTGTCATCTGCTCGATTACTTTGTAAGGTACTGTTGCGATATCAGCTCCTGCTAAAGCACAGTCTGTTACATGAATTGGGTTACGTACACTTGCTGCGATGATCTCTGTATCGATTCCTGCAACTTCGAAGATCTGAGCGATCTCTGAGATTAAGTCTACTCCTCTTGTAGAGATGTCATCCAGACGTCCAAGGAATGGAGATACGAATGATGCACCAGCTCTTGCTGCAAGAAGTGCCTGGTTTGCATTAAAGATCAGAGTTACATTTGTCTTAATTCCCTCTGCTGAAAGAACTTTTACTGCTTTTAATCCTTCTACTGTCATAGGAATCTTAACTACCATGTTAGGATGGATCTTAGCGATTTCTCTACCTTCTGCGATCATTCCTTCTGCATCTGTTGTTGTTGCTTTTACTTCTCCACTGATTGGTCCATCTACGATAGATGCGATCTCAGCAATAACTTCTTCAAATACTTTTCCTTCTTTTGCGATCAGAGATGGGTTGGTTGTTACTCCGCAGATAACTCCCATATCGTTTGCTTTCTTAATATCTTCTACATTCGCTGTGTCAATGAAAAATTTCATGTCGTTCTTCCTCCTTAAATTTGGTGATTTTTGCTCACCATTCCCTTGTTATCGTTTGATTGAATTATACTCTACAAGCGGAGGTCTGGTCAATAGCCTCTGTTTTTTATTAATAATTTTCCTTATTAATAATTGCAAATTATTAATTATTTTTTTGGATTTTTTTGTGAACAAGTTCACAATATCTCCTCATTTTCACTAAATAATTCACGTATTTTAGAGCATTTCCCTATTTTTCATAATCTGTATATGATATAAGCACATTTTTATTACTAATAATTTTTCAAAATAAATTAATTTTTCTTTTTTCGCGTCGTTCTTGCATACGTTGTCGTGCCCCGGACGATCAGCTGCGGCTCATATTCTACATGATATGTACTGATCGGCACAGTGTCCGCGTTCGTCGAATGATGTGTCGCTATCTTCTTCATTATAATATCACATGCATCCCTGCCTTTGAAAGTGACAAAATGCTCAATTGTAGTCAGATTCATCGTATGCATCCGTGCAAATAGTGTATTATCACATCCCATAACGGATATTTCCGCCGGAACTTTTATCTTTGCCTCATGAAGTGCATCCATAACACCAAATGCGATCATGTCATTCAGTCCCACAATTGCCGTCACATCCGGCGCTTCTTTTAAGACTTCTTTTGTCAGTTCATAACCAATCTTATATTCCGAATCGATATCTGCCACATCCAGATCGATCTCTTCTTTTGCCGCCTTGATGATAACATGATCCCGCAGACCGACTTTATCATATTCTTTTAAAAATCCTTCTACACGTTTGGAACGCTGCTTCTGTCTTGCAGTAAGCGGCGGTGCAATGTATGCAACTTTCCGGTGTCCAAGTCCGAGCAAATGTTTTGCCATAACTCTTCCAAGCTTTGAATTATCCAGCTCCACTGCATCTACATTCATTTTCTCATTCTGGTTATTCACAATCGCTACCGGAATCTGTTCTGCCAGTTCTCCAACCAGATCCATAAAGCAATGACTTGGATTACAGGTATAGATGATCCCCAGCGGCCTTAGATGCCACATCATCTTAAGGTAACGCTCTTCCATCCGAAGGTCTCTCTGCGTATTGCATACAAAAAGTCCGTATCCCTGATCTTTTGCATGTGCTTCTATCCCCTGCAATAACATAACATAGTATGGATTGGTCAGGTTCGGGCAGAAGACTACCAGTAATTTTTCTCTCTTGGTATCTTTCCTGGTTTTCCGCTTTGGTGGAACGTATCCCAGTTCTTTTGCCGCATTTTCTACTTTTTCTATCGTATCTTTCGAAAATGATACGTCGTATTTTTTATTCAGGATCATGGATACGGTAGACTGTGACACACCTGCTGCATGTGCTATGTCTGTTGATGTAACTTTTTTCTTCATAACTTTCACCTCCCTGGAGATAAAATCTTTCGCGGGGGACGGGGGATTTTTAAAAAAACTCCGTCCCCGGTGGGTCAAAAAAGGGACAGGGCTACAGCTCTGTCCTTCCTTCCAACGCTCTTAAAAGCGTCACTTCATCAATGTACTCCAGATCTCCTCCGACCGGAACACCGCTTGCAATCCTGCTTACTTTGATTCCCGTCGGTTTGATCAGCTTACTAATATACATTGCCGTCGTCTCTCCCTCCAGACTGGAGTTCGTTGCGATGATGACTTCTTTGACATCTCCCTGCAGACGCTCGATCAGTTCTTTTAACTTGATATCCTCCGGACCGATTCCAAGCATCGGCGAGATGGCTCCATGAAGCACATGATATACCCCGTTGTATTTTCCGGTTTTTTCATACGCCGCCAGATCTCTGGTATTTTCCACTACCATAATCGTCTCGTGATCCCGCTTACTATTGCTGCAGATTGGGCATAAATCCTGATCGGTAAGTGTATAGCATTCTTTACAATACCGGATATTTTCCCTGGCTTCCACCATTGTCGATGCAAGTCTCTTTACATCATCCACCGGCATATGGATCAGATGAAATGCAAGTCTTGCCGCAGATTTCGCCCCAATTCCCGGAAGACACGACAGTTCTTCTATCAGTTTGCTCATCTGGTTGCTATAATAGTCCATATGTTCAGGCTCCCCGTTAGAATAATCCCGGCATTCCGCTGCCCATTCCGCCAGTCAGTCTAGACATTGCAGATGTTGTCTCTGAATCCACTTTTTCAAGTGCTTCGTTAACTGCTGCTACCAGTAAGTCTTCCAGCATCTCTACATCATCAGGATCTACAACTTCTTCATCTAATTTTACTTTCAGAACTTTCTTGCTTCCGGATACAGTTACCTCAACAGCTCCGCCACCTGCAGTTGCGCTGAATTCTTTTGTCTCCATTTCCTTTGCCTGTTCTTCCATCTGACGCTGCATCTTCTGTGCCTGCTTCATCAGATTTGCCATATTTCCCGGCATTCCGCCACCTGGGAATCCTCCTCTTTTTGCCATTATAATTTCCTCCTATTCATCTTCTACTGTTATTTCCATATTAATAATATTTTCCAGATCTACAAAATGATCCTCGAACCTGCGCCCGGCTTCCATCTGCCGGACATCAATCTCTACTTTTTTTCCGATTTTCTGCTCGATCAGTGTCTGGATTTCTTCTTTGTGCTCCGGTGTTGCTACCGCACTTGCACTAAGCTCATCCGGCAGTACAACCAGAAGTCTGTTCCCTTCCCCCGCACTTAATCTTGCCTTCTTAAGATAAGTACGAAGAAGCGGGGAAGCTTCATTGATAATCATCCGGAAATCTTTTGCCACTGCTTTTACATCTTCATTCAGTGCCTGCGGTAGTTCCGGTTTTGGCTTCGGCGCACTTCTTTCCTGTGGTCCGGCTTCATATACAATCCGTTCTCTTACAGGCGCCTCGAAAGCACCTTCTTCCAGCTGCTTTTCAATTGCGCGGATACGGTCCAGCAATGCATCACGATTCTGATCCATAGCCGGACGGCACAATTTGATCAGCGTCACTTCCAGAAGCACTCTCTTTTGGGTCGCATACTTCAACTGATTTGTCAGATCTGAAAATATGCGGATGTAACGGATCAGCGTGTCGCTGTCGATCATCTGTGCTTCTTCTTTTAACAGTGCCAGGTTTTCTGTCGATACATCCAGCACATCTTCCATGTTATCGGAACTCTTTACCAGCAACAGGTTACGCAGGTACCAGGTAAAATCTGCCGCAAGCTGCGACAGCTCCCTTCCCTGCATCACCAGTTCATCGACCGTCTCGATCACCTGATGCACATCCATAGCAAGGAGCTGCCTTAACAGTCTGCTAAACACCTCTGTATCAACAGCTCCAAGTACTTCCAGCACATGATCATACGTCAGAGTCTCATTCATATAGAATGCTGCACACTGATCCAGAAGACTTAAGGAATCTCTCATAGATCCATCCGCCATCTTCGCGATGTAACGGACCGCTTTATCTTCCACATCCCAGCCTTCTTTATCGATCAGTTCCCGCAGCCTTGCTGCAATCGTCTCAATGGAAATTCTTTTAAAATCATATCTCTGACAACGGCTTAAGATTGTGATCGGAATCTTATGTGCTTCCGTTGTCGCAAGAATAAATATAACATATTCCGGCGGTTCTTCCAAGGTTTTCAACAATGCATTAAACGCTCCTATAGAAAGCATATGCACCTCGTCGATGATATACACTTTGTATTTTCCCTCAGTCGGACGATACGTTACCTCTTCGCGGATTTCACGGATGTTATCTACACCGTTATTCGATGCTGCATCAATCTCTATTACATTCATGGAAGTTCCTGCAGCGATTGATCTACACATTGCACATTCCCCGCATGGACTTCCATCCACCGGATGCACGCAGTTGACCGCCTTTGCAAATATCTTTGCAACCGTTGTTTTTCCAGTTCCCCTGGTTCCACAAAAAAGATATGCATGCCCGATCCTGTCTGCGTTGATCTGATTCTTTAAAGTTCTGACAATTGCATCCTGTCCCTTTACGTCTTCGAATTCATCCGGACGGAACTTTCGGTACAATGCCGTATATGACATATTTTACACTCCTTGTCTTAACGCAGATTCCTCTGATGTCTTATTTATCGCCAAAGCTGATACCAATTGTTCTGGCCTCTTCGATGATTGACGATTTTGGATCTACGTATTTTAATTTTCCGGCAACTTCAGACAGTGGTACACGGATGATATCCTGATTCTTTGTACCCACCATACATCCATAATCCTCTTCCAGAATCGCTCTTGCTGCTTCTGCTCCAAGTCTTGTTGCAAGCACTCTGTCATATGCACACGGAGAGCCACCTCTTTGTGTATGTCCCGGAACAGTAATTCTTACTTCTTTATCCGTTTTCTTCTGGATTCTCTCTGCAAGTTCGTATGCAACGGAAGGATATTTCTTCTTTGCCTTTTTCTCTTTTAATTCTTTTTTGGAAAGCGCTGCATCTTCTTTGGAGATTGCTCCTTCTGCAACCGCAATAATGGTAAACCTCTTGCCTGCTTTTCCTCGTTTTTCAATTGCCTCTACCACTGCATCAATATCATACGGCATCTCCGGAAGCAGGATAATATCTGCTCCTCCTGCAATTCCTGCATGCAGTGTTACCCAGCCGACTTTGTGTCCCATAACCTCTACAATAAATACACGGCTGTGTGATGTAGCAGTTGTATGAATCCTGTCAATTGTATCTGTTGCGATATCTACCGCACTCTGAAAACCAAATGTCATGTCCGTTCCCCAGAGATCATTATCAATCGTCTTAGGAAGTGTTACTACATTCAGTCCTTCTTCTCTTAACATGTTTGCTGATTTGTGTGTACCGTTACCGCCAAGGATCACCAGACAATCCAGATTCAGCTTATGGTACGTATGCTTCATCGCCTCTACTTTATCAAGGCCATCCTCGCCCGGAACGCGCATTAATTTGAACGGCTGTCTGGATGTTCCCAGAATCGTTCCGCCAAGTGTCAATATTCCTGAAAAATCTTTCGAAGTCAGCATCTGAAAATTCGAATAAATCAGTCCTTTATATCCATCCTGGAATCCATAAATCTCCACATCGTCACGTTTTGAAAAAAGTCCTTTTACTACACCCCGCATAGCTGCGTTCAGTGCCTGACAATCACCACCACTTGTAAGCATTCCAATTCTTAACATATACCTGCTCCTTTCTATGTTGCATGTGTATAAGTTTATCGTTACAGTGAACAATAATAGTTTACCCATTTTCTGTATACAATACCAGTAAAATTATAACTTATTTTTTGACACGGCACAATATGGGACAGGGGAATTTTCATTGGGGACGGGGGATTCTTAAAAAACCCCCGTCCCCAAACCATAATTGACAAAAATTCCCCTGTCCGTTTTTCCAAAACGTGCTATAATATTTGTGGAAAATTTGTGTAGAAAGCAGGTATTATTGTGGATAAGTTAGATATAAAATTATGGACACTTGCATCCAAAGGCCAGATTGTTCCTGACCGCTCATTATTAAAAACACCAGAACAGATCGAAGCAATCAAAAAAAGTGCAGAGCTTAACACTGCTGTTCTTGATCATGTAGCCGCTCACATTCACGCAGGTATGAGTACTGCTGAGATTGATAAGCTTGTATATGATTTTACAACCGAGCACGGTGGTATCCCGGCTCCACTGAACTATGAAGGATTTCCGAAAAGCGTATGCACTTCCATCAACAACGTGATCTGCCATGGTATTCCAAGTGAAAATGAGATCATTATCGATGGGGATATCATCAATGTAGATGTATCGACTATTCTGAACGGATATTTTTCAGATGCTTCCCGTATGTTCATGATCGGCAATGTATCTCCGGAGGCTGAGCGCATCGTACGTGTCACAAAAGAGTGTGTAGAGCTTGGATTAAAAGCAGCCAAACCATGGGGACACCTTGGAGACATTGCTTATGCGATCAATACACACGCAAAAGAAAATGGTTACTCTGTCGTAGAAGAAATCGGTGGACACGGAATTGGTCTTGAATTCCACGAAGAACCGTTCGTAAGTTATGTAACTCCAAAGGGAAGCGAGATGGTTCTGGTTCCTGGTATGATGTTCACAATTGAACCTATGATCAACCAGGGAACGCCTGAATTCTATGTTGACGCTGATAATGGCTGGACCGTTTATACAGATGACGATGGCCTTTCTGCCCAGATCGAATATATGGTTCTGGTTACAGAGCATGGTGTAGAAGTTCTTACAAAATAATCCGAAAGCGCTCCTTTCGGATGCCTGACGAATGCAATAGAACTTGCCAGCGGCAACTTCTCACGCACACTTTTATATACAAAAAAGATTACCGGACGAAAAACGAATTCCGGTAATCTTTTTTATTTTTCAATCGATTCACAGCTTTCCGGTATCTCCGGAGCTGATTATCATTCATATTTCACTTTATAAAATATACAGCCAGTCATGATCTTCATCATTTCTCATACCAAGTATCAGTGCAGAATGCGGACCCATGTTAGCAACCACTTCGCCGTCTTCTACAATGTACTCTTCGTACTCTGTCGTGTATCCTTCTTTGTAAGAATACAGAAGACGTTTCATACGGTATTTTGCCGGAATCTCAGCCTCCCATACCGGAACCTTTACTTCCGTACGTTCACTTCCGTTATTGATCACAACCACTACACGGTCATGTTCTTTGAATCTTGCATAAGATAAGATATTTTCCTCTCCTCCAAGGATCTTAAGCGAACCTGTCCGAAGCGCCGGATGTTCTTTGTGGATACGGATTGCATCTTTGTGGAATGCGATCAGTTCTTTATCTTCATGGCCCCACGGATAAGTTCTTCTGTTATCCGGATCCGTGAATCCACAGACACCGGCCTCATCACCATAATATACCGTCGGAGCTCCTACCCATGTCATCTGCATAACAACGGCTTCTCTCATAACCGCCTTGTTCACATATGCGTTCGCAGCCTCTGATCCGAGATGTTCCACACGTCCCACCATATGATTGGTTCTTGTCAGGAATCGCGAGTGATCATGGTTCGAAAGTTCATTCATCGCAACCTGCAGAGACGGTGTCAGCATATTCGACATATGATGTGCCATCGATCCGATAAAATTATCAACATTGCCAAGAAGTTCTTCTCTTGCTTCATCGCTGTGCTTTTCCATGCCCGTAAGGAACCAGGTCACCGGCTCCATGAATGCATCATAGTTCATAACCGTATCCCACTCATCACCGCGCAGCCAGTCACTTGGATCACCGTAATGTTCTGCAAGGATCAGTGCATTTGGATTGGCATGTTTTACTGCTCTTCGGAATTCTTTCCAGAAGTTGTGGTTGTAAGAATTACTGCGTCCCAGGTCTGCTGCCACATCCAGACGCCATCCGTCTACATTATACGGCGGGGATACCCATTTTCGTCCGATGTAGAGAATATAATTTTCCAGTTTTACCGAATCTTCGTAATTCAGCTTCGGCAGTGTATCATGCCCCCACCATCCGTCGTAATTGCCGTTGTACGGCCAGTCCTGCGGGTTCTCTTTGAAGAACCGGAAGTAACTTCTATATGGGCTGTCCGCCGATACATATGCACCCGGCTCATAATCTTTCTCACCTTCATAGATTCTCTCACGGTCCATCCATTTGTTAAAGGAACCACAATGATTGAAGACTCCATCCAGAATAATCTTCATACCACGGCGGTGCAATTCTTCTACCAGCTTAATGAACAACTGATTACTTGCTTCCAGATTCTTAAGTCCGGTTGTACGTTTTTTGTACATCGTTGCCTGACTGTTATCAGTCACGCCCTGCGGAAGTACTTCTCCTCCATCATCTACGATTTTTCCATAATGCGGATCAATATAATCATAATCCTGTATATCATACTTGTGATTTGACGGCGACACAAATAATGGATTAAAGTACAGGACTTCCACACCAAGATCCTGCAGGTAGTCCAGTTTGTCGATAACTCCCTGTAAGTCTCCTCCGTAGAATTCCCTCACACCCATATTGGCCGGATATTTATCCCAGTTTGTTACTTTCTGTGAATAATCCCCGATGTAAAAATATTCATTCGTCTCTACATCATTGGACTTATCCCCGTTATAAAAGCGGTCTGTAAATATCTGATACATAACCGCTCCTTTTGCCCAGTCCGGTGTGGAAAATCCCGGTACTACAACAAAATCATAGTACTCAAGGATCTCACGTGATACTCCACATCGTCCATAATAATATTTTTCTTTTCCAGACTGTACTTCAAAACAATATCTGAAAGGATCTGCTCCCAGACGTGTCTCATAGATGTAATAATCAAACTCTCCCTGTGTGCGTTCTTTTTCCATTATCTGTGTGCCAGTTGATGTCACAAGCCCTACTCTGTCTACATCATCCTTCGCCGTTCTGAACCGGAATGTTACCAGTTCGTTTTCCTTCGGTTCCGGGGGGTATACATACCCTTCTGTTCCATCGCAAAATAAAGCTGCTTTATTCATATAACTAACACCTCTCTCATTTTTTGCCCCCGGAAGGGAGCGTTTCTTCTAGTCTTCCGATACATCTTCCGGGAACAGCGCTTCAAATTCTTCTCTGGAAATCTTCTCTTTTTCGAGCAGAAGATCTGCGCATGCATGCAGTACATCATCATATTTTCTAATAATATGCCGTGCTCTGTCATAACATTCATCAATAATTCTTTTTACTTCCTGGTCAATGACTGTGGCTACACCTTCACCATAACCTCTTGCCGTATGCGCCAGGTCTCTTCCGATAAACACCTCATTATTGTCATCATCATAGTTGATAAGTCCAACTGCTTCTGACATACCAAACTTCGTAACCATGGATTTTGCAAGTCCGGTTGCCTGTTTGATATCCTGGGATGCTCCGGTCGTAATATCATCAAACACTTCCTCTTCGGCTACACGTCCGCCAAGCGATACCGTAATATCCTGAAGCATTTTTCCTTTTGTATTAAACATTTCGTCTTTTTCCGGAAGCGGCATTGTATATCCACCTGCACTTCCGGTCGGAATGATAGATACACTGTACACAGGTCCTACATCCGGAAGCACATGGAATAAAATTGCGTGTCCTGCTTCGTGGAATGCCGTGATCCGTCTTTCTTTTTCGGAAATCACACGACTCTTCTTCTCTGCACCAATTCCGACTTTTACAAATGCTTTCTTAATATCATCCTGTTTTAAGAAAACTCTGTTATCTTTTGCCGCAAGAATTGCCGCCTCATTCAGAAGGTTCTCAAGATCCGCTCCTGTGAATCCTGCTGTTGTCTGTGCAATCTGCTGAAGATCAATCTCTTCACTTAATGGTTTACCTTTTGCATGAACCTTAAGGATCTCTTCACGGCCTTTGATATCCGGTCTTCCAACCATAACTTTACGGTCGAATCGTCCCGGACGTAAGATCGCCGGATCGAGGATATCTACACGGTTCGTTGCTGCCATTACGATGATTCCTTCGTTAACACCAAATCCATCCATCTCTACCAGTAACTGATTGAGTGTCTGCTCTCGTTCATCATGGCCACCGCCCATTCCGGTTCCACGGCGTCTTGCAACTGCATCAATCTCATCGATGAAGATGATACATGGTGCGTTCTTCTTCGCTTCCTCGAACAGGTCTCTGACACGTGATGCTCCGACACCGACAAACATTTCCACAAAGTCAGATCCGGAGATGGTAAAGAACGGAACTCCTGCTTCGCCGGCTACTGCTTTTGCAAGCAAAGTTTTACCGGTTCCCGGAGGGCCTACTAGCAGAACTCCTTTTGGAATTCTTGCACCTACCTGGATATATTTCTTCGGAGATTTTAAGAAATCAACGATCTCTTCCAGCTCTTCTTTTTCTTCCTCCAGGCCTGCCACCTGTTCAAATGTAACTTTCTTATCACGGTCTGTGCTCAGTCTTGCACGGCTCTTTCCAAAGTTCATAGCCTTTGTATTCGCCCCGCCTCCCTGACGATTCATAAGACCAAAGATCAGAAATACTCCAAGCAGCGTAAGGATAACCGGGAGAAATGTTGTAGCCGCCCAGCTATCCTGTGGAATATCCGGCATGGTATAGTCCACATTCTGGTCTTTCAGATAATCCTGAATCTCATTTACATCAGAGACATACAGATATCTTATATTATCTGAACTGTCGTCTCCTTTTAACTCAATCTCAAGCCGTCCTGTCGGAACGCTCTTATTCTGATTCACTTCAACCGATTCAATCTTATCTTTCTGAACCAGCTGTTGAAATTCCTTCCAGGAGATTTCTTTTTCCCGTTGATCAAACTGATTGGTGAACCACAGTGCAGCAAATAAAAATACCACAAACACCAGAAGTACCGCTCCATTCAGTCCTCTCGCTTTCTTATTATTCAATTTTCAGGCTCCTTTCTTGTAACGCGCCTATTCTACGCCTTCTACCACTCCGATGAATGGAAGATTTCTGTATCTTTGCGCATAGTCAAGACCATATCCCACTACGAATTCATCCGGGATATTGAATCCGACATAATCTACTTTCACGTCTTTTACTCGTCTTTCCGGTTTATCAAGTAATGTACAAAGCTTCATGCTCTTTGGATTTCTCTTAGATAAAATGTCCATCAGATAATACAGTGTTCTTCCAGAGTCGATAATATCCTCTACGATCAATACATCTTTTCCTTCCAGGCTTTCATCCAGGTCTTTTGCGATCTTAACTACACCGCTTGACTTGGTTCCGTCACCGTAACTGCTGACGCTCATGAAGTCCATAGATACCGGCACTGTAATTCTCTTAGCCAGTTCACACATAAAGAACACGCCGCCCTTTAATACACAGATCAGATGTACCTGTTTTCCGGCATAGTCTTTGCTGATCTGCTCTCCAAGCTCTTTGATTCTCTTTGCAACATCCTCTTCTGGGACCAATACTTTAACATTCTCTGCCATCTTTTTCTCCTCCGCCTAATTTTATTTCCAGAATTCTTCTGGTTTTATCTGTAACCTGATATGCCTGATTCTGCCTGTATCCAATGATCCAGAGTATGTGGCTGCCATCTGCTGCCAGCCAGATCTTCTCTCTGTCTTCCCGGGGAACCTTTACATTTGTAAAATACTTTTTCAGGCTCTGCGTCCCACCGTTTTTATCAATTGTGATATAGTCTCCAGGCTGTTTATGTCTTATTTTTACAGTATTTTCAATTATATCATAGTCAAACCATTTCGTGTAGGCTTTTTTAGGAAATGCACGGGTTCCTGGTGTTCTTTCGAATACCCGCATCACCGTCTTTTGTTCTTCTCCTCCATCTTCCGGCATTCCCCGGTATATTCTGACACCTTCATAGCACCTCTTTGCACGAACTTCATATGGGAGCATGATCTGCCGTCCCGTCTGCCGTCCGAATAATTCCATTACCATTCTTACATGCACCTGTTCGATATCTTTCCTGTGTCCCGCCACCTCGCAGAGCACCTCATGTATCAGAAATGACCGCACCGTCTCATGCACTTTAAGAAATTCCTGTTCCAGTATCATTACTTCTGCATACCCCGGACCATTCCGACTCTTCGTACAGACCTTCCTGCACCGGCTTACTTCCGATTCTACAAACGTAAGAACCGAACGCATCAGTTCTGTCGTCTCCGCAATGTGTTCAACCGCCTGTGTGTTGATTTCTTCTTCCAGATATGGAATGACATGATTCCGGATACGATTTCTTGTATAATGATCCTCCAGATTGGTCTCATCTGTACAATACAAGATTCCCTGTTCTTCCAGATACGATTCAATCTCATGGCGCCTTACGCAAAGCAGCGGTCTTATATAAGGACCTTCAACCGGGCTGATCCCGCAGATCCCCCGGAGACCACACCCCCTGCTCAGATTCCATAATAATGTCTCCGCATTATCATTCTGATGATGTGCCAGCGCAATCCTGGTTCCCTGCTTTTCCTTTCTCACCCGTTCAAATACAGCTCTTCTTACATTTCTTCCCGCTTCTTCGACGGTCAGCTTCTGTTCCGCCGCATAAGCTTTTACATCTTCATGTGCCACATACAGTTCAACGCCATATTCTTCACACAATCTTTTTACATATCTCTCATCTGCATCTGCGCTTTCTCCACGCAGACCGTGATGTACATGCACCGCTGTCAATGTCAGATTATATACTTTTTTCAGCCTGATAAGCATGAAAAGAAGGCATACCGAGTCAGCTCCTCCTGATACGCCCACAATCACATGATCCTTTTCCTGCAACATATGATATTTTTCTACATATGCCTTTATACGTTGATACATTTTTTTATCCTTCTATATTCTTTCCATCAGAGCATGTCTGAAAATGCTTTTTGAACACGCTCTAAAATCTGGTATCTCCTTAAATATATATAATTTCACCTTGAAAGTCAAATTCTCCAGATCCCGATCACCATTATTGTCATGTCATCTAACGGCATTTCCCCCGAGCATTTCAGCACTTCTCCCAATATATTCCGGGCAAATTCTTTGGGATTGACACTTTCTTCGTTCCTGATAAATTCTATCATCTTCTCTTCCTGGTCTCCCACCGGCAATGCATCCATCACACCATCCGTCACCATAATAACAAAATCTCCGGACTCCAGATCCATCCTCTCTTTGTCGATCTCTATATTCTGGATCACGCCAATCGGGAGTGTTGTGGACTTTACCGTTCCGACTTCTTCTCCTTTTTTTATAAATGTTGTACATGCCCCGGCTTTTACAAACTCGCAGCTTCCCTGATACAGATCAAACAGACAGACATCCATGGTACAGAATTTTACCTCTTCTCTTCCGATCACAAGGGCCGTATTCATAAGCTGCAGTGCTGTATCTGCCGGAAATCCAGCTTCCAGAAGTTCTTCTAACATCTCTACCACCATTGTACTGTCACGGAACGCTTCTTCTCCCGATCCCATTCCATCCGAAAGCGCCACTCCCTTTTTTCCGCCCGGAAGATCTTTCATAAGAAATGTATCTCCGGATATCTGGCTGCAGTCTTTTCCGATTCTGGCAACTCCCTGCAGCGTCTGGAAAACTGCTCCTTCTATGCATGCAACCGTCCCGTATTCTTCACCCACGACCAGACGCTCCCCCTGTCTTGGGATCATGGATTTTCCGAGACATTTTCCTACCAAATGTGCAACATCTTTTGCAAATACAACTCTTCCTTTTGTCGCCTTTAATGTCAGATGCACTTCGTATCGTCCCTGTGATGTCATATAAAAGACTGCAAAGAGAAGTTTCATATCTTCTTTTTTCAGTGCGGCTTTTATTCTTTTTTCCAGATAATCATCCTGGAAAATACCGGCATCCAGTTCCCTCGTTGTATACTGGATCATCTTCGCAAAGCTTGTCAGCTGTCTTGCATACCCTTCTCTTGCCTGGATCATCCTGTGGTTCCAGAACAGGATCTGTTTTGCATTTTCGAATAGTTCCAGACTCTCTCTTAAGAATCTTGGTGCCATCTGGCACTGCCTCTTCAAGCGCCTTTTTAATTCTATATTCAACTCCGCACCATATTCTTCTGCCGTACACAGAATCTCATACATCATCTGATATGTCCTCGCCCTACGGTCGCCGAGGCACTCCCTTTTCCAGTCACATCCGGTACATACCTTATCCGTTACCTTTTCGAACATCTCATCCAGTTCTTCTTTTGATAACGTCCCTTTATATTTTTCCATATTCAGAAATGTTCTGGACAAATGCTCCAAAGAAGATGCAAATTTGTCCATCTGTATAACGTATGGATTCACAAATACTTCCTGATCTTTTATCTCTTCCATCTTTTCATCTCCTTTTTTTCATAATGTACAGGGAATCTGCCACTCGCAGCTCATTACGGATGCTTTGGCAACTGGCCAGCTTCTCTTGCATACTTTGGCTTCAAAAAAAGAAAAAAGCTTCAGGAATCTTTCCTGAAGCTTATCTTTTGTCTGCTATTTTGCTTTGAAAATAATCTCGTTGTCATATACAAGTCCTAACTTGTTCTTTGCAACATCTTCTATGTACTTGTCTGTTCCGACATATTTGTCTAATTCATCAATCTCTTTTGTGCGTTCTTTCTCCGCCTTGATCTGCTGTTTCAATTCTGTCTGCTGTGCCAGGTATTCTTTATTCTTTTCTTTGATCGCCATACCTTTCACTGTTACTACGACTGCTAACAACAGAACAACTGCACAAATCGCCAGCACACTCTGCATATGGTTCTGATAACGCCTGCGCTGCCGTTTTTTGCGGTTTCTCTGTTTTGTATCATTCATTGTTTTATTCACCTTATTTTTGCATTCTGCCCGCTCACTCATCTGGTCATTACTTCCATTCTATCTTCTTTACTGTCCTTTTTCAAGTGCTTCCGCCAAAATGCCGTTTCTCCTGTATACTATTTTCTATAAATCTTTTCCATATGAACGATAATGACAGACATGGCTGTTACCCCAGCCGCAAGTCCTAATATGATATACCAGCGTATCTCACCGTTACTTATATGATATATCTGAACAAATAAAAAAACTGCTGTTCCAATCCAGTAAAACAGATCTTCCAGCTCTATCACCCAGTGCGTATGATGTACAATCTCCCTGAAACAGCTCAGGCACCGATACATAAGCCGCACAATTCCACCGGACAAAACTGCGGTCAGGAATACTATGATCTCCCTTTGGATTCCCATCTTCTCCCTGCTTTCTGTGTGATCGTAAAAAGCTAGCGAAACAGCTTTCCAAACAGGCTTTCTGCCTGTTTTCCCGGCGTATGGATCTCTGAATATGCCACACTGTCTATATTTCCCGACAAATCAATCTCACCTTTTTCCAGATTTACCCGGTTCACATGCAGATCCGTCCCTTTTACCATCAGCATCCCCTGTTCTGTCTCCAGGAGAATTTCGTTCAGGTTAAAGGACAGCACATCCAGAACGCCTGTTACCAGACCGTTTTTTCTATTGTTCAACACTAATTTATGATTTTTTGATACTGCCGTCTGCTCCACAATCATCACAACCTTTCTTAATAATCATATGAAAGGCTGCCGGCTTTTATACCTGATGTGGTATACATCCTGTTAAATATACTTGAACAGTTCTCCGGCTTCTTCTTTTTTTGTCGTCTCTTTTATTCCAAGAACTTCTACTTTAACAGTTCTTGTTCCAAACTGGATCTCTATGATATCTCCGGCTTTTACCTTTACAGATGCCTTTGCCGGTTTCCCATTGACCAGCACTCTTCCTGCATCGCATGCCTCGTTTGCTACGGTGCGGCGTTTGATCAGTCTTGATACCTTTAAAAATTTGTCTAATCTCATGTCTTCCCTCTTCCATCCGGTTCTTCAGTATCCGATGGCATACTTGATAAAAAAACGGAGAGCGTACAGACACTCTCCGGTATAATCATCTATAAAATACTACTCGTTGATAGCATCCTTTAAAGCTTTACCAGCTTTGAATTTTGGTGCGTTGCAAGCAGCGATCTTCATTGTCTCGCCTGTCTGAGGATTTCTTCCTTCTCTCTCAGCTCTCTTACTTACTTCAAAAGTACCAAATCCAACAACCTGTACTTTGTGCTCTTTCTTCAGTTCGTCTGTTACAACATCGATGAATGCTTTTAAAGCTTTCTCAGAATCTTTTTTAGATAACTCTGCCTGGTCAGCAATTGCTGCGATCAGTTCTGTTTTGTTCATGGATATATTCCTCCTCTTGTTTACGTTTAGAATTCAATTATTTCATTCTTTCATTAATGTAAAGCTACCTTTCATACCCGTCATATGAAATGCCTTTACGTACTGTTATACCTGTTTTCGTACAGAATGTCAAGGTAAATCCTTTGTTTTCCCTGTATTTTCAAGGTTTTCCGGGATTTTAAAGGGTAAATCCAAGCACTTCTTTTAAGAAGTATTTTTTATCCTCTTCCTGCCTGACTGCAGTCTGTAGTTTTTCTATATTTTTTACCGCTACCCATGCTTTATTCGTATTATAATAAGAATTCGCTATTTTCCAGAATTTTTCAGGATAGATCAGTCTTACTTTCAGATATGCCATCTCCTCCTGTGTAAGTGGAAGAATCGCAGAATAGGCATTCAGCATTCCATCACCGACTCTTATCTTCCATCCATTTTTTTCCATGACCTTGCGAAGAAAATAATACAGATCCTCTATCTGAATATCCCGTCTGCATTTTTCAAAATTGGTCGTTGCTATTTTGCCATGCAGAAATAATACATTATGATAATTATATTCTCCATGTATCATGCTGCACCGCTCCATACTATCCCGGTATAGTTTTTCATAACCGGATTCCAGAAGTGCCTCCTGTGCCGCCTCCGCCCATTCATACATCTCATCAAAATGCTTCAAAAATGCAAGCTCGAATTCTTCCTTTCTGACAACCTTTCTGGAAAACTGACGGATCTTTTTTAATTCCCGGTTATGCCGCTGATATTTTCCTGACAGTTCAGGTCCCGCTGCCGGCTCATTTTCCATCTTATGCCGCATAAGAATATGTAGTTTTGCCAGATTTCCAGACGCCTCAAACACTTCTGCGTTCTTTTTTACTTCACATTCCCTTGCCGCAAACCACCGTTTCAGGATATACTTTTCTCCACTTTCCAGAGAAGACAGATACGTCCCGTTTTTATTCCGGACTGGATAATCTATCTGCGTATACCCCTGTTCAACGAGATATTCGTACAATTCACCAATTGCAGGGAACCGCTTTTCAGATATATTCACCTGTTTTAAAAGGCACAAGCCTTTATCCGTATCACACAAAACAGCACCCCTGACTTTGCGGGTGCTGTTTACTTCTATATCATACTGCTCCAATATTTTTTGTTCAAAATCCTGCATCTGTATTCCCCGCACTTTACATTCCATATTCTGTTTAAATGTATGTGCCAGATGATGGGAATATTCGGTTTTTCTCTATTATTTGCAGCTTCTTTCACTCATGACTGCATCCATAATGTTACTGTTTACACGGAATCTTACTGTTTTTTTGCGCCTTTTTGCCAGATATCAAGCAGACACTCTTTTTCATTCAGTTCCGGATTTTCTATTACGACTTCCAATAACTTCTGAAGTGTTTCCCCAATCTCTTTCCCCGGTTTCATTCCTGCCTGTATCAGATCCCGTCCGGTTACTGCAAGCTCTTTTAACGATACACACTGCCCT
This sequence comes from uncultured Dorea sp., assembly GCF_934294775.1. Classification (GTDB taxonomy): domain Bacteria; phylum Bacillota; class Clostridia; order Lachnospirales; family Lachnospiraceae; genus Dorea_A. The sequence continues at coordinate 27,750 of NZ_CAKRAH010000004.1, forward strand.
TTTTTTATAATCTCTGCATATAATTCTTCCACTTCTGTCAGATTCTTTAGTTTTTCTTCTCTCTGATAAGTACTCTGCGCCATTACATCTGCTCTTCGTACTTCCAGATAATATGGGAATATATCTTCCCCAATCTGGTTCATGGCTCTTCTTACATTCTTTGCCTTAGCCGGCATGCGGTAATCGTGATTCAGGACAAGTCTTGTCACTTTATGCAGAGTATCATTGTCGAATTTCAGTCTTTTTAACACTGTTTTTGCAATCTCTTCACTGCCGAGTGCATGCATCTTAAAATGCGCCACGCCTTCTGCATCCATCGTCTTATAACCCGGTTTTCCCATATCATGCAACAGCATAGTCAATCTTAATATCTTATCATTTCGCACGTTCATCATCGCATGGATCGTGTGTTCCCCTACTGTATACATGTGGTGCGGTGTCTCCTGTGCCGTCTCCATCATTCGGTCAAACTCCGGAAGGAATATCTTCGTAATTCCAAGCTCATATGCCGTTCTTATCAGTTCCGGCCGGTCAGAAGTCAGCATCTTTACCAGTTCTACCTGGATTCTCTCTGCACTGATATTCGCAAGCGTCGGCGCAAGAAGGCGCATTCCTTCTTTTGTCTCTTCTTCCAGATCAAATCCCAGCTGCGCTGCAAATCTGACTCCTCTTAAAATCCTGAGTGCATCTTCTGAAAATCTTTCTTTCGCATTGCCGACACAGCGGATTATATGCTTTTTCAGATCTTCCATTCCGCCAAATATATCTACAAGCCCGTCACGCTCATTATATGCCATGGCATTGATCGTAAAGTCTCTTCTTAGCAGGTCTTCTTTTAGGTTTCTGGTAAATGTTACTTCTTTCGGGTGTCTGCTGTCTTCGTATTTTCCATCTATTCTATATGTGGTAACCTCATATCCTTCATGGTTCAGAAGCACTGTAATCGTTCCATGCTCGATGCCGGTATCAAATGTTTTGTCGAATAAGCCCTTCGTCTCTTCCGGCATCGCAGACGTCGTAATATCCCAGTCTCCCGGTACTCTCCCAAGGAAGGAATCTCTGACACATCCGCCTACTGCGTATGCCTCAAACCCCTGTGCCTGTAATGTATGTATGATAAATTTTACATTTTCTGGTAATTCTATACTAAAATTATTCACCGTAATTCCTCCGTTTATCTACAATATATTTATCATATCATATTTTTCCTGGGGACGGGGTTTTTTTAAAAAACCTCCGTCCCAAATTAAAAATGCCCTGTCCCTTATTATTATTTTCTCTTATCGTTTCCTATTTCATTTCTTATTTTCTTTGCCTTCTTTAGTGAAATATTCAAACATTGCTTTATAATATTATCTAACAAATTTCGCACATTAATATCGTCCAAAATTTCTTCTCCTTTCATCTGAAAATCTTTTTGCATTTGTTCAAATATAATTTCTGCTTTCGTCTTTTGTTGCGTATACACTTCTTCTGGCGTATCAATAAATAACATGTATTTATCCGTTTCTTCTTTATGAAATTCATAAAATTCTTTCTTATTGAATTTTTCTTTAATCATCTTTATCGTAGTATCATCTATAATAATTTCTACAGATTTTTCTTTATAATATTCACCCATGCTACTATATTTATAGCCATCTATTGTTTTGCATATATTCGCCTTAATTGGATTCCTATGTATATAACGAAGACAATTCCAAAAATAACTTTCCGTTTCTATACATTGACTTTTATATCTTCCTTCGAATACATAGCCTTTTCTTTGATGAAATTGATTATAATAAATTGCGTAAGCAGCTAAGATTTTAGCCATAAAAGAAGCTAATTCTTCCAAATCAGCCTTTATAAGTAAATGAAAATGATTCGACATAATACAATATGCGTAGATTTGCACATCATATTCTTCTTTATACTTTTTTAATAGATTCTGAAATCTAGTTTTCCCTCGGTTGCTATTAAATATAGGAAGTTTATTTATACCACGGTTTGTTACATGATAAATTCCTGTACTGCTCTTTTCCCTTGGTTTTCTTGGCAAATTATTTTTCCTCTCCCTTCAAAAAGGGACAGGGCATTTTTAATTTGGGACGGAGGTTTTTTAAAAAAACTCCGTCCCTTTTTTAATTATCTTAGTATGATTTACCCCAGTAAGCCATATGTTTTGCAGGTTTTCCACACCAGATACACTTATCGGAAACGAATTCTTCATCTTCGATCAGACATCTTGTAGCAGCTCCGCCTGTCTTATATTTTACTTCACCTTCACACTCCGGATCTCCACACCAGCAAGCTTTTACGAATCCACGGTTAGCTTTGAACTTCTCTTCCATTTCATCCATTGTAGTTGCTGTATCGATGTGGCTGTTCAGGAACTCTTCTGCTCTGTTGTACATATCCTGCTGCTCCTGCTCTAAGATCTCGCGAAGTTTTACTGCGATCTCATCAAGAGATACAACGATCTTCTCACGGTTGTCACGACGTACAACAACAACCTGGTTCTTCTCGATATCCTTTGGTCCGATCTCGATACGTGTTGGGATACCAAGAATCTCCTGCTCAGAGAATTTCCATCCTGTACTCTTGTCAGAATCATCGATTTTAACTCTGTATCCTGCTTTTTTCAGTTCATCAAGCAGTGCGTAAGATCTGTCAAGTACGCCTTCTTTGTGCTGGGCGATTGGAATGATTCTACATTCAACCGGTGCTACGTGTGGTGGCAGTACAAGTCCGTCATCATCACCGTGAACCATGATCAGGGCTCCGATACTTCTTGTAGACCATCCCCATGATGTCTCGTATGCACTGTGCAGTTCGTTATTCTTATCTACATATTTGATTCCAAATGCATCTGGGAAAGCGCTTCCGAAGAAGTGGCTTGTTGCAGACTGAAGTGCTTTTCCGTCGTGCATCAGCGCTTCGATTGTATATGTGTCTTCAGCTCCGGCAAATTTCTCATGCTCTGCCTTTCTTCCAGCTACAAATGGAATCGCCATTGTCTCTTTGTAGCAGTCTTTGTAAACTTCCCACATCTGGATTGTTCTTTCTTCTGCTTCTTCATATGTTGCATGAAGTGTGTGGCCTTCCTGCCATAAGAATTCTCTTGAACGAAGGAATGGTCTTGTTGTCTTCTCCCAACGAAGAACGGAGTTCCACTGATTCCATACCTTTGGAAGGTCTCTGTATGATTTTACTGTTTTTGACCAAAGATCACAGAACAGTGTCTCTGATGTAGGGCGTACGCATAATCTTTCCTGCAGTCTTTCCATTCCACCGTGTGTTACCCATGCTACTTCCGGTGCAAATCCTTCTACGTGATCTGCTTCTTTTTCAAGCAGTGACTCTGGAACCAGCATTGGCAGGTATACATTCTCAACTCCTGTTTCTTTAAAACGTCTGTCCAGATCTGACTGGATCAGTTCCCAGATTGCATAACCATTCGGTAAGTAGTTCATGCATCCCTTTACGCTTGAATAATCACAAAGATTTGCTTCACGTACAACATCTGTGTACCACTGTGCGAAATCTTCGTCACGAGATGTAATGTTTTTGACTAATTTTTCCTTTGCCATGTTTCTCTTCTCCTTTTCAATTTTGGTGGAATCCTTATTCCACGTTATTTTTTTGCCGGGAGTTCCATAGCCTGATCATTGTTCCTGCTGGTGCCTGCCTCTTTCGAACGCATGACACAAAAAACGCCGGGCCTTTCAACTCCCCGAAAAAGGGACCGAAAAGCTCGGCGGTACCACCCTAGTTAACTGCGACCCTTTCGCAGCTCTCTTCATTGGCCATTAACGCTGGCTGACACGCTGCATTTTCATGCAGTGGCTCCAAGACCGGTTCTATGTGATTAACAGCAGATATCTCACACCATCTGATATCCTCTCTGTGGCTGGTTTCACATGTACTAATTCTCTTCATCGCCATAAAATCATTATAAAAATGTTGAATTGTCAATTATTTTAATCCAAGAGGTAGGTTTTGTCAAGATATTACTTCTATCCAGGCTTCTGCCAACGCTTTTTCACTCAATTCATTTCCAATTCCCGGAAGATCCGGAACTGTAAAATATCCATCCACCGGCTGGTAATCATAGATGCACAGCTCTGTATTAATCGGAAGTGTATTATTGGTATGATGTTCATGAATTATAAAATTCGGAATTGCCGCCTCCAGTTGCAACGCTGCGGCAACACTGATCGGTGTATTACAGGTATGTGTCTGTACCGTTGCGCCAAATGTTTCCGCCAGATCCGCAATCTTCCGCCCTTCTGTGATTCCGCCACAGTTTCCGAGATCCGGCTGTACAACATCCAGATATCCCTTCTTCAATAACGGCAGGAATCCTCTTCTGGTATAACTTCGTTCTCCCGTTGCAAGCGGGATATCAATAGCCTCCCGGATTCTTCTGTAGTCCAATTCATCCAGCGGGTTTGCCGGTTCTTCCAGTAACATTGGATTGTAATCTTTTGCAAGTCTGGCAAATTGAATCGCTGTATTAGCACCGGTCAGGCAGTGATTTTCTAATATCAGTTCGACATCTTCTCCAATTACTTCCCTGACCGCCTGTAGTTTCTGCTCTGTCTGCCGCAATGTTTTGACAGATAACCAGTTTCTTCCTTCGTCACCATTTAATGGAATTCCATCAAAACCCTTCGCAATAAAATCAACTTTAATGCAATCATACCCTTCTTCCACTGCCTTCTGGCATGATTCTTTCAGGAATCCTATATCTCCCGGAGAACCAAGGAAATCCGGATACTTCCACCCGTTCTGAAGCTGACTCGCATAGCTTCTTAATTTATCTCTGTATTTTCCACCCAGAAGTTCATATACCGGAACACCAAAATATTTTCCCTTTATATCCCAAAGTGCAGTATCTATTGCCGAAATAGCAGCCATAATAACACCACCATTTCCTTTTGCCCAGAACGTGTTGACAAGCTGTGTATAGATCACATCATTCTCCAAAGGATTTTTCCCGATCAGCATTCTGGAAAATGACCGCAGAAGTTCCATACATCCAAGAGAGTAATCCATGATGGATACCCCCGCTTCTCCATATCCGTAGATTCCTTCATCTGTATGAATCCTTATAAGTACCGGCGTCTGTCCTGCCGTTTTTGCCGCCTTTAATTTTATGATATCTGTAGATGTTATTTTCATATACGCTGTCCTCGTTCCTATATTCACACTTATACTTTTGATATTATCTTTCTAATATCATTTCCTGTCTGTTTTTCCATCTTCATCCCACACATTCTATTCTACTTTCGGCGAATAATCCGCGCCAAAATACTTTTCGTTAATTTTCTTTGATGTGCCATCTTTGATCACTTCTTTTAAAGCCTGATTGATATCTTCTGCCAGCTGCGTATCATCTTTTCCAACAATGAAATAACTGTACGTCGCAGATTTTACATTTTCCAGACTGTATGTCTTCACATCCAGTTTGAATTCCGGCTCATAATACCCTTTGTACATTGGTTCGTCGATGATCAGAAAATCTTCTGTTCCTGCTTCTACTGCCTGCAGCTGTGTCAGCACATCGCCGTCCGAATAATCAATTGAAATCTGCTGATCCGGGTGCTCATCGTTATAATTCTCGATCAGCGTTGTCTTATCATTTCCTGCGCCTCCGATATAATGTTTTCCTGAAAGCTCTGTCAGATCCTCGATACTTTCTACATTCACATTTTTATTTGCAACCACCAGATAGTGATTTTCCATTTCCGGATCTGTGTAGAGATATTTCGCTTCTCTTTCCGCATTCTTTGCAAGATTATTCACGCCCAGACGGTAATGCCCTGCATCTATTCCTGTAAATATCGAACTGAATTCTGTGGTTTCGATCTCCAGCTTATATTGTGGCAGCTTGTCAAATACAGCTTCTATTAATTCGATGTTATGCCCTTTCAACTTTCCATCCTCATCCACGTATACAAATGGTCTTGGATTTCCCGATGTTGCTGCCTTGATCACGGTTACTTTCTCACTTTTTTCTGATGATTTCTTTTCTTTTTTTCCGGACGAGCTTCCACACGCAACAAGCCCCATACAAAGTGATGCCACCATTACTGCTGCGAATACTCTTTTTGTCCAGTTGCTTTTTGCTATGTTTTTTTTCATAACGCTCCTCCTTCTCATTCTTTTCATATCTGTTTAATATGTTTTGTTACAAGTAGCATTATACCGTATTCTGATTTATTTGCATAATAGTAAAAAATAGGAGCCTGCCATAATTTTTTCTTATAGCATTCTCCCATTCATCACTTTTATTTATTTCAATTCTTTTCCCTGATACTTCTTGATTTCTTCTATATAGATCTTTCCCATCTGACTAAGCGGCACATCCTTTCGTTTCAGATAGCCAATCGTCATATATTCTTCCGCCTCCAGCCGTACTGCACAGTACTCCGATCCATTTAATTCCTCACAGATGATTCCACTGCACAGTGTATAACCATTCAGTCCTTTCATCAGATTTAGCATGGTAGCCCTGTCGGCCACTTTGATCAATTGTTTATAATCATAACTGCTCATAACTTCCTCTGATAAAAACAACGATCCCTGACTTCCCTGGGAAAACGCAAGACATGGGAACTCATCCAACTCTCCCATTGTCAATCGTTCTCTTCTGGCAAGCGGATGTCCTTTCCACAGATATACGTACACCGGACATTTCAATAATTCCCGGAATTCCAGTTCATAATCTCGGAACAGCTTTTCCAGATGTTTCCGATTGAATTCATTCCGGAACAAAACACCAATTTCACTTCTGAAGTTTTTCACATCCTGTATCACATCATAGGTCTTCGTCTCATAAATAGCAAATTCATATTTATCCATACCGAATGTCTTTACCATATTTACAAAAGCCTGCACAGCAAATGTATAATGCTGCATGGACACACTGAATCTTTTCTTTAATTTTTCTTTCCGTATATACCTGGACTCCAAAAGGTCATACTGTCCAGTCACCATTCTGGCATATCCGATAAATTCTTCTCCTTCTGGTGTTACTTTGATACCTCTGTTGGTACGTCTGAATATCTCTGTCCCAATCTCTTCTTCTAATTCCTGTATCGCCTGTGAAAATGCCGGTTGCGATATAAAAGATTTTCTGGCCGCTTCACTCATAGATTTTGATTCCGCAACTAAAATTGCATATTTCAGTTGTTGTAGCGTCATATGATTTCCTCTTTTCTTTCCAACTTCTTGCAGTATTTCTCCCGCCATGATTTAATAAGTATAACATTTGTTTTAGTAAAGGAGAAGTATATGACTACTTTAAATATATTATATGAGGACAATCACATCCTGGTCTGTATCAAACCACATGGCGTGGCAACACAAAGCAAAAGTATCCGCTATCCGGACATGGTCAGCCTGATCAAGAACCATCTTGCTGCCAGTACTAATGCTGCAAAAAATGGTTCCAGAGAGCCTTATCTCGCCGTCATCCACCGCCTTGACCAGCCGGTTGCCGGTATTCTTGTCTTCGCTAAGACACCTGCCGCTGCCAAAGATCTGAACAGGCAGTTACAAACCCGCGGCTTTGGAAAGTATTACCGTGCACTTGTTACAAACACACCCGCACAGGAGGAAGGCACATTGGAAAATCATATGGTAAAAGACGCAAGAACGAATACTTCCAGAATCTGTTCTGCAAAGAAAAACGGGGCGAAGATTGCAAGACTTCATTATCATACCGTACCTGCCAAAAACAGGCTGTTTACGGCACCTGATCTTTCCAGTCTTAATCGTATGTCAGACACGGACCTGCAGGTGTCTGGCTCTTCCGAAAAAAATACTGCTTTTTCCGGAACTGAACTGGAGATTCATCTGGACACCGGCCGCCACCACCAGATCCGTGTACAGCTTGCATCCATAGGCTGTCCGATTGTCGGAGATACAAAATACAATCCGAATCTTGCAGGATCCAAAGGCTGGCAGACAATCCGATTATGTGCTTATAAACTGGATTTCACCCATCCTACTACACATAAAAAGATGCATTTTCAATTAGACTCTGATCCCAGCTAACTTATAATGTTAACCTGGAACGTGTCTGAAAAATATATTGCAAAATGAAACTTAACATGTAGATTGCAGGAATCGTTTTTTCGGATGCACTTTAATATTTTCAGTAACTGCCACTGACTGCATGCTGTAAATATGCCCCAAAAAGGAGTGAACCTCTCGATTCACTCCTTTTTTTGCCGATACATATACCATATAACAATAGAAAACTACTCACGCCGCATATACGCTATAGCGTTCAGTCGTTCTCCTGATATATCCATTTCATACGATCTATGCTTCTGCTGCATCCTCAGCTAACGCTTCTTCATATTTCTCGAGGATAATATTCTGAATGCGCTCTCTTGTTCCTGAATTGATTGGATGTGCAATATCTCTATATTCTCCATCTAATGCTTTTTTGCTTGGCATTGCGATGAAAAGACCTTTCTCTCCTTCAATTACCTTAATATCATGTACCACAAATTCCTCATCCATGGTAATAGAAACGACAGCTTTAAGCTTGCCCTCCTTTGCTACTTTTCGTACTCTTACATCTGTAATCTGCATGTTTTTCTAGCCCCTTTCTTCTAGCCTTTGCACTGATCTTTTTTCTTAAAGTGCATACCTCTCATTTTTTTCTACCACTACTTTCACGCCATCTTCACCAACATAGCGTGTATTTGCTCTAATTGTATCCCGGCTTTCAACAATGCAGTTTTCAATGTATACATTGTCCCCAAGATAGACATCATTCAAAATGATGGAATTTTTAATGACACAATTGTTCCCCACGAATGTCTTCTTGAAAAGAATCGAATTCTCAACTGTTCCATTAATAATGCTTCCGCTTGCCACAAGGCTGTTTTTAACCATCGCGCCCGGATTGTATTTTGCCGGCGGCAGGTCACTTACCTTGGAATAGATACTTGGCTGCTGACGGAAGAAGTAATTCCGGACTTCCGGTTTCAGGAAATCCATATTTGTCTGATAATAAGCATCCACGGTTGATATGTTGCTCCAGTAGTCTTTTATTTTATAACCGTAGATCTTCTTCAGATTCTTATATCTGATCAGAATATCGGTCACAAAATCATGTCTGTCATCCTCTGCGCAGTGTTCGATCAGGTCGATCAGCTGGCGTCTTCTGATTACATAGATACCAGTCGATACAATCTGTGACTGTGCCACCATCGGCTTTTCTTCAAACTCTTCAATACGCATAGAATCATTCATCTTGATCGTTCCAAAGCGGCTCGCATCTTCGTTCGGACCAAGTTCTTTGCAAACGACTGTAATATCTGCTTTTTTCTCAATATGATATTCCAGTACTTTGTTATAATCCATCTTATATACGGCATCACCTGATGTAATGATTACATAAGGTTCATGACATCTCTTTAAGAAATCCAGGTTCTGATAGATCGCATCTGCTGTTCCACGATACCAGTATCCGTTTTCTGCTGTGATTGTTGGCGTAAATACGAACAATCCACCCTGTTTTCTACCGAAATCCCACCATTTGGATGAATTCAGGTGTTCATTTAACGAACGGGCATTATACTGCGTCAGAACTGCAACCTTCTGAATATGAGAGTTAGACATGTTACTGAGCGCAAAGTCAATGGCTCTGTAACTTCCTGCGATCGGCATCGCTGCCACTGCTCTTTTATGCGTCAGTTCACGCATCTTATTGCTATTACCACCTGCTAAAATAATACCTACTGCTCTCATACTCGCTCACCTGCCTTTATCAATGTTTCTCCACTTTCTAGTATTCCATTCGGGTAATCATCTTTGGATGTCACACCACTGATAGCAGTATTCTTTCCAATCTGCACACCACCTGGTATCACAGATTTTTCACCGACTGCAACAAGTCCAAATGAGTAGATCGCCGGTTTTAACTTATTCGGCACATCACTACCAATACCAAATGTAACATTGTCACCAACCTCACAGCTCTCGGCAATGATAGACTTGTCCACAACACAGTTCTTTCCAATTCTTGCATCCTTCATAATGATCGAATCGCGAACCACTGTTCCCTCACCGATAATTACTCCGGAACCAATGATACTGTTATGTACCTCACCGTAAACTTCCGCTCCGTTACAGATAATGCTTCTGTCGATCACGGACTGTGCTGAAATATACTGTGGCGGAAGGATCTCACTGTTAGTATAGATCTTCCAGAATTCTTCATAAAGATTAAACTCCGGTATGATATCTATAAGCTCCATATTCGCTTCCCAATATGAGCCAAGTGTTCCTACATCTTTCCAATATCCATTGTATTCATATGCAAATAATCTCTCACCTTTGTTATGACAATATGGAATAATATGTTTTCCAAAGTCACATCCCGGCTCGTCCTTTAATGTCTCAAGCGCCTCTTTTAACGCTTTCCACGAGAAAATGTAGATTCCCATAGATGCCAGATTGCTCTTAGGCTCTGCAGGTTTTTCCTGGAATTCCTGAATTCTTCCGTCTTCGTCTGCGATTACGATTCCAAAACGGCTGGCTTCTTCCATTGGTACCGGCATCGCTGCGATTGTCACGTCTGCATTATTAGCCTTATGATAATCAAGCATCACCTCATAATCCATCTTGTAAATGTGGTCACCTGATAAGATCAGTACGTAGTCCGGATCAAACTGTTCCATATAATCCAAATTCTGATAAATTGCGTTAGCAGTACCCGAATACCATTCACTGCTTCCGCTTCTTTCATATGGTGGAAGAACCGTTACTCCTCCGTAGTTACGATCAAGATCCCAGGGAATACCGATTCCGATATGTGCGTTCAGTCTCAGTGGCTGATACTGTGTCAATACTCCGACTGTATCAATTCCAGAATTAATGCAGTTGCTGAGTGGGAAGTCAATAATGCGATATTTACCTCCAAATGCAACGGCTGGCTTTGCAACTTTTGCTGTGAGAACTCCAAGTCTGCTGCCTTGTCCTCCTGCCAGCAACATTGCTATCATTTCTTTCTTTCTCATGTCATCACCCCTTCTCAGTAGTCTTGCTTTTTTTATTATATCATATTTCTCCCTATGTAGCTAACAAATTTTACAGTTTTCTTTTGATTTTCGCAAACTTTTTGTTAAATTATTACAAAAACTTACGACTTGGATTTTTTTTGATAAATGTTTATAATAATGATGAGAGTATGAAAAATAAATTTTAAGACTTACATCATAATAATATGAAGAACATGAAGTTTTTATGACTGGATATTTACTTATTTTATATTTTTACCTATATTTAAATTAACAAAAAGGATGGTTTATTATGTATAAAATTAATTTTGAAAAACCTGTACACGTACATTTTATCGGAATCGGCGGTATCAGTATGAGTGGTCTCGCCGAGATCCTTTTAAAAGAAGGATTTACAATCTCCGGTTCAGATAATAAAGAGTCTGCCCTGACAGATCACCTGGAAAAACTTGGCGCAAAGGTATTCTACGGCCAGAAAGCTTCGAACATCATTCCTGGCATTGATGTCGTTGTATACACAGCCGCAATCCATCCGGATAACGAAGAATTCGCCGAAGCTGTAAACCAGAATCTTCCAATGCTGACCCGTGCCGAACTGCTCGGACAGTTAATGACCAACTATGATGTCCCGATCGCAATCTCCGGTACACACGGAAAGACAACAACAACCTCTATGCTTTCACACATTTTACTTGCCGCAGATCTTGATCCTACTATCTCTGTCGGTGGTATCTTAAAAGCAATCGGTGGCAATATCCGTGTCGGTGATTCTGAATATTTTGTAACAGAAGCCTGTGAATATACCAATAGCTTCCTGCATTTCTTCCCTAAGATCGGGGTTATATTGAATATTGACGAAGATCACCTGGACTTCTTTAAGGATCTGGATGATATCCGCCATTCTTTCCATCGTTTTGCGAAATTACTTCCAAAAGACGGAACACTGGTGATCAACGATAATATTCCTCATCTTGAAGAGATCACTGCAGATCTTGACTGCCGTGTAATCCGCTACGGTAACGACAGTTCTCTTGATTACAGTGCTACAAACATCCTTCACGACAAGAAAGGAGAAGCATCTTTTGACCTTGTAAAATCCGGCGAATTCATCGACCGAATTTCCTTATCTGTCAATGGAGACCACAATGTATCCAACGCATTATCAGCAATCGCCGTTGCTGATCTACTTGATGTTCCTTTTACACAGATCAAAGAAGGCCTGAAATCCTTCCATGGTACAGACCGTCGTTTTGAATACAAGGGTGAGGTAAATGGATTTACCATCATCGATGATTATGCACATCATCCGACAGAAATCAAAGCAACTTTAACTGCTGCAAAAGAATATCCACATAATGAAGTATGGTGCATCTTCCAGCCACATACTTACACCCGTACCAAGGCATTATTCCCTGAGTTCGTAGATGCCCTGACACATGCAGACCATGTGATCCTGGCTGATATCTACGCAGCCCGCGAAACCGATACACTGGGTATGTCTTCCGAGATGATTGCAGACGAATTGAAGAAAAAAGGTTGTGATGCATACTATTTTCCGACCTTTGATGCGATTGAAAACTTCTGTCTGGAGCACTGCCAGAAAGGTGATGTGTTGATAACTATGGGAGCCGGAGACGTTGTAAACATTGGGGAAAACCTGCTTAAACGTTAGTTATCCACATTTTCCACATGATTTTATCCACAAAAAAGTCGGATTTTGGCTCAGAAATTTCTTTTGTCCCCGCCGTCCCGGTGCTATAATGTGTCTACGATGAAAGAGAAGTATGCTCGGAGAGGACGGGGAATTTTATGAAAGAATTAAAGCTTACAAAATATATTCAGCCAAATGCTACCATATTAGATAATGAATTTATCGACCACTATATGGTCAGGGCTAACGGAGAATATGTGAAAGTATATCTGCTTCTTCTCCGTCATATGAACCCGTCAGGCGGATCTCTTTCTGTATCTGAACTGGCCGATGTTCTTGACTGTACAGAAAAAGACATTATGCGTGCATTAAGATACTGGAAAAATGAAGGACTTCTGGATTATCAGGATGATACTCCGGATGATCCATCTTCCAAAAACAATATGGACATATCCCAGTCTTCAGAACTGCGCGATGTAAAAGCTGATTACACGGCATCACAGGCTGCTGTTTCCGATCATTCCGGATCCGTTATAAAGAATACCAGAATATCAGAGAACACTCCTGCTTCTACAACCAATATCCAGCAGTACCGCAACCGCAAAGAACGTGCGGATTTTAAAGAATTACTGTTTGTTGCAGAACAATACCTTGGCAAAACACTCTCTGCAACCGAGATTGACCAGATTACTTATTTTTATGACACACTTGGTATGTCTACCGAATTAATCGAGTATCTGATTGAATATTGTGTAGAAAACGGACATAAAAGTATCCATTATATTAATAAGGTGGCCTTATCATGGCATGAAGAAAACATTACAACTGTGAATCTTGCCAAGTCAAGTGCTTTTCTTTATAATAAGAACTGCTATTGTGTCCTGAATGCATACGGAATCAAAGGACGGGGTCCTGCTGCTTCTGAGATTGCATACATCCGCAAGTGGACGGATGAATATGGTTTCGCACTTGAGGTAATCCTTGAAGCATGCGACCGCACAATGAATGCAATCCATCAGCCAAGCTTTGACTATACAGATTCTATACTGAAGCGCTGGAAGGCAAAAAATGTCCGCCAGTTAAAGGATGTGGATGCTGTAGACGCAGACTACAGACGCGAAAGAGAGCGTGCGAAAGAACTCGCAAAAGAACGCAGAAAGCAACAGACAGCTACTCCTGCTGCAAAGCAGAACACTAAGAACAACAATAAGTTCAATAATTTTGACGGCCGTTCCTATGATATGAACGATCTGGAACGCCGCCTGGTTCAACAATAAAGTATACATATCAGATTTGATGATGCGTATGCAAAAGAATCTGTCACCGGCAGTTTCTCTTGCATACGCAGGTATGAAGGAGTTTCCATAACATGGCACTTTCCAATTCCCAGTACGATCATTTAATGCGTGCTTACGAACAACAACAACTGGATAATGAGTTTCAACTCAGAAAACGCTATGAGCGGGCTTACTCTCTCATTCCTGAATTAGAGGAAATGGATCATTCCATCTCCTCTTTAAGTGTTAAAAAGGCAAGACTTCTTCTGGACGGCGACAAGAATGCTCTTTCTTCATTAAAAGAAGAGATTGAAAGCCTGTCTGCCCGGAAACCGGCTTTATTAAAAGCTCATGGTCTTCCTGCCAATTATCTTGAAATGCACTACCGGTGTCCTGACTGTAAAGACACCGGCTATATTGGTACACAAAAATGTCACTGTTTCAAAAAAGCGATTGTGGATTACCTGTATACACAATCCAATCTCAAAGATATCCTTGACAAAGAGAACTTTTCTACCTGTTCTCTGTCGTACTATTCCAGAAATCACATTGATCCCCTTACCGGACGGTCATCTCTGGAATCTATGGAGACGGCATTAAAGGTCTGTCATAACTTCGTGAATACATTTTCTGATGAATTTCATAACATACTGTTATATGGAGATACCGGAGTAGGTAAAACTTTCCTTTCTCATTGTATTGCGAAAGAGCTGATGGACTCTGCATATTCTGTTATATACTTTACAGCCGCCGGACTTTTTGATATCCTTGCTGAGAACACATTTGGTAAAAAGCAGAACACCGATGCAGATGTCTTCGAGCATATCTATGACTGTGATCTGCTTATTATTGATGATCTGGGAACGGAACTGCCAAATTCGTTCACCATATCACAGCTGTTCATTTGTCTGAATGAACGCATATTAAGGCAAAAATCAACTATAATATCTACCAACCTGGCATTGGAAGATATTAAATCAATCTACTCGGAACGGACGTTTTCACGTATTAGCAGTAATTATACGATTCTTCGGATTACTGGTGATGATATCCGTATCCAAAAAAAATTATTAAACCTGGGAGGTACTAATGATGTTACGCCGTAACAATCGTAATCTTGAAAACATACCAGTAGGAGCTCTTGGAATTATCGCTCTTGATGGTTGCACAGAGATGGGAGCTAAAGTAAATGACTATCTCGTAAAATGGAGAAAAGAAGATGGACATATTCACAAGGATGATGTCGCTTTCACAGGCTATGAGAAGGATACTTACTTAATCGATGCAAAGGTTCCACGTTTTGGTTCAGGTGAAGCCAAAGGTATCATCAATGAATCTGTTCGTGGTAAAGACCTTTACCTGATGGTCGATGTATGTAACTACAGCCTGACCTATTCCCTGACAGGAAATGTGAACCACATGTCTCCTGACGATCATTATCAGAACTTAAAACGTATTATTGCAGCAGTCGGTGGAAAAGGACGTCGTATCAACGTCATTATGCCATTCTTATACGAAAGCCGTCAGCACAAGAGAAGCAGCCGAGAATCCCTGGACTGCGCACTTGCCCTGCAGGAACTTGTCCGCATGGGTGTTGACAATATCATTACTTTCGATGCACACGATCCGCGTGTACAGAATGCAATTCCTTTAAGTGGATTTGAAACAATCCGCCCAACTTACCAGTTTATCAAAGGTCTTCTCCGTACTTTTAAAGACCTTCAGATCGACAGCGACCACATGATGGCAATCAGCCCTGACGAAGGTGCTACAGGACGTGCAATCTACCTTGCAAACGTACTGAACCTTGATATGGGTATGTTCTACAAACGTCGTGACTTCTCAAGAGTTGTAGACGGACGTAACCCGATTGTTGCTCATGAATTCCTTGGATCTTCTGTTGAAGGAAAAGATGTGATCATCCTTGATGACATGATTTCTTCCGGTGACAGTATGTTAGACGTTGCACGTCAGTTAAAACAGCGCAAAGCAAGACGTATCTTCTGTGCTGCTACATTTGGTCTGTTCACAAACGGACTTGAAAAATTCGATCAGGCTTATGAAGAAGGTATCCTGGATGCCGTTCTGACAACCAACCTGATCTATCAGACACCAGAACTTCTGGAACGTCCTTACTACATTAACTGTGATATGAGTAAATATATCGCACTCGTTATCGATACTCTGAATCATGACGGATCTATCAGCAGTATCCTGAATCCAATTGAAAGAATTCAGAACGTAGTAGATAAGTATAAAAACGGGGAAGAGATTTAAAAACTATACAGTCCCTCTTCTCGGACAGAGTATGTCAGAAAAATGCTGTCGTATTTTCTTACGACAGCATTTCTATTATTATTTTTAAGCTTTTTCATTTACTTTCTGTAAAAATTATGGTTCCATTTTACACTGTGTTTAAACATATATTTCCTGGCTTTTCACCCATATTATAATTCAACCTTGTGATAAGTAATTCCAGATTTTTTTAATACTTGTTCTTCTCTTGTCTGACAGGTAAAGAGCAATACCTGTTTTTTGTGATTATTCAGCCATCTAAGCGTCTGTTCCATTCTGTTCTCATCATAATAGGCAAATGTATCATCCAGAATTACAGGCATCTCCTCTTCACACAAAAGTTCTCCTACCGCCATTCTAAGCGCCAGATAAATCTGCTCTACAGTTCCCCTGCTCACCTGATGAAGTTCCATTCTCTTTTCCCTTGTCAGAACTGCTATATGCAGCTGCTCATCTGCCACGATTTTCTGATATTTTCCATCTGTTATTTCACACAGGATCGCCGATGCTTTCTCATTCAGATCTCTTTTCAGATATCCCTGCATCTCTTCTGACAATGCTTCCAGATGCTCTGCTGCCATCTGTACTGCCTGCCTTTTTATCTCACATTCCCTGGATCGTACACTGACTTCATCAAGCTCTGCAAGCTGCTCGCCAAGGTTCTCGTATGCAACCTGTTTTTCTTTTAATTCTGATGCAATGTGTGCTCTTTCCCAGCGTAGCTTTTCAAGCGGTATCTTCTCTTCTTCCGGTGTAATCTCTTCCAGTATGATCTCCGGCTCGGTCTTTACCTGTTTCTTTCCGACTTTCATACGGTTCCATATATACGTTCCGCTTGCCAGAAACAGGATGATCGCAATCAGATAATTCCACGGTTTTGAAAACAGGATAACTGCTATTATAATCACCAGCACAAATACCAGAATCTCCATCGGATGAATTCTCCATTTTTCAGGTCTGATCTCATCCATGAAGCCTTTTGCGCTTTCTTCTTCCTGCCTGCGTTTCCGTTCTTTTTCTGTACGGTATGCAAGTTCTTCTTCTATCGTCTCAAGTTCCTCTTCCAGATGATGTACATCTCTCCATACAAATGAAACTTCCTGCTCCAGCTGCTCTCTTTTTTGTCGTTTTTCCTGCAGGTCTTTTCGTATTTCCTGCTCCAGCACTTTCTTTCTGTTATTCAGCTGTTCTAATGCACCGCTTAAGTTGATCTCTCCATTGCCAGATGTATAATAGTTGGTTGCATAATTCTTTAATTCTGCAGCAATTCCTGCACCCATCTCAGCATTTCTCTGGCTCATGGATACCGTGTTATCATAACAGTCTGCATCCATTCCGCCAAGCAGCATCTCAAGATCTCCATCCTCAACAGACAAAACTTCTCCGTCTTCTTCGCAGATAAGCTCTGCCTTTTTGGAATATTTATCAAAATTACGCTCTATGCGGAACGTTTTTCCCCCACTGGAAAACTGGAGTACGCCCGCATAATAATTCGAATTCTCCCATGGCTCATAGGTACTGTATGTATCATTGACCGCCGCTCTCCCGCGTCCTCTTTCCATGCCAAAGAGCATACCCTTAATGAACGTATGGATCGTCGATTTTCCCGATTCATTTTCCCCGTAGATCAGATTGATCCCGTCTTCCAGTTCTATCTGACGGTTATGAAATTTTCCATAATTTTTTAATATCAATTCACGAATCTGCATGTCTAGCCTCTTCTTGTCTCCATCAATGCCTGTACGCCTTCACACAGTGCCTGGTACTCGATACTGTCCTGCGGATATCCTTTCAGGCTTTCGATGTACTGTCCAAGAATATTCCCTTTATTTTCATTACTTAGCTTTTCAAAATCATATGCCGGTTTTGTATGATCCACAATCTCTACTACATTTCCACATGAATCCATCTGCTCCAGATCATACCAGATATCTGGATCCCTGAATCCTGTCAATGTGATCTTGTACATGTTTTGTCTGCCATTTTCCTCAATCATCCGCACCAGTTCCTGCTTCAGATTATGCCCTGTCATTGCTCTGTGCACCTGCACGTCTTTGTGAATATATTCTCTGGACGCGTGACAGACAAAACGGATCTGACAGCCTTTTTCACTGATTCTGCCTTCTATATACCCATGTGTCCCGGTATCATTGATATCGATCGGCTCCAAAGCTCCCGCATATGCCATGTGGTTTTCCACTAATTCCTGTGGTTTGTGAATGTGTCCCATGGCAACATAATCATAACCAAGCGACTGTATCTGGTTCACTTTCATCGGAATATGCCTGTCATCCCCACCATGAGCCAGCAAAATCTCATATTTCTGTCTGTGTTCCGGACGCGCAGAATCATATACCGGAGCCATAATTTCCTTACTGTAATAGCTGCATCCATATACGGCTGTCTGGATATTTCCAAGTTCTACACAAGTCATATTTTCATTTTTTATCATGTGCACATGTGGCGACCATGAAAATGTTCTGTAATATGAATTCTTCTTGATATAGTCATGGTTACCTGCAATCATCACTACTTCTGTCTGCTCCAGCATATCCAGTACGGAGTTCATCTCTTTTAATTCCCGAAGCAGTGGCTGTCTGTGGAATATATCTCCCGCGATCAGAAGAAGATCCATCTTTTTCTGATTACAGATATCTATAATATCCCGGAAGCTGTCCCAGATCTCTCTTTCTCTTCCGGCACTATACGCACTTCCGGCGTCCGGTTTTGCCCCTAAATGTAAGTCTGCGATGTGTATGAACTTCATCCGTTGTTCCTTCCTTTTTCTCCGTCTTTTCTTTCGATGGCAGTGTCACAATAAACTGGGTACGGTTATCATCACTTCTGGCCATGATCCTGCCTCCATGTAATTCTGCAATCTGCTTTGCGATTGCAAGTCCAAGTCCCGCACCTCCGGTTCCGGTAGAACGCGAACCATCCACCCGGTAGAATTTTTCAAAAATTGTCTGCAGCATATCTCCAGGTATCTTATCCCCTGCATTGGTAAATACAATCTCTATCTCATCATTTTTCATCCTTGCTTCAATCCGGATCACTGTATTTTCATAACAGTACGCAATTGCATTTCTTAATATATTGTCAAATACTCTTGCCAGCTTGTCCGGGTCGCCATAGATCTGCAGATCTTCTTCTACATCTACCTCGCAGCTTAGCTTTTTCTCCTGTAAAACTCCGTATAATTCATCTGCCAGCTGTTCCAACATCATTGTAAGGTCTATTTCCACCGGCTCCAGTTCTATATTCTGCAGATTATACCTGGTAATATCAAAGAATTCATTAATGAGCTCTCCAAGTCTTATCGACTTTTCCAGCGCGATATGGGTATAATTCATCCGCTCTTCTTCCGGCATATCCGGATGATCTTCTAACATCGTCAGATATGCCACAATAGAAGTCAGTGGTGTCTTAAGATCATGCGCAAGGAATAAAACCAGGTCATTCTTCTTTTTTTCACCCTCTATCGCTTCCAGCTCCTGCCGTTTTAATGTGGCTTTGATCTCATTTAGACGGATCTCAATCGGTTTTAATTCTGTGATCAGATGGATCGGTTCTGTCGATTCGGATATGATATTTTCGATTCCATGATCGATCTGGTCCAGATATTTTGTCATCTTAGACAGTGCCACATAAAAAAACAGCGCAAAAAGTATCAGATAACCAATAACCATATAAAAGGTCTTGTTATCCCCGATCAATTGCCAGTATAATCTGACCGCCGTCTCCTCCTTTATATTGAAGAACACCAGAACTTCAACAAAGATCCTGGCAAAGCTGTCATTATAGATTCCGTCGATGACGAATTTCAGCAGGATTCCGCCTACCAGAACTGTCAGTGCCGTTACTAATACGGTCTGCAAAAGAAGACTGAACTTTAACTTCCGATAATTATTCTTCAACCTTGTATCCAACTCCCCACACCGTCTTGATAAAATCAGACTTGCCTGTTGGTGCGCTCATCTTCTCACGCAGATGACGGATATGCACCATTACTGTGTTGTTACTGTTCTTATAATATTTTTCATGCCATACCTTTTCGAACAGCTCTTCCGAGCTGATCACTTTTCCCCTGTTCTCACACAGAAGCCATAAAATGTCAAATTCTATCGGCGTCAGTGTAAGCGGGACTTCATTGTATACACACTCATGAGAGTTCCTGTTAAGAAGCAATCCTCCAAAATCAATTACTTCGCCTTCCTCCCTGGTTCCCTCGTTATACTGGGTGTATCTTCTGAGCTGGGCCTTCACACGCGCTACCAGCTCCAGTGGATTGAACGGTTTTGGAATATAATCATCCGCCCCAAGTGTCAGACCCGTGATCTTATCCATATATTCCGTCTTCGCTGTCAGCATAATTACCGGAAATGTATACTTCTGCCGGATCTGTTTTAAAATCTGAAAACCATCAATATCTGGAAGCATGATATCTAAAATAGCAAGATCGATCTTGGTGCTGTATATACAGTCCAATGCGTCCTGTCCATTATAAAACTTGTACACTTTATACTGATCATTCTGAAGATAAAGTTCTACTACATCAGCAATCTCTTTTTCATCATCTACTACTAATATATTCATACTGTCCTCCAGTCTATATGGGGACGGGGGATTTTTAAAAATCCCCCGTCCCCTTTTATGCCTTTTATAACTTATTATTACAGTTCGCAGTTATTTACTGTTCTTGGGAATGGAATTACGTCACGGATATTACCCATTCCTGTCAGATACATTACACATCTTTCGAATCCAAGTCCGAATCCGGCATGTCTTGTAGAACCATATTTACGAAGATCCATGTAGAACTTGTAATCTTCTTCTTTCAGTCCAAGCTCATCCATTCTTGCTTTCAGCTTGTCGTAATCGTCCTCTCTCTGGCTTCCTCCGATGATCTCACCGATTCCAGGTACCAGACAGTCTACTGCTGCTACTGTCTTGCCGTCTTCGTTAAGCTTCATGTAAAATGCTTTGATTTCCTTTGGATAGTCTGTTACGAATACAGGGCGTTTGAACACTTCTTCTGTCAGGTATCTTTCGTGCTCTGTCTGAAGATCTGTTCCCCATGTTACTTTGTATTCGAATTTATCGTTATGTTTTTCCAGAAGTTCTACTGCTTCTGTGTATGTCACTCTTGCAAAATCAGAAGATACTACATTGTGCAGTCTCTCCAGAAGTCCTTTGTCTACAAACGAATTGAAGAAGTTCATCTCTTCCGGTGCATTTTCCAGTACGTAGTTGATGACATATTTTAACATTGCTTCTGCAACATACATATCATCGTCCAGGTCTGCGAATGCCATCTCAGGCTCGATCATCCAGAACTCTGCTGCATGACGTGTTGTGTTAGAGTTCTCAGCACGGAATGTTGGTCCGAATGTGTAAATGTTACGGAATGCCTGTGCATATGTCTCTCCGTTTAACTGTCCACTTACAGTAAGACTTGTCTCTTTTCCGAAGAAGTCTTTGGAGTAATCTACGCTTCCGTCTTCGTTCTTCGGCACATTATTCAGATCCATGGTTGTTACCTGGAACATCTCTCCTGCACCCTCACAGTCACTTCCTGTGATCAATGGTGTATGCACATATACGAATCCTCTCTCCTGGAAGAACTTATGAATCGCATATGCTGTCAGGGAACGTATGCGGAATACTGCCTGGAATGTATTGGTTCTAGGTCTTAAGTGTGCGATTGTTCTTAAGTATTCGAAGCTGTGGCGCTTTTTCTGAAGCGGATAATCCGGTGCAGAAGCTCCCTCTACTTCTACTGTATCTGCCTGAATCTCAAATGGCTGTTTTGCCTGTGGTGTTGCAACCAGTGTACCTGTTACGATCACTGCTGCTCCTACATTCAGTTTTGAGATCTCTGCAAAGTTGTCCATCTTATCATGATATACAACCTGTAACGGCTCAAAGAATGTTCCGTCATTCACTACGATAAATCCAAATGCCTTAGATCCACGGATACTTCTCACCCAGCCTCCGATTGTTACCTTCTGATCTATATAAGCTTCACTATTTTTATATAATTCTCTGATTGTTGTTAAATCCATACCAACTATTCTCCTTTTTACAAACTCACATATATTCCTATTATACCATATCGTTCTGATTTATGTTATACTATATTTATTCAATTTATCATGAAAGAATATTAATAAAAAGTTAGGAGATCACTATATGAAGAATTTATTAGTCGCACAATCCGGAGGACCAACATCGGCAATCAACGCTACTCTTGCCGGCGTGATCGAAAACGCGCTTTCCAGTCCATCTGTAGACAAGATTTATGGTTCCATCAATGGAATCCAGGGTGTATTAAATGAAAATCTGGTTGATTTGAAGACTAAGATCCACAATGTATCTGATCTGGATCTTCTTTGTCAGACCCCTGCTTCGGCACTTGGATCCTGCCGCGTTAAATTAAAAGATCCAGCTGTATGCGCAGATGAATACGAGACCATCATCTCTGTTCTGCGCAAACACAATATCGACTGCTTTATCTACATCGGTGGTAATGATTCCATGGATACCGTAGATAAACTTTCCAAATATCTGAACGATAAAGGTATCTCTGACATCACAGTTGTCGGTGCACCGAAGACAATCGATAACGACCTGTGCGGAACAGATCACTGCCCCGGCTTTGGTTCTGCCGCAAAATATATCGGAACTACATTTGCCGAGCTGGAACGTGACTGCCACGTGTATGCTACAAAGGCTGTAACGATTGTTGAAGTTATGGGACGTGACGCCGGATGGCTCACTGCCGCTTCCTGTCTTGCCCGTGCAAATGGAGCAAAAGGTCCTGATTTTATCTATCTTTGCGAAGTACCATTTAGTATTGATGGGTTCCTTCAGGATGTTAAAGCAAAGCTTGAAGAACAGGATGCTGTTATCATCGCTGTCAGCGAAGGTGTAAAGAACAAAGACGGCCGCTACATTTCCGAGGAAGTACAGAGCTCTGCTGTCGATTCTTTTGGCCACAGCTATATTGCCGGTGCCGCAAAAGTACTCGAAGATGCTGTCAGAAATGAGATCGGATGCAAGGTCCGCTCCATTGAACTTAACCTGATGCAACGCTGTGCCGCACATCTCGCAAGCGCAACGGATATCCAGGAGTCCAGAATGCTTGGAAAGTCTGCATGCCAGTATGCTCTTGAAGGTGCTACCGGTATGATGGCTGCTGTAATCCGTACTTCCGATGCTCCATATGTAACAGAATTCAAAGCTCTTCCGGTATGCGATATCGCCAACGCGATCAAGAGCGTACCTGCGGATTATATCAATGATGCAGGAAATGATGTGACTCAGAAGATGGTCGATTACCTGACTCCGTTGATTCAGGGTGAGATGAATACCATTTATGAAAATGGGATTCCGAAATATATTTACTTATATTAAACTTAAGCCCTCCAACAAAAAGGGAATAGCCCCCCCAGAGTTGCCACTCTGGGGGTTTTGATATTTTATTGCCTTGCTTTTCTTTCTTTTCCATGCTATACTATCACCCGTTACAAAACCCGAAAAAATCAAGGTCTTACAAGGGTTTCGCCGATTCCCGGCGTAAAGAGAATGATAGAAATGACATCCACCGGATATCTTTCCTATCCGCTACGGCGCGTGTGTTCGTGACCTTCCACACGTAAAACAAAACTAAAGGAGTATTGAAAAATGAAAAACAAAAATCTTAGTTTCATGACCCAGGCAGCCATGATCGCTGCTATCTATGTGGTGCTGACTTACATCTTTGCACCATTTTCTTTTGGAGAAGTACAGGTTCGTATCTCCGAGGCACTCACGATTTTACCAATATTTACACCCGCTGCTATTCCGGGGCTTTTCGTCGGATGTCTGATTGGTAATATTCTGGGCGGTGCGATTCTTCCAGATATTGTATTTGGTAGTATTGCTACATTGATCGGAGCATTTTTTACATGGAAACTGCGCGAGCAGAAGCCGGTTACCGCAACACTTCCACCGATCATTTCCAATATTGTCATTGTTCCATTCGTGCTTCGTTACGGATATGGGGTGACACTTCCGATTCCGTTCATGATGCTGACGGTTGGTATTGGCGAGGTCATTTCCTGCACTGTTCTTGGACTGATCGTATATGGGGCGTTGAAAAAATATCAGCATACATTATTCCGTGCTGTATAAAATACAAGGGAACTGTCAGTGGCAGTTCCTTTTTGTATTCAAAAAAGAAGGGAGTCTTGCAAAACAACTGAATTTCAGTTATAAAGCAAAACTCCCTTTTTATTTTTTTAATTCCCAGCTGCATCAACCAGATGAAGATAAAATATATCTCACTGCTATTGCGTACATCTGCCAGGATTTCTACCGAATATTTCTTTCGAACACAACATTTGCATTACTTATCCGATATACGTATTACCGCTTCCCTGTGTCGTCTGATCCATCTGTTCGTATGGCATACTGTGTTTAACATCTTCGTTCACATTTTCATAAATCACACTTGTCTCGGTGTATCCGACCAGTATCACTGCTTTCTGCGCATCTGTCATTGCGATGACCGGACGGCCCTGGTTGATAATATAGAGAATCTCTTCTGTCGTACAGCCGGTCAGGTCATACGCCTTTCCGTCACTGACTTCCCTGATGATATCGATTGGTTTTTCCTGGTTTCTCAACCGCTCTTTGATCGCATTGATCTGATCATCTTTATCCGTGATCGAATATTGCAGATTACGGTTTCCTCTCTCCCATACATAATTCTGGGATGAATCTGTCACGACTCCGTTATAATCATTCGCCTTCTTGATGGCATCTCCCGCTTTGGTATATACACCTTGCATCTCTCCATGTCCGTAGACATAATATTTTTCCGGTGCTTCTTTATCTGAAAATGTAATAGTCTGCGGAGTTTCAAATAATACCTGCTTTGGATTCAGCACCTTTGGTTCCTTATCTGAGATTCCATCATCATATGTCAGTCTTACCTGTGTTCCCTTAAGTTCTGTAGCATATGTCTCAAGCGTAATATTACTTTCATTCTTCTGTGCATTGTTGGTGATATAATCCGGCAGTGTTCCGGTATAAGTATCATTTTCCTTTACTGCACGCTCCAGCGTGATCATATCTTCTTCAAATGATGCATTTAAAATATAAATCCCATCTCTTTGATACTCTTTGATCACTTTTCCTTTTTTACTTCGGATCTCCAGCTTGTACATTGGAACGGTCGTCTCTCCAGATACAGTCTTGCCAAGATCATCGGTCTTTGCCGTACCATATACAAAATCACCTCGGATGAATCCAAGTGGACGTATGCATTCTCCTGCTCCACACTGAACGGTTTGCTTCTTTCCTGTATCAACATTCAGAATGACAATTCTCGTTGCTGTTCCAACTTCTCCATTCGCCTGATATGCAATCATACTGCCATCTTTTGAGACCACATACTGCTGTGCATCCAGACCTCTTACAAGTACCGATTTTTCATCCTGCTCTACATCATACTGATATAATGTTCCATCAACCATGGTATATAACATATCTGTACCTGCATCATAATAAGACATTTCTCCCAGTTCGTTTATCGCATTGGCATAGGATTTATTCGTTGAGATAAATACCTTCTCTTCTACTGAGTTCTTCTCAATATCGAAGTAATAAACTGCAACCCCTACTTCTCCCTCATGTTCACCCCGGTTCATATAACCAGATACCATAAAGCTTGTATTTCCCTTTGCATCTATACTCAGAAGTTTGATCTTATGATTTGCCACCAGATTTCTCACATCCGTGTTCTCCGAATCCGCAAACCCGAATACCATGGATAACTCATCCGAGTCTTTATTGTAGCACCAGAGTTCATTGGCCTCTACAAATGCCACAATGGATCCATCCTTGTTCACCAGATACGGAAGATCTGATGATGCAATTCCAAGAATGACTCCTTTTTCATTCAGCACCTTTTGAGATGCATCAAAGATCTGATCCATGGTCCGGTCGTAATCCAGCAGATAAGCTTTCTGTGCATCTGCAATGTAACGTACGCGGAAGAACTCTTTCACTGCATAGCGGTCTGTTTCATTTTCTTCCCCTGTACATCTGACTCTGTACTGAAGCTGTACGGAAATACAGGTACTGTTCATTTCTTTAATATTCCAAC
This sequence comes from uncultured Dorea sp., assembly GCF_934294775.1. GTDB lineage: Bacteria > Bacillota > Clostridia > Lachnospirales > Lachnospiraceae > Dorea_A. The sequence goes on from NZ_CAKRAH010000004.1 coordinate 54,153, forward strand.
GTTCCCCGTTTTCCACCTGCGGTTTCAGGCTTCCCCATGTCACATGTTCATAATCGGAATTAATCGTCACATGCTGAAATGTCGTGTTGTCCGCATCTTCTGTTGGTTCCAGTGCTGCGCCGACTCCGGCATTTTCCACTTTTCCAAGTGCATTCTCGTGATAGTTACTGATATAATTCAGACATTCTGCAGCATTCGCACTTTGTCCGTCTGCGATTCTTGTATAATAATAAACCGGATCTGCTCCTTTTCGGTTCAGGCGGATTTCAAGAACCCGTTCTTCATCCATTACATTTTCACCGCTCAGATCAAGTTCGAACTCTCTTCCTATCTTCTGGATCTTCTGGCTCGCTATCTCGCTTGTTCCATCCAGCGAATATACCTTATAACTTCCTCCCGTAAATTTATTGCCGAACGATTCTACTTTTACATCCAGCTTCTGGTCTGAAACCGGTGTGATCGTGTCATGCATAGAAGATACATCCATACGTTTTGCATATCCTGATAATGTATTAATGTTAAATCCTCCATACGAAAACGAAATCTGTGGAAATGTTGCAGCCCCCATATCAGCTGTCATATTGTCATTTCCTTTATTCGCCAAATAGCTGAATATAAATACTGCGATGATAAACACCACAACTAAAATTCCTGCATTTTTCAAACGTTTTTTTAATGTCATCTATACTCCCTCTTTATTAATCTTCGTCCGGCTTTTCTTCTACTGCATAGCCATCCAGCAGTCTGCCCAAAGTCGGTGTCACTCTAAGTGCCGCTTCACATCTGCGGATCGCATCGTCTCCTTGTCCCTTTTTCTTTTTATTTTTCACTGCCCGGATCAGGATATTCTTTGGCGTATGCTCCATATCTATGAATTCCAGAATCTGCGCCGTATATCCTTCCCGTTCCAGATATTCTGCCCTTAACCCGTCTGTGATCAGGGCCGCCATACGTTCTTTTAAGAGACCGTACTTTAATATTGGTTCCAGTACTTCATTTTTAATCTGCCGGTTCAGTTCATGCTGGCAGCATGGCACAGATAAGATTACCTTTGCATCCCATCCAACAGCTTTTGCCAGCGCATAATCCGTGGCGGTATCGCAGGCATGTAATGTCACCACCATGTCTACTTTATTCACACCTGTATAGTCTGCGATGTCTCCTTCTAAGAACTTTAACTTCTCATATCCATATTTTTCACTTAATTCATTGCAGTGACGGATGACGTCTTTTTTCAGATCCAGACCTATAATTCTTATGTCATATGATTTTAGTTCATGCAGATAATAATACATGGCAAATGTCAGGTAAGATTTCCCACATCCAAAGTCCAGGATCGTAAGCTCTCTGTCCTTATCAAGTTCCGGCAGAATGTCTTCGATAAACTCAAGAAAACGGTTAATCTGACGGAATTTGTCGAATTTGGCATGCACGATCTTTCCTTCCTGTGTCATAACCCCGAGATCCTGCAGAAATGGTACCGGAATTCCTTCCTCCAGCACATATTTTTTCTTTCTGTCATGACTCATATTGATCTTTTTTCTGTCACCTTTTTTTAGTTTGCTTTTTATCGTAACTTTCCCTTTTTTACTTATCAGAACACTGTAACTGCATCCTTGTGTATCAAGCTGCATCTGTTTCATATTTTCCATATGTTCCAGCAGTTTTTCACAGGCTTTTTCTACCTCCATATTTTCATGAAATGCCTGGTTATTTTGAAAAGATTCTAACTGAAAAAGCAGTGTATCCTTCTTTAAAATGGGTCTTACTTTTACTTTTTGTATTGCATCTTTATTCCTTGGATTGCTTAATGTTGCAGAAATAAAGTCTATATTTAGATTTTCCTGTAATAATTTTCTTAATTCATCCATAATACTATATTGTAATGTTTTTTAGACAAGAGCGCAAGTGGAGTATTCGTCATTTTTACCAATAAATGCGTGGTTTTTTCAGGAATATAAACAATTGCAAATTATCACAGTGGGGACGGGGGTTTTTTAAAAAGGGACGGGGGTAAATGCAATTAGGGACGGAGGTTTTTTTAAAAAGGGACGGGGGTAAATGCAATTAGGGACGGAGGTTTTTTTAAAATCCCCCGTCCCCTTTTAGACTTCACTTGGAAATGTAATTGTCACTTTGAATAGATCTCCATCCAGATACAGCTCGAATTTTCCTCCCTGCATCTCTGTCAGAGACTGCGCAATAGAAAGTCCAAGACCGCTTCCTTCTGTGCTTCTTGATACATCCCCTCTGATGAAACGCTCTGTCAGTTCGTCTGCCGGGATATTCAGCGGCTGTTCTGATATATTTTTTAGACTGAAATATGCTTTTCCGTTTTCTTTCCAGAGATCCGCATACACACGGGTTCCTTTCATTGCATACTTTGCCGCATTATTATAAATATTGGACAGTACTCTCCAGAGTCTCCTTCCGTCCGCCTGGATTATAACTTCTTCCTTCGGAAGATTCAGTACCTCTTTAAGCTCTCTTGCCAGGAATTTTTCCGCAAATTCCCCACTCGTCTGCTGGATCATTTCCACCAGATTAATGTTCATGAATTCCAGTGTGATATTTCCGGAGCTTACTTTTGAAGCTTCCACTACATCTTCTGTCAATGTCTTAAGGCGCTGTGATTTCTGCTCCAGTACTTCTATATATCTTTGAATCTTCGGATCTTCAAAATTCTCCTGTTTTAACAGCTCTACATAATTTATGATCGATGTAAGCGGTGTCTTAATATCATGCGATACATTTGTGATCAGATCTGTCTTCAGACGTTCACTTTTCATGTTCTTTGCCAGCGCCGTATCCAGACCTTCCCCGATTGAATTGATCTGTTCTGCCATCTCAAGCTGTTCTTCTTTCAACCCCTGTATCGGTATCTGATAATCAACTTCACCTCCGGCAATCCTGTCAATTCCAGTCTTGATCTGCCCGATTCCTTTTGCCCGTTCTACCAGATAGATGAACACTGCCACATCCAGACCAAAGAGAAGTACTGTCATTGGATTTGCAGGCAAAAGGGTATCATTTACAGCCCAGTATATGAACAGATAACAGCTCCAGTGTAATATAAAAAACACCGCAAATCCTATAATTGTCTTCCACAGGAAACGTATATTTCTGTATATATCTCTCAGAAATACCAGGCCCCATCTGAGAATGCTGTTCTTCCATACAGTTTTGGCCTTTATCCGCCGTACCAGGCTCAGATATCCCCACAGAAACATCGCACAGGTAAATGCCGCCAGCAGACATCCCGCCAACAATTCCGGTAGATACTGCGTGCTATTATTCACTGCCGGTACCATAAATCTTAATCTATCGGTATCCGTCTCTGTCAGAAAGTCAAATCTGGTACCCAGAACCGCCGGTACCGCCCATATCATAATTACAAGCAGCGCCGCCAGCTCTGTCTTCATACGATCGAATCCGTTCATATGGATTTCTTCATTTTTCGGAACTTTTCCGGCACCGATCGTCAGCATGATAAGAACCGCAAAGTACGCAGCCAGAGCTCCCACTCCAAGGATTCCTATCATCTTTGTCTTTGTACCGTATTTTGCAAATATATGACTCTGTTCATAAAAATTATCCTTTACCGGATAGGATGTATCTACTGCTGTCGCATAGATATAATTCTTGGCATCCACATAATAAGGCATCGATGATTTCCACTCCTGCGCCTGGGAATCTTCTTTATTTATCTTTTTAATATTGCTCTCATAACCCGAAAGCTGGGGACGTATAATCATATATTTTCCGGATTTTTTGAGTGCTTTTAGATTTTCCGCATAATCAGCAAAATTACTGTATGCTTTCTTGTTCGTATACACGACATTTTTATCCAGGTCTATATACATATATGTAAGATTCGTATTTCCTTCTTTATAGGTATCCTGATTCACCATATGCGAATCAATATCGTAATATATATTTCTGACTGCGCTTTCAATCTTTTCGTATACTTCATTTAACTTTCCGTTCCATTGTTCTGAATTATTCACAAGCTCAAGAACGGTCTGCCCGCTTGCCGTCTTATATTCACCAAGGAGTCTTACACCATCATAATTCCAACAGTTAATATAAACAATTTTTCCTTCCTTATCCTGAAGTCCGCGGAATTTTAATTCATTGCTTCCGCCTTCTTCATCATATTTACCCTGCTTTAATTCTGCCAGTATTTCATCTGCGGAACTATCACCGGTTACAACAAATGATAACTCTCCCCGGTCAATCATAGCTTTGAATTCCTGATATTTATAATAGTGATACGTTCCCTGTGAACGCTTGCATACGATAATCCCGTCTTTATTCTTAAGTTTCTGTAATTCCGAGTCGTAATCATCCGTGGTTGAGATCAGTTTTCCCCATTCATAGAGGTCATTCAGCCGGTAGGATAATCCGCTTGTATCTTTTCCCGATATCGTTCCATTATCTACATAACCCGGCACATCTACGACTTTATCCGCATCGTATGTTCCATTTTTCCCATACAGACTCAGATATCGGACTTCTTCGAGTACATTTTCATTCGCCAGCTCTACTTCTTTTAAGAAACTATCTGAGTTCTCATATACTTTTGCCGAATCAAGTGCAAATAGTTCCTGTGTCAGAATTGGGTAACGGCTCACCCATAAGCAGCAGATTGCTATCAGTATGGCAAGGATATGCGCCGCTATCACTAAAATGACCTTCGCCGGCCAAGTACGGTACCACTTGTATTTCATCGTGTCTCCTTTCTACTGTCAGAACTTTTCTTACATTTTTTCAATCTTATAGCCAACGCCCCATACCACTTTCAGATAGCGCGGCTCTTTTGGATTGATCTCTATCTTTTCCCTGATATGACGGATATGTACTGCCACCGTATTATCCACCCCGATTGCATCCTCGTTCCAGATATTTTCATATATCTGATCAATGGAAAATACCTTTCCCTGATTCTTCATCAGCAGTAACAGGATATTATATTCTATCGGTGTCAGCTTCACCGGCTCGCCGTCTACGGTCACTTCCTTCTGGTCATCGTTGATCATCAGTCCGCCAACCGTATAGATTGCCTGATTTTCCTGTGTCACAGAACTTCCAAGCTGTGTATAGCGTCTTAACTGGGACTTCACTCTTGCAGTCAGCTCTAATGGATTGAACGGCTTCGTAACATAATCATCTGCACCCACATTTAACCCCAGTATCTTATCTGCGTCTTCTGATTTTGCAGATAAGATGATGATTGGCATATTTTCATTTTCCCTGATCTTTAATGTGGTTCTTATTCCGTCCAGCTTTGGCATCATTACATCTATGATCAGAAGGTCTACTTTTTCACTTTTCATTACCTTCAACACTTCTTCTCCATCATATGCTTTCAGGATCCGGTACCCTTCCTGCGATAAATAGATTTCTATCGCTTCTACAATTTCTTTATCATCATCACATACCAGTATGTTATACATTTCTTTTTTCTCTCCTTTAAGATACATTCAGACATTCTCTAATATCACTATACAAGAATAACAGGTATTTTTTAAGGTCTGATACGGTAAATTCTTAAGATATTCTGAAAATGATTAGATTTTGCCCAAATATGAAATTCCATTTTTTTCGGATTTTGGAGTTTTATATTATATTACAAGGTAATTTTTCTAAATATATATTTTCTTATTCTTTCCTGTAGTCTGCGTAAATATCAAACTAATAAACCAGAAGGAAGAGGAATACTATGAATACTATGAATACAATGCATGAACCAGAAATAGAATATCTAATCCGCTCTCTCGGAATTGGCGCTACATACAGAGGCTTTGGATATCTAATATACGGAACAAAACTTTGTCTTTCTGACGACAACTACCTCCTGTTTGTCAGCAAGTATCTCTATCCCGATATTGCGAAGCACTATAATACTTCCTGTTATAGCGTGGAGCGTAATATACGGACTGTGATTAAAGTATGCTGGGAGCATGGCAACAAGCATCTGCTTGAAAAGATTGCTCTCCGACCTCTTTATGACCGCCCTACTTCTGGCGAATTTTTTGACATTATCACAGCTCATTTACGCACACTTTCTTTGGCTGCCAAGCCTGCTTAATGATCTCTTTTCAGGTTTTTCATTTTTACTTAAGATTTTTTCGAATTCTTTAATTCTTTTAACATACTTTAGACATATTTGTCTCTTATACTTAATGTCAGATAGTTGATAAACAACAACTATCACCCCCCTCATAAAGTAAAACACCGAACTCACTCTTTCGGTGTATACTTTACTCTCATTCCTTTAGTAATTATAACAACAACAAAAAAACTCTCCTGTATGGAGAGTTTTTTTGTTGCATAAAGTTCTTTTATCAAATACCAGCAAGTCCAGGGCACTGTCCCGGACCAACTCTTCTGATCCTCCTTAAAATACTACAACCAGCAGCATCTTAAACTGTTCTTTTCCATGTACTGCATGTGGGTGCTTTGCAGGCATTACAATGGACTCGCCTTCATGTAATTCATATTTCTGTCCATCGATCGTAATCTCGCCAACTCCGTCCAGACATGTTACAAATGCATCCCCGCCGGATTCATGTGTACTGATTTCTTCTCCTTTGTCGAATGAGAATAAGGTTACACTCAGTGCATCATTCTGTGCCAGTGTCTTGCTGACTACCTGTCCTTCCTGATATGCTACCTGGTTTTTTAATACTACTACTTCTGCTTTACTGATATTTTTGATCATGCTCATGCCTTATCGTTCCTTTCTTGATTCTCTCCATATAGCTTACTATAATACTTTTTCCCCTTCCCCAATGTGGTTTTAACAACAAAAACGATAATTTTATAAATTGAACATACTTTCATCACATTTTCTGATTATAATACGTTCAGATAGTTGGATAACAACTATCGCCCCCCTCATAAAGTAAAAGGCCGCCGGGAGGAAACTTCCGGCGGCCAGCTTTACTGTCCTGATATTTCAGTTATTGTTCTTCTTGTTTTAATAATTCATACCATTCGGTTGTCTGGTCTTCATCCTTGCTATTTAAAAATATAGTATATTTTGACGTTTTTATCTGAATCACTTCCTGGGAATCCAACCATATATACATCCTGCATGATCCGGTTTCGCTTCCTTCGAACTTTCCAAGCAGGTGTTTTTCATCTGCCAAGCCATTTGTCTTGTTGAAACGTTCATCCGGAAGCCCATCTTCCAAAAGCTGTACCGACTGTAGATCTGACTTTTTAATCTCTGTGTCTGTATATCCCGATGTAATTTCAAAACGGTCTCCCGCATCTGCCAGATGTACCGGGATAAAATCCATCCGAAGCATCATGATGCAGACCCATATTAACAGAATAACCGTTCCCACCAAAACCCCGGCTGTCATATAAACTCCTACTGGTTTTCCCAGATTTGTTGTATAATTCATTCCATTAAACCGGTCCTGTACGAACAGACGCGGATCATCCGGATTGGCATACCAGCCATTTCGCCAGTAATAATCATCGTCAACATACATCGGCGTCTTATCTTCCTGCAGAATTCTGTTCTTTGCTTTCTTCAATAAAACATACCCTGCGAACATTCCTGCTACAATCAATACCATAACTCCGGAATAGATTGCAACATCCAGATTTGAAATCCAATGCGTCTTTACACCCGTATATAAAAGATAAAGTCCTGCAATAGCATTGCATATATTTGCTATAAAAAATGACCATGACCAGTACTTTTTCTCCATACAGTTGATTTTCTGGTTCACCTGGGAATCTTCGCTGTATACTTTCATTCTTTCCCGCTGGAATATCCAACCGCAGAATAAAAATGTTGCCCATACAGCAATATTTGTTCCTTCTATAATGGATATTCCCTGCACCTCTCTCAAAGCGGTTCTCACCTGTTCTGATAATAACGGTGCCAGCAGTGCAAGTAATGGAATCACATGCATCCACAATGGAAGCGCTGCTCTTTTTCCAGCCGTTAAAAGTTTGGTATCCGTTGCCGTCATCCAGCCGCCTTCTTCCGAGCTCCATCCATTTGCCACTTTCATATCGTATAATCTTCTGTGATTACGGAAAATGAGATAGACGGCGCCTCCCATGATTTCTATCAGCCATATGCACCACAGGATCATAAAGATCGAGAAATACCAGAAACACAGTCCACAGATCAGTATGCCTATGATTGTATTCCACAGATAAAATTTCTTCAACTTTTTCTTATAATCGTTGATAAATGAAGTTACCATCTCACCTCTGGCATACTTTTCTTCCATATGTATCCCTAAGATCATGCCTTCATAATACTGGGTCTTTCTGCCATACACTCCATAGGTAATCCCCACCGTAAAAAGATCCACGAGTAAAAATACAATTGCCATACTCATTCTACTGCCACCTCCATTCTTCCAAATGCCTGTCTGCAGTACTCAAGGAAATCCTTATAGCTCATCCCGCGGATTTTTGCTTCTGCGCTCAGAAGTTCCAGTTCTTCTTCTAACTTTTCCTGGAATTCTTCCTGTCTGTCTCCTCCTTCGTATCCGGGAATGCAGATGACCGTTCCGCGTCTTCTGTCTGTTTCGATAAATCCTTCGGATTTTAACAGCTGATATGCTTTGCTTACCGTCATATTGTTGATTCCAAGATCTGCTGCCATCTGACGTACTGTTGGAAGCAGTTCTCCTTCTTCAAATTCACCTTTTCCGATTCCCATCACAATCTGATTGCGAAGCTGGAGATAGATTGGGATCTCGGATTTCATATTTATCTTGATGATCATAGTGACCGCTCCTTTCTTCCTTCTTATTTTGTATTATACACAGTAATACAAATAATACAATATGTTTTTAAATATTAAAAAAAATAAAGCTCTGCGAAAGTTACCCTCCGCAAAGCTTTTTACATTTTCTTTTATTTATTTCTTTTCTCAATCCATTCCAGAATGTCCTGATATACATTCTTACGGTCAACTTCATTCAGAATCTCATGCCGGTCTCCTTCGTACAGATGGATTGACACATCCTTAATTCCCGCAGCCTTATATTTTTCATATACCCGCGTCACGCTCTTTCCAAATGCACCTACCGGGTCATCTGCTCCGGCTGTAAATAATACCGGAAGTGACTTCGGAATCCGTTTCATGCTCTCTGGTCTCACCACAACCTTCATTCCTGTGAACATCTGGTAATACGCTCCTAGTGTAAATGTATAAGAACACAACGGATCTTTTACATATTCATCCCGTTTTTCTTTATCCGAAGTAATCCAATCTTTTGATGTTTCTCCCGGTTCGAACTTCTTGTTGAATCCGCCAAAGCTCAGATTGTCTACGAATTTGCTTCTATATTTCCATCCTTTGAAGGCAGCTATGATCCGGCAGACCATCCTTCCAGCACTAAGCGTCAGTAAGCTCTGATGCCCGGTTCCCATGATAATTGCACCGGAAAGACCACCTGCATACATGGTCAGATACTGTCTGAGCAAGAAGGAGCCCATACTATGCCCCAGTATAAAATACGGCACTTCCGGATATTTCTTTCTGGTCATCTCCTGTAATTGATAAATGTCCCCGATCACATATTGATTCCCTTTGTGCTCATCAAAATATCCCAGGTCCCCTTCTGTCTGCACGGATTGTCCGTGTCCCAGATGGTCGTGTCCGACCACATAGTATCCCTGTGCAGTCATATATTTTGCAAAGTCATCATACCGGTCAATGTATTCCACCATACCATGACAAATCTGCAAAATACCTTTTACCTCTCCATCCGGAATCCATTCGATCGCATGGATCTTTGTCACAGCATCCCGGGACGTATAATAAAATTCATGCTTCATTATCTCTCATCCATTCTGACATACTCTTTGTACTCTGCCAGCGGTCTGTATGCCGGACGAATAATCTTATCTACATTCTTAAGCTCTTCCAGTCTGTGTGCGCTCCATCCGACAATACGTGCCGCAGCAAAGATTGGTGTATAAAGTGACGGCGGCAGATCCAGCATACGATAGACCAGACCACTGTAAAAATCTACATTTGCATTAACACCTTTGTAAATCTTACGTTTTTCGGCAATTACCTCTGGTGCCATGTGCTCTACTTTTTCGTACAGTGCATATTCTTTCTCACAGCCCTTTTCTCTGGCCAGCTGTTTTACGAACTTTTTGAAAATGTCTGCTCTTGGATCGGATACGGAATAAATCGCATGTCCCATTCCATAGATCAGTCCCTTCTGGTCAAATGCTTTCTTATCCAGCAGGTCATTCAGATACTGGCGCACTTCGTCGTCATCTTCCCAGTCTTTTACTTTTCCCATCATATCGTCAAACATCTGCGTAACCTTGATATTGGCCCCGCCGTGCTTTGGTCCTTTTAATGAAGCCATCGCTGCAACGATCGTAGAATACGTATCGGTTCCGGATGAAGTTACCACGTGGGTTGTAAATGTTGAGTTATTACCGCCGCCATGATCCATGTGAAGAACCAGTGCCATATCCAGGATTTTTGCCTCCAGTTTGGTATATTTTTTATTTTCTCTTAACATCATCAGAATATTCTCTGCTGTCGATAATTCCGGAGACGGCGCATAGATGAACAGGTCTTCTCCCATACGGTAATTATATGCATGATATCCATAGACCATCAGCATCGGGAACTGGCTGATCAGATTCAGGCACTGACGCAGTACATTCGGAATCGATGTATCGTCTGCATGTGGATCATAGGTATACAGACTCAGGATCGATCTGGAAAGACTATTCATCATATCTCGGCTCGGTGCCTTCATGATAACGTCACGCACGAATGTCGGTGGCAGTGTTCTTCTCTCTACCAGTGTATCATGAAAGGTCTGTAATTCTGCCTGGTTCGGCAGCTCTCCAAATAACAGCAGGTACGAGATTTCTTCAAACCCATAATGCTTATCTTTTAAGAAGCCCTGTACCAGGTCTTTGATGTTATATCCGCGGTAGTAAAGTCTTCCTGCGCACGGTACTTCTTCACCGTTCACAATCTTTTTCGCACATACGTCGGAAATGTTCGTAAGTCCCGCAAGGACACCTTTTCCGTTCAGATCGCGGAGACCTCTCTTTACTTCATACTTTGTATACAGGTCTTTGTCTATCGCATTATTTTTCTCACATAATTCTGCAAAACGACTGATTTCCGGTGTTACTTCAAATAATGTCTGTTCATTTCTATCCATCGTCATCATCCTTTCCTGTTCTCGCTGATGTCTTGAGTTATTGGTTATATATCAGTGCATAGCCAAATTTACTTTTGACACTCACAGCATCATATAAAATTTTCAATTCCTACTTTCTGGCTGTAGACAATGCATCGCTCAATTTGGCAAATTCGTCCAGTGTCAGTGCCTCTCCTCTTACGCTTGCACCTTTGCCAAGTGTATCGATCACTGCTTCAATCTCTTCTTTTGTAAAATCTAATGTCGCCGCATTTTTCAGTCCATTTGCCAGCGTTTTTCTTCTCTGGTTAAAAGACGCCCGGATAATATTGAACATCAGCTTTTCATCCTGCACCTGTACCGGCTTTTCTTTGTGACAGGTCAGGCGGATTACTGCAGATCCCACCTTCGGTCTTGGCATAAAGCAGTTCGGCGGGACATTTGCCACAATATATGGTTCTGCATAATACTGCACAGCCAGGGATAATGCGCCGTAATCTTTGCTTCCAGGCCCGGTCTGCATGCGGTCTGCAACTTCTTTTTGCACCATAACTGTGATGCTCTCAACCGGAACATGATTCTCGAAAAGTCCCATGATAATCGGTGTCGTAATATAATACGGAAGATTTGCTACCACTTTGACCGGTTTTCCGCCATTTTCTTCGTCTGCGATCTTCTTAAGATCCAGCTTTAAGACGTCTTCGTTGATCACTCTTACGTTATCATATCCACTTAAGGTATCCTCAAGGATAGGGATTAAGTTCTTATCAATCTCAACTGCAATTACCTTCCCTGCTGCCTGCGCCAGATACTGTGTCATCGTTCCGATTCCCGGTCCGATCTCCAATACCATATCCTCTTTTGTGATACTTGCTGACTGAATGATCTTATCTAATACATGTGTATCGATCAGGAAATTCTGACCGAATTTTTTCTGAAATGAAAAATTATATTTCTGCAGAACTTCTATAGTATTCTGCGGATTTCCTAACGTTGGTTCTTTCATGATTCCTCCCACGTATCATCTTATTTCCTAACTTTCCACTACAATTCAAGCCTTTTCAAATACACTTTAGTCTGTAAACTGTAGCGATTATTCATCATTATACAATAATTTTGCGGGGATTGATAGCAATAAAAAGTGAAATATGTATAAAAGAAGAAAAGAAGGGGGACGGAGTTTTTTAAAAAAACCTCCGTCCCCTTTTTTAAATGTCCTGTCCCTTTTTACTTTTCCACAATCTCCACCGCAATTATCCGCACAGCTTCCACAATTTCCGCAATCTGTTCTTTTGTAATTCTATCCATATGGACTCCTCCGGTGCAGACTACAACTGCATTCTTCCCTGCCGATACCTTCTCCGCAAGATAGCGGCATACATCTTCATCCTTATGTCCTGTCACATTCAATACAGAGGCCGTGCTGCTCATCTTCCCATCGCCATCCATGGATGGTCTTGGAATTGCAAGAACTGTGCATCCAATGTGCGGGCGCTCCCCGCCGCTTACTAATATATGATAATCTGCCCCAAGGCAGTGAACTTCTACACAGAGATTCGTAAATGTAAGTTTTTTCTCTATCTTCCATATGTTTTCCATGTCCTGTTACTCTCCTTTTTTGGCAAATTTATCTTGAATCACTCTACAGCCCAGTCCACCTGCGGTATTCTTTCGCTTCGATTCCGAATGGCTCCACAAGTTTTGCCGCAATATGATACGTCATCTCTTCGATATTCTCCGGCTGATGGTAAAATGTCATCATCGGCGGTATGATCCGGACCCCCGGAATCATGGCTAGTTCGGAAAGGTTCCGAAGATGGATTGCACTAAGCGGTGTCTCTCTTGCCGCGAGAACCAATGTCCGTTGTTCCTTGATCGTCACATCTGCTACGCGCAGGATCAGATTATCAGCATATCCGCTGTGAATGCCTGCCACTGTCTTCATACTGCATGGCACAATCAGCATCCCTTCCGTACGAAAGGACCCGCTGGCCGGTCCGGCTCCGATATCTTTGGCGTCACATATCTGGTCTGCAAGTGCTTCAATCTCTTCCACTGTATCATTTGTTTCCTGCTGCAATGTAATCTTTGCGCTGTCACTTAAGATCAGGATAGATTCATAATCCGACTCTTCTTTAATAATCTGCAGACACATTTTCAAAATCGGAAGTCCGCTGGCGCCGGTTGCTGCTATGACAATTCTTTTCCCAGCTCCCGGTTTTGGTACATTTTTCTCCTGCTCCTGATACGCCGGTGAATCCGGGTATTCTTTCGTCTCCCGGCACATCTTATTTCACCCAGTGAGTCGGATCTACGTCCATGAACTGCGCACGTTTGAACCTGTCTTTTTGATCATATGGAACGGTACAGTCAAAGATTGTCTTGCATGCAATTCCATGATCACGGATGCTTCCCGAACAGCTCGGATCATTCGATGGATCCAGCGGGTGGCATCTGACTCCCGGAATTGTGATGATATCTGCATCTCCCTGGAATCTTGTGTTCATTGCCCAGAGTACGTCGCTCATATCAAAGCAGTCTACATCTTCATCTACCAGGAATACATGTTTCAGTTCGCTGAATGCAGAGAATGCCAGAAGCGCTGCCTGTCTCTGTCTTCCTTCATCGCTGGCTGTTAATTTCTTAAACTGCAGAACTGCCATATATTTTCCACCACCTGCGGATGCACAATATACATTCTGAAGTCTTCCCGGCATTGCTTTTTCTACCATTCCGTAGATACTTGCTTCTGTAGGAATTCCGGCCATAGATACATGTTCTTCGCTTGGTCCGATACAGGTCTGCATGATCGGGTTCTTTCTATGTGTTACGGCTGTAACTTTGATCATCCAGCACTGGTCACTGGCCGGTCCTGTGTATCCCGGGAACTCAGGCATAGCGTAACCGGTATGACTGTTCTGATCTTCCTGCACTCTTACATTCGGGATAACTTCTCCTTCTATGACATACTCTGCATTGGCAATTGCCCGTTCATTCACTGTCAGGCATTTACAGAGTTTTACCGGTTCACCTCTGAGCGCTCCGGCAACTGCCAGTTCATCATATCCCATTGGTGTTGTAGGCGGCTCAAAGCAGGATCCGATCTCAATCGCAGGATCTACTCCGATACTAATCGAGATTGGCAGGCGCTGTCCTAATTCCTCTGCACGTTCTGCCATTGCTCCGATGTGGCGTGCCCCCGGAGTGAAGAAGATCGATAATTCGTCTTTACTCTGGATGCAAAGTCTGTGAATCGTCACATCACTTTCTCCTGTATCCGGATGTGATGCATAGCACATTCCAAGTGTAATATACGGTCCTGCATCTACCGGTGTATTCGTCGGTGCCGGCACTAACTTATATAAGTCAAAATCCGGATCCGTCGCTTTGTGTACCACTTCCTGGCATGGTGCTGCTTCTTCTGATAATATAGGAAGGATCGGATTATCCACGCTGTGATATAATTTCTTTCCGAGATCTTTTGGATCACATTCAAGAAGTGCTCCTACTCTTGATCTGCTTGCGAGCACTCCGATTGCAACTCTTGCTCCCGGATGTCCCTTTACGTTATTGAATATCATTGCCGGACCTTCTTTTGTCGGACGCATAACGGTTCCGCCTGCTCCGATGTGACGGTATACACCGGAAAGTTCTGCCATTGGTTCTACTTCTACGTCTGTTTCAATCAGCTGTCCCGGCATATCTTCTAACATCTTTAATGCACTTCTTAGATCTGTAACTTTTGCTGCCATATGATTTCCTCCTGTTTTCGCTTTTTAACTTCGTCCTTTTTCGTTCAGACTTTTCTATATGTAAGCTTTTCGCAGACATGGTATTTCTGCAATGTTACTGCTCATACATTTTGTACATAGTAACGTGATTTTTATAATTTTAGTTTAACGATTTCTACATAGAAAATCAATTCTTCTTACTCCCCTAATTGATTATAAAATAGAATAGATTATCTATATATTTTCTTCATCAGGCTACAACCGGTACATCTTTCTTGCATTCTTTTCCGTCTGCTCTACTACTTCTTCGTAAGTCAGTCCCTTTAACGTTGCGATCTTTTCCGCCACATAGCGGATGTATGCAGAGTTATTTCTCTTTCCGCGGTTTGGTTCCGGTGCCATGTATGGGCAGTCGGTCTCCAGTACGATCGAAGTTAATGGAATTTCTTCTACAACTTCCTTTAGCTTCTTCGCATTTTTAAATGTCACAACACCACCGACACCAATATAATAGCCCATCTTGACATATTCCCTTGCCATCTCTTTTGAATAAGAATAGCAATGAATAACTCCGCTCAGATCCGATGCATGTTCTTTCACAATATTCATCGTATCTTCCGCCGCTTCCCTGCTGTGGATCAGTACCGGAAGATCCAGCTCTCTTGCAAGTTCCAGCTGTCTTATGAACCACTTTTTCTGTATGTCTCTTGGCTCATTGTCCCAATAATAATCCAGACCGATCTCGCCTACTGCGACAACCTTTTCATATCTGAATAACTCTTTCATCTTTGCAAATGTCTCTTCATTCAGACTTCCAACCTCATCCGGATGGATTCCAACTGCCGCATACATAAATGGATATTGTTCCGCAAGCGCAACAACCTTCTCACATGAATCATACGCTGCACTGACATTCACAATGGTTCCTACTCCCTGTTCTTTCATAGAATTTAATAATTCTTCTCTGTCTTCATTAAACTGCTCATCATCATAATGTGCATGTGTATCAAATATCATATATCCTCCGCATCCCGGGACATTTTTCACCCACCCGGTCTTCATACTTTATATCTTATCCTAAATATCATCTCTTCTTTTCCACACGTTATCCCAAGGATTTTCATGGTTATCCCACCCTTATCCCAAGGTTATCCACAGACTTATCCACATCATGTGGATAACTCACATGCCAGGCACATCATATAGTTGTGTGAAAGAGATTTATAGAACCTGCCACTGGCCGTTTCTTCCGAACGCAAGGCGTACACAAAAGAACGGGGGATTTTTCGCAATCCTCCGTCCTTGTTTTCTTATATATATTAGCAGATCTCTGCACCAGCCGGCATGTTCTTCTCCGGTGTCATAAGTGCAAGATTCCCTTCTGCATCTTCCGCACACAGCAACATACCCTCAGATAATACTCCGGCAAGTTTTGCAGGTTTTAAGTTCACAAGAACCATAACCTTCTTACCAACCATCTCTTCTGCTGAGTAGTGTTTCTTAATTCCGGATACGATCTGTTTTACTTCACTTCCGATCTTAACCTGTGAGCAGAGAAGCTTCTTGGATTTTTTCACTTCTTCGCAAGCGATGATCTCACCAACCTGGAACTGCATCTTTCCGAAATCATCGAATGTGATCTCTGGTTTTGCTTCGATGTCGATCACTTCTTCATCTGCTTCTTCTTTTTCCTCTTCTTTTTCTTCTACATGTGGATGAAGTTCTTCTACTTTTTTCATAACCTCATTCACATCCAGTCTTGCGAAAAGAATCTCTGGTTTCTCTGTTACTTTTCCGTCTCCAAGCTGTGCAAGGATCTTCTCAGATGTCTCTGGCATGAATGATTCCAGAAGTTTTGCACCTGCTTTGATGCTCTCGATCAGGTTGTAGAGAACTGTCTCCAGACGGTCTTTCTTAGCCTCATCCTTTGCAAGTGCCCATGGCATGGTCTCGTCGATGTATTTGTTGCAGCGTTTGAACAATACGAAGATCTCTGTGATCGCATCTGCAACACGCAGCTCATCCATCTTCGCATCGACTCTCTTCGGTGTATCTTCTGTTACAACCTTAAGATCTGCATCGACAGCCTTTTCTTCTTCTGTCTCGGCAACACCCTTATCTGTTACAACACCGCCGAAATATTTATTTGTCATGGAAATGGTTCTGTTCACCAGGTTTCCAAGTGTATTAGCAAGGTCAGAGTTCATACGCTCTACCATCAGCTCCCATGAGATCACACCATCATTTTCAAATGGCATCTCGTGAAGCACAAAGTAACGTACTGCATCTACTCCGAAGAAATCAACCAGCTCATCTGCGTAAAGTACATTTCCTTTGGATTTACTCATCTTACCGTCGCCCTGCAGAAGCCATGGATGTCCGAATACCTGTTTTGGAAGTGGAAGATCCAGTGCCATCAGGAAGATTGGCCAGTAAATCGTATGGAAACGGATGATATCTTTTCCGATCAGATGAAGGTCTGCAGGCCAGTTCTTATTAAACTGTTCTGTGCTTTCTCCGTCACAGTTATATCCGATTCCTGTGATATAGTTGGTCAGCGCATCAAGCCATACGTATATGACATGTTTTGGATCGAAGTCTACCGGGATTCCCCACTTGAAGGATGTTCTGGATACGCACAGATCCTGAAGTCCCGGAAGCAGGAAGTTATTCATCATTTCATTTTTACGTGATACAGGCTGGATGAACTCTGGATGCTCATTGATATAATTGATCAGTCTGTCTGCATATTTGCTCATCTTGAAGAAATATGCCTCTTCTTTTGCAGGCTTACATTCACGTCCGCAGTCCGGGCATTTACCGTCTACTAACTGAGACTCTGTCCAGAAAGACTCGCATGGAGTACAGTACATTCCTTCGTATGCTCCTTTGTAAATGTCTCCCTGATCGTACAGTTTTTTGAAAATCTTCTTAACCTGTGCTTCGTGATCTTCATCTGTTGTACGGATGAATTTGTCATAAGAAGTGTTCATCAGATCCCAGATCTTCTTGATCTCGCCTGCTGCATTGTCAACGAATTCCTTTGGTGTAACACCTGCTTCGTCTGCCTTCAGCTCGATCTTCTGCCCATGTTCATCTGTTCCTGTCTGGAAGAATACATCGTATCCCTGACTTCTTTTATATCTTGCAATGGCATCTGCCAGCACGATCTCGTATGTGTTACCGATGTGCGGTTTGCCTGATGCATAAGCGATTGCTGTTGTAATATAATATTTTCCTTTATTACATTTTTCACACATGTTTTTTCTCTCTCCTTTTATGTTTCCTGAATATATGGTTTTCAACTTCTGTTTTCTTTTAACGTCTCAACAGCTTTCTGAACCGGATCCCGGACTTTTCTTGCATACTTTGGTATACAAAAGAACCTGCCGCCGGCAACTTCTCTTGTGTACTTTAGAGCCTGTCTCAAGACACTCTCTAGTATAAAAAAATCTCCCCTGCATTCACTCCTCATAACTTCTGTTATAGTTCATAAATCCCAGGGAAGACGAAAATCCGTGTTACCACTTCCATTCACCATCTGCCTCACGGCAAATGACCTCTGCTGGTGAAGTATATCTATACATTTTTTTGCAGATATATTACATTCTTCATGTATCTGTAAATATGTGCTTTGTCTATACCACACCTTACCGCTATAAAGGGCGGAGCCCTTCGTGAACTTACATCTTTGTCTGTTTTATCCACACTCATCAATGCTCATCCACACCGCTCAGTAAGCCATCTTCTGTAACGTTCCACCTGTCCCTCTCAGCAACAGACTGCCTTTCTATCACCGGCAGTTTACGGGATTCTCTGTAAGATTTCCTGCTACATACTCTCTTCATCACTGCGTTTTTCATATATCCATTCGTAATGTAAATCGTAGCATACAAGCGGGCGGGATGTCAAGGTCTAACCCCATCGCGGGCATATTTCCACTCTTCGCATCATTGACGCTCCCCTCCAGAAAGCTTATAATATTCTCGGTATGAAATCATAGAAAATATACATAAGATTGGGGAATTTTATTATGACCAGAAGACAACACTTTACCGCTGGTTTCAAAGACGGGATACCGATCTGTCTTGGATACATAGCGGTTTCATTTACATTTGGTATCATGGCGAAAAAGGTCGGTATATCGATCTTTGATGCAGTTCTGATCTCACTTACTAATGTGACCAGTGCCGGGCAGTTTGCAGGACTGTCGCTGATCACATCGACGGCTTCTTTTATAGAGATGGCCATCACACAGCTGATCATCAACTTAAGATACTGCCTGATGTCCTGTGCGCTCTCACAGAAGATTGATCCAGAAGCACCTCTGATCCACCGGTTCCTGGTTGCATATGGTGTGACGGATGAGATCTTTGGTGTCACGGTCTGCAAGGGCGGTAAATTAAGTCCGTTTTATTCCTATGGTGTTATATTTATCTCCGTATTCGGATGGGTACTTGGAACATTTCTTGGAGCTCTGTCTGGAAGTATCCTGCCGGCACGTGTTGTCAGCGCACTCAGTGTTGCACTCTATGGTATGTTTCTTGCGATCATTATTCCACCGGCGCGCAATAACCGTGTACTTGCAGGCGTTGTGGCGATTTCCATGGCAGCTAGCTTATTATTCGATAAGACACCCGGACTTAAGAACATCTCATCCGGATTCCGTATTATTATCATTACTTTAATCATTGCCGGAATCGCTGCTTACTTCTTCCCGGTTAAGGAAGATGAGTACGATGAACTGGAAGAAGCAGGCGAATTAAACGGCGGCAATGGTTCCGTTAACAATACAAAGGAGGGCGCTCACCATGAATCATAATATTTATATCTATATATTTGTTATGGCGGCAGTTACTTACCTGATCCGTATGCTTCCGCTGACACTGATCCGCAAAGAGATCAAGAGCACATATATCAAGTCATTTTTATATTATGTCCCTTACGTGACCCTGGCAGCCATGACATTTCCGGCGATTCTAAGTGCGACTGCTAATATCTGGTCGGCATGGGTTGGATTCATCATTGCGATCGTGCTTGCATATAAAGGAAAAAGCCTGCTTAAGGTGTCGATATTTGCCTGCCTTGGTGTATTTATCGTGGAGCTGATTACCGGACTCTAATTAGCCACAAGCAGAAATACTACAGCATCTGATACCACATCTTCCGAAAAATAATTCCTGCAATCTACATGCCACACTTTGTGGGAGATATATCTTGCAGAAAGCATTTTTCAGACACTCTCTAGCACTGCTGATATATGTCATGCATATTTGAAAAAACATCCCCATATAAATAATAATAAATTATTTGTATGGGGCCTTTTTATGCAACATCTCCTGAAACAGATCAAGCGGAAATCCATCCGGATGCTCCTGATTCCTCTCATCACATCACTACTTCTTCTGGTCCTGCTCCCACATCTTCACCCAACTACCGATCAGGCATTTTCAAAATATACATCAGCCCTTTTCCGACAGGAAATCAGCGGCAACACCATCACACTTCACTACACATTAAAAAATCCATCCTCCTATGGCATCAAAAATATCCCCATTACATATGGACAATGTGTCACCGATCCCGGGCTTGTCCGTGCAAGTATCGAAAATGAACAGACAAAGCTTCACGCATACAACAAGCACGCCCTTTCTTCAAAGAATCAGCTGACTTACGACGTCTTAAATGACTACCTGGAATCCGCCTCCAATCTGGCCCCTTACACACTTTATGACGAACCATTCGCCCCACTGACCGGAACCCAGTCCCAGCTTCCGGTCATTTTGTCCGAGTACCGTTTTTATAATACTACGGATGTTGATCATTATCTGAAGCTCCTTACAAAGACGCCGGAATATTTCCGTTCTCTTTTGAACTTTGAACAGACCAAGGCCGAATCCGGGTTATTCATGGCTTCTTACACGGCAGATTCCATTATCAAAGAATGTCAGGATTTTGTGAATCTAAAGGAAAGTAACTATCTGTATTCTTCTTTCGTTAGCCGTCTGGATGAACTGGCATCTTCCAAAGACGCTTCTCTTACGGATGACCAGCGGAAATCCTACACCGAGATTAATTCCTCCTACATACAAAAATACATCTTTCCTGCTTACGAACAGCTGATCACCGGACTTACCGCCTTACGGGACTCCGGCAAGAATAACAACGGGCTCTGCTACCTTCCAAATGGCAGGACTTATTACGAATATCTGGTAAAAAGTGAAACCGGCTCATCCCGCAGCATCACACAGCTGCAGGAACTTACGAATGCGCAGATTCTTTCTGATCTGACGGCTATGCAGCGGATCCTCAGTAATGACTCATCCGATGCTTCTTCACAGTCTTCTTCACATAATACGAACGATGCATCTTCGCAATCTTCTTCACACAACACGAACGATACTTCCTCTTCTTCACAATCATCCTCAGATACTACAGAAAATACTTCTCCGACATCTGACATCTTCAGTTCTCAGGGCACGAAGCTTGATAATCTGACTCCGGAAAAAATCTTATCCACATTATCAGGCAAGATTACTAAGACTTTTCCACCGTGTCCGAAGATTCATACACAGGTGAAATACGTCCAGAAGTCTATGGAAGAATATTTAAGCCCTGCATTCTATATGATACCAGCCATTGATAATACTTCTGAAAATGTCATCTATATCAATAATGGACATATTACAGACAATCTGTCCCTCTTCACAACGCTCGCCCACGAGGGATATCCGGGACACCTGTATCAGAATGTATATTATGCCAGTCTTAATCCAGATCCCATCCGCTGTGTTCTGAACTATGGCGGCTACACCGAAGGCTGGGCCACCTATAGTGAAATGCTCAGCTACTACTTTTCTTCCCTTTCCAAAGAACAGGCCACACTCTTCCAGCGAAATGCCTCCGTCATCCTCGGTCTGTACGCACTTGCTGACATGGGCATCCATTATGACGGCTGGAAGCTTGCCGATGCTACAGAATTCTTCCGCACTTATGGAATATCCGATGCCGGAACGATCGAAGATATCTACGACCTGATCATCGCAGATCCCGCGAATTATCTGAAATACTATATTGGATATCTGGAATTTCTGGAACTAAAAAAAGATGCTATGAAAAAATGGGGCAGTGAATTTTTACAGATACGGTTTCACAAAGCCGTTCTGGAAGTTGGGCCGGCGTCATTTGATGTGATCCGAGATTATGTGCTTAAATAGATAAGAGGATTCCCGTTTTTTCCCGGGAATCCTCCTGATTGTTTCCTGACTGCTTCTCTTGTTACGGATGCTCTCGTGTCTCTGCATAATCCAAAACAATTTCTCTTGCATAATATATTGCCTGCCGTTCACGTTTCGGATCATCATCCAGATAAAGGTCTTTAATCCATTGAAAATAATGTGAAAGTTCATGTGTAATAGAATATAAATTTGCTGCTAATGCATCATCTTTATCCTCACATTCTCTTAACAGCTTCGGATAATCACCCACTGCCACTTTTATATATGGTTCTTCCGATTTATCATAAGGTCCAAAAAAGAGTGCTGAACACTGTTCTCCTTTTGAAGTGACAATGTATTCCCGCTCTTTAAAATATATTGGAACTCTTACAGGAAAATCATATTGTGTTCTAAGCCAGGCAATATATTCTTTGCACGCTCTATGCACTTCTTTATCTACTCCTGCATCGAACCGTTGTCTGATCCCAGTTCGCCTGTTTGTGTCTATATACTTACTCCAATCTTTACATTCCCACAGTCTTCTCATAAGTCTTTCCTTTATTATGAAATTTTTTTAATTTTTACAAGTACTTCTGTTCTTTCTTCATAATATAATTTATATTTTTCTTCCTTTTGAAAACCCCCAACACACATTCTTCCTCTCAAAAGCAGTGGTATATAAAAAGAATCTTCATAGTCACTATCTTTTGATTTTTCAAATTCCACCATTCCTCTGTGCTTCCCCATATATATGCCTTGATACTGCTTAATTACAGGCGAGTGAATAGCTGAACACACACTAACTGTATTATCCACACAGAAAATCAGCACTATTGTATACAAAAGTATCTCCAATACATCGTCTTTTTTTCTTTTTCCTCTAAGGCTTTTTTTCTTTTTTAATAGCAATATTGCCATCCCAATACCAATAATCACACAATATACTGCATAAAAATATAGACTTCTAAAATCATACATTACCTTTTCTTCTTTCTTGCTCCTATTATCCCCACAATAAAATAAACCATTTTGACTATATAATCTATTCCTTGACCAGCAATTTTACATTCAACATTGGCATTCTTCCAATTATCTTACTTCTTCCTGACACTCTTCCATATACGTCCGAATAAGCGATACATCTTCATCCAGATCATCTGCTATCTCTTCCGGAGTCATTCCTTTGCTTAACCGCTTTTTAATCAATCTTTTTAAAACATTCCTTTCTCCAGTTTTTATTCCATCTAACATCCCAGCCTGACGTCCAGCCTCATACTCGGCCTTCCTAAGCTTCTTCTCTTCAAATTCCCTATCATACTCATAGATACTCACTTTGATCACTTCCGCCCTGTTCCTCATCAAAAATTCTGTCAGAATTCCTTCTTTGATACACTCTTCAACCGCCCGTTCTACAGCTTCTTCCAGCACTATATCCGGATCAGCCGCATACTTTCTCACTCTGGCTACATACTGTGCATATTCCTTTAACGTCTGACAATGTTCCATTAACTCATTATTATGCCCATCATTCACATTCAACATCGTAACCCGCAGTTCTAAATCTGGATCTTCTGTCGGATTCTCATAAGCTGATGATAACCTGAATTCACTACGGTCTTCTACTTTCTTTGTTCCGTTATAGAATACAATAAATCTTGGTGTCGGTATCTTCTGTATAGCAGTGGAATATAATGATTTCTGAATGACTAATCTCTGATATTCATCCGCTATATAAAACAAGTTTCTTAGCGGAATATTCGGATTATATGTCGACTGATGTTCATACAAATATAAATTCATGTCCATGATAAATGCCAGATCGTTCTTCATTTCCATATAGAGCGCATTCTCTAACGTTACAATCTGTAGATCATCTGGATTCGTATAGTTCCTTTCATTCACTGCATTATATAAAGATAGCAGATTTCCCTTATCCCTATATAACATTCGAAAAATCGTATCTTTATACTCCTCTTTCACTCTTAATCGCCGATCGTTTACCTGATACTTTTCGTTACGTCTCTTCTGAGTTCTTCTTTTCGCCATATTCAATTCTCCTTTGCCACAGGAGATTCCTTACGTTTCAGTCCTCTCCTGCTTTTCTATCGCCTCTTGGTATAAAAGCATAGATTTCTGAAATGTAGTAGAATATAGACGGTGTCTGTCACCTTAGATTCTGTTTGAAATATGCTTTGCTACAGTTTAACACACTGGTAAATATAATTGCAATATCTTATATGCTTTTACGCAAAGAAAAGTCGCCGATATTAAACCAGCGACTCTCTTTCTAATCTTTCTGATATGATTTCTATTTCCCTCAAACCAGGCGCACCTGTAATCTCCACGCTCTCATCCGAAATATGTATATATGCACAGACTTTTCCCTCATCAATATTCCATATAACCGGATCCTCATCATGCGTAAATGTATCCCATGTCAGATCACTTCCTTCTGTACATACAGTTATATACATTTCCTTATTCTTAAACACATCTGTATTTACCGTATCTCTATTCAATCCCGGTAATTCCATTGCACATAGGCCAGGTTCCGAATCTTCCCAATAATGGACCATCCTATCCTTATTAATTCCTTTTACCTGATCCTCACTCATAATTATTGCAAAGACTTTTTTATCTTCAGACATTTGCATTAATATTTGCAACAAAATGCTATAATCTCTTTCCGTTTTTAGATTTTTAATTTCCACAAATTCATACCGTTTATTTTTCTCATGTCTGACTTCTATTTCTTCCTCAAACTCCATATTTTCATAAGTCCGAAGTTCCTTTATAAGACGTGATCTTCGATAGTACACAACTTCTACCATCTTTCCTCTTTTATAAATTTCTTTAAAAACTTTTCCTTTAAATACGCCTCTGTATACAGAAGTTTCTTTTTTTCGTTTTACCACCTTCCATAAAGCATTTCTGTCGATTGCTTCTATAAAGAATAAAGACGTCAACCGACAGTATATCCAATTTATAATTGAAAATACGATCTTGTTTTCAATGGTATTTTGTTCTACATCAAACCAGAGTTTTCCTATCACCCATTTATTATTATCAACAAATCTGGGATCTACTTCATATGCACCTGCAAGTCCGGTCCACCTTCCCTGCTCTTTTGTTTGCATTTTCTGATACTTCATACGGCGTACTTCTGTTCCGTCTTTTATATCTAAAAGTAGATAAATAATATATTTCAGATTATATAAACATGCAATGGCAAATATTATGCCTAATATACCACCCCCAATATGATTAACTATTCCCAAACCTTCTTGATCAAAACATAATATACCTACTATCCCAAATATAATTATTTTTACTATTTGTTCTAGAACCAAATATCCCAATTTTCCTTCTGTCTTTTTTCTCTTCCTTTTTCCCAGCTTAGTTTCATGCCAAGGTAAGTCAGTGGATTTCCCATATCATCGTAGGTAACTGTACTTCCGTTATAAGATGTCATCTGGTCTTTCCATGTGTTGCCGTATGCGTAGCTATCGGTCAGTACCAGTGTCTGTTTTCCATCTTTTACGGTGTACTTCTTATATTTCAGCAGGTTGCCGCCGGCATCATATTCATAAGTACGGATGCTTCCTTCTTTAGAGTGTGCCTGAAAAATATTTTCTGCAAAATATATCGTAAAGTGGGATATATAGATTGCAGAAATATTTTTCATACATACTCTGATAATATGTTCGTTATATATCAGAACATACGTTCTATCAAGATGTATTTTTATACAGCATATCTTTATACAGCGCTCCACCTCTTACGAATATAGAGAACCGGCCACCGGCAGCTTTTCTTATACTTTGGCACGAAAAAAAGGAACGAAAGTCTTTTCAAACCTTCGTCCCTTCTTACTTATTCGCCAACTAATTCGTATTACTAGCAGCAATCTTCACCTTACTCCACAGATTACTGATCTCTTTCTTCGTCTCCTCGTTATACTCGAAGACTTCATCATTCTTATTATCTGTTCTTGGCATGTATGCGTCGATTCCTTCGAACTCTCCGCCCTTGCCGTACAGGTCTTCCATAACCTTCTTATTGGCCGATGTATATCCTACATAGCTTGAGTTATCATATGCTCCGTCATAATCACTTGCGTAATTGATGAATGCATGCGCAAGTTCCGGATTCTTCGCATTCTTCGGGATAACCATAGAATCAGACCAGAGGTTGGTTCCGCCTTCCGGCAGGTAGTATCCCATATTTTCATTCTCATTTATAACATACGTTGCATCTCCGGAATAGATCAGACCAAGCGCCTTTCTTCCCTGTGCCATGTTGTCGATGATCTCATCGGTTACGATCTCCGGCTTCATGGTCTGTACACACTGTACCAGCCAGTTATATGCCTCCTGGATCTCGCTTTCATTTGTCGTATTCATCGAATATCCAAGCGCTTTTAATGCCATCATGAATGAATCACGCTCTGAATCATACAGGTAGATATCGCCTTTATATTTCTGATCCAGGAAAATGTTATATCCCTCTTTTTCCAGATCCTTTACGTCCACCTTCGTCTTATCGTACATGATTCCAACCGTTCCCCAGAAGTACGGAACGGAATATTCATTCTTCGGATCATACGGAAGTCCTTTTACTGCATCATTTAACTTATCCATGCAGTCAAGTTTTGATTTATCTAACTTCTGCAGATAATCTTCGGAAATGAGTCTCTGGATCATATAGTCACTTGGTACCAGAATATCATAGGCTTCGCCGTTGGCAACCTTGATATACATTTGTTCATTTGAATCAAAGTTCTCCAGAAGTACGGTTGCTCCTGTCTCTTTCTGGAAGTCCTGGATGATATTTTCACCCACATATTCACCCCAGTTATAGATACGGAGTGTCTGTCCTTCATATGGAAGCGGTTCTTTCTGATGATTATATGTCACCACTCCGGCAACCAGTGCCAGTGCACACGCAACTGCAACCGCAGGTGCCAGCACATGTCTCTTCCCGATGCTTCCTCTCTTCGCATGCTTTGCGAAAAGTGCCGGCGCCACATTAATGACTACCAGTACGATTGTAATGATAAGAACCACCAGTGTCGAGATCGCATTGATACTTGGGTTGACACGTTTACTCATCGTATACACCATGATACTTAAGTTCTTCACACCGCGGCCGGTTACAAAGTAAGAGATGATAAAATCATCCACCGACATGGTAAATGCGATCAGCGCCCCGGCTACAATTCCCGGTGTGATCTGCGGCACGACAACTTTGGTAAGTGCCTGCCATGGTGTTGCTCCTAAGTCCATCGCCGCATCCGCAAGGTTCGGGTCCAGCGACTTGATCTTCGGCATGACCGATAACATCACATAAGGGATACAGAATGCGATATGTGCCAGAAGCATGGTCACGTATCCCTTTTCCACATGGAATGTAATGAATAACAGCATGAATCCAATCGCCGTTACGATCTCCGGGTTCATGATCGGCAGGTTATTCGCCTGTTCCATCAGATCACGCACCAACTTTTTCGACTTACTGACACCGATCGCCGCGATCGTTCCCGCTACTGTTGAGATAAATGTCGCAAGCAGCGCGATACTAAATGTCGTCGACAGCGCATCCATCATATCTGCTGACTCCAGCATATGCTTATACCAACGCAGTGAAAATCCCGTAAAGCTTGTCAGGGATTTTCCATCATTAAAGGAAAATATAATCATGTACAGGATTGGAACATAGAAGAACACAACCGCCAGTATCATAAGGATTTTCCCAATTGGACGTTTTCCCTTATTATTCATAACGATTATTCCTCCTTTCCACCCTGATTACGAATCTCTATCTTACGTACTACCATCATAAGCACCATCATAATGACCGCCATGATCATGGATATGGCACTTCCGAAGTTCCACTCTCCAACCGTAATGAACTGGTTCTCGATCATATTTCCGATGAGGAAATACTGACCACCGCCAAGGAGCTTTGGTATGAAGAATGAGCTGACTGCCGGAAGGAATACCAGTGTGATTCCGTTGATGATTCCCGGCACAGACAGCGGCAATGTCACCCGGCGGAATGTCTGCGCCGGACTCGCTCCAAGATCTGCACTTGCTTCCAGGAGTGAATGATCCATCTTACTAAGTGCCGTCTGGATCTGCAGGATCATAAATGGCAGGAAGTTATATACCATACCAAGAAGTACTGCCCCTTCTGTATAGAGAAGGGATCCTTTTCCAAGTCCAACCAGATGTAAGATTCTCTGGATCAGGCCGCCGTCACTTAACAGACCGATCCATGCATACGTTCTTACAAGCATATTGATCCACATCGGGATCGTAATTGCAAGGATCAGTGCATTCTGCTTCTTCTGCTCACTGCGTGCAATATAATATGCGATCGGATAGCCAAGTAACAGACAGATGATCGTTGTCTTCACCGCAATCACAATGGAACGCCAAAGGATTAATAAGAAATCCGGGTCGGTAAAAAATTTGACATAATGTTCCAGTGTAAATGTAAAGGATAAGATGCTGTTTCCCTGATCTGTCACAGAATAAAGTGCGATCAGAACCATCGGGAATACTAACATCAGTACCGCCCACACGATATACGGGAATGCTAACTGTGAAAATTTCTTCATCTTAGAATACCACCTTCGGCATCACGTGGATATCTTCCGGGAAGAATGTCAGGCCGACCTCCTGTCCTTCCTCCGAATAATCCGTTGTATGAATCTTGAACTCACGTCCTGTGGTTGAAAATGTAATCTCATACACGCCTTCTGTTACTTCTTCCGGATCAAAGTCATAGTCTACGCTGATGTCTACACTCTGATCTTCGTCCGTAAGTTTCCATCCCTGAGCGTTCGCCCATGTCTTAAGATCTGTATCCAGTGCCTGAGATTCTGTGATCTCGTCTACCGTCTTGAAGAAGTTGAACGCCATAACACCTTCATTTGCCTTTTCATTCTTAACGAATGGCTGGTTGACTACAAAGATGGTTCTCTCGATGCTGGTTCCGTTCGCTGTGCTGAATGTAACCGGATACTGGCCTTCTTTTTCTTCCAGCTCGTACTCAATATTTGCAATGGAAATGTATTCATCACTTTCCGGCTCCCATGCCTGAGCATTGGATAATGCTACGATCTCTTTATCATCCAGATTTGCCACATCTTCTACGTCTACATAGAAGTTATTGGCGCTGATCTTCTCTTTTCCATCTTCGCTTGTCACGTCATGGTTGCGGATGACACGCATGTTGACAGTAACACTTGTTCCCGGTACGGTCTCAACCATGATCTCATAGTGTACACCTTTGAACAGGACGCTTAATACCTCTCCTGTCATCTTGCCGTCTTTCACATCCACGATATCGATATCCTCCGGACGGATTACGACGTCTACCGGTTCATTTTCCTTGAAGCCGTGGTCGACGCAGTCGAATGTGATGTCATCAAAACGTACTTTATAATCTTCGATCATTCTTCCGGAGATGATGTTGCTCTCTCCGATGAAGTTTGCAACAAACCGGTTCGTTGGCTCGTTGTAGATTTCCTGCGGGGAACCGATCTGAAGGATCTCACCTTTTTGCATAACTACGATCTTATCCGACATCGTAAGTGCTTCTTCCTGGTCATGTGTTACGAAGATGAATGTAATACCGACCTCCTGCTGGATACGCTTCAGCTCATACTGCATTTCCTTACGGAGTTTTAAATCAAGTGCTGCCAGAGGCTCATCAAGAAGAAGGACCTTCGGTTCATTTACCAGTGCTCTTGCGATTGCTACCCGCTGCTGCTGACCACCGGACAGAAGTGTTGTATTCTTATCTTCATAACCTTCCAGGCCGATCAGTTTTAACATCTTCATGACCTTCTGGTCGATGATGTCTTTGCTCATCTTTTTCAGTTTTAATCCGAATGCGATATTCTCATATACACTCAGATGCGGGAATAATGCATATTTCTGAAATACGGTGTTCAGTTCACGCTCGTATGGCGGTTTGTTGGTAATGTCTTCATTATCGAAAATTACCTTTCCTTCATCTGCATCCAGGAACCCTCCGAGGATCCGGAGCAGTGTGGTCTTACCACATCCACTTGGTCCTAACAGGGTTACGAATTCATTTTCATATATATCCAGGTTGATACCTTTTAGCACAACCTGCGAATCAAAGCTTTTCACAATATTGCGAAACTCTATTAACTTTTTTTCTTCCATTGTCCTCTCCCTTCCCTATTTGTGCCATGGGGACAGGTATTTGTGGCTTTTTTGTACCAAAGTATGCAATAGAAGCTGCCAGTGGCAGGTTCTATGTATTGTCCCCTGTGATTTTCTGTTAAAATATCGGCGGTGTTGTGATCCATAATATCTTCGCCGGACTGTTCCCGTGATTGTAAAGATAATGGCTCTTTGCCCCGTCCATATAAAACGTCTCATGCGCTTTTACTTTATATTTTTTGCTGCCACGCACGATCGTAATATTTCCTTTTAGCACATAGCCAAATTCTTCGCCGGTATACGACGTCTGGACATGACTTTTCTTATGCGGATAGAGCGTCATAAGGATTGGCTCCATCTGGTTCTTCTGCGCATTTGGAATGATCCATTCCACCTGATAGTCCTCTTTCTCATCCACGAAGAAATCATCTGCCCCGAATACAATCTGTGTTTCTTCCTCTTCATGAAAGAATTCCGACAGGTTGCTTCCAAGTGCCTCCAGAATATCCTCAAGTGTCGCAATACTTGGTGCTGTCAGATTACGCTCCACCTGTGATAAAAATCCCTTCGTAAGCTCACTTCTCGAAGCCAGATCTTCCAGTGTCAGATCATTCTGCTTTCTAAGCTCCCGGAGCTTTTTCCCGATATCCACACTTTCACCTCCATATGTTCAAAAGTTTTCTATTACTATACTTTTTTTTCAAAAATACCGAACAAGATTCATTATACACGTCTATGTGGAGAATGCAAGTGAAATGCATGTAAAATCAGAAAAACCAGATAAAGGAAGGCCTAAATGTTACTATTCACACATTATGTAAATAGCAATTTCAAAAACACCTTCACTTTATCTGGTTTTTCATATAACCGATTTCTATCTCAAATTATTTTGCCAGCCGGTAAATTGCCTCAAGATAAATTTTCATCCATACATCTAATTTGTCAAGTTCCACATATTCATTCGTCTGATGCATAAGATCTGGCTGATCTGGAAGCAACGCTCCGAATGCTACACAATTCTTCACCGCTCTTGCATAAGAACACGTTCCTTCCGCACGTGCTTCCGCTGATGTATCCCCAGTAATTTCCCGATATACATCCATCAAAGTCTGTACAAGAAACGAATCTTTCGGTACATAATTAGCTTTTGTAATGTCTAATAGCTCAAATCTGAACCTGCTTCCTTTCAATTTTTCTTCCAGCCGTTTCTGCACATCTTCACAGCTATATTCAACCGGAACCCTGTTATCAATAGAAAATATTACCTGGTTATGTTTCACTTCCACCTTACCCACATTGAAACTCAGTTTTCCGGAAAAGCTATCCTCCACATTGATTCCTAGTCTTTCTCCTGATGTATCAAAGCCAATATGTTCCATATAAAATTTTGCAATTTCTGCCAGTTCTCCCTGAATATCTAGTTCTGAAACAGCATACATAACTCCTGTAATCGCATTAATACCTTTTGCAACATTGACTGCATGCGCAGCAAATCCTTCTGCCTCCAGCCTAATACCATTCTCTTCTTTTTCTGTCCTAAAACGACACTTTGTTTTTTCTTCCCATAAATGTAAATTTTTCTTTATTTCATCTTCCAAAGCGTCCGGTACGACTGCATATGCACGATCTGCAACAGAGTTTATTACTATTCCTCCGGATAATACAATTTTTTCTTTAATATCTGTAACCAACTGATAATGAAAAACACCTTTTTCTGCATATATAACAGGAAATGAAGCATCTGGTGTAAAGGACATCTCCGGTGCTTTCATCTTCTTTTGATTGAAGTAATAATCCATACAACGCCAGTCTGTTTCTTCATTTGCTCCTATAATAAACCGGATCTTTTTGCTAAGCGGAAGGTTCATCTCTTTTAAGATTTTCACTGCATGAAGGCAAGCTACCATCGGACCCTTATCATCCAAAACACCCCTGCCATATATTTTTCCATCTTTCACTTCCGGCTCAAATGGATCCACCAGCCATTCCCCGCTACACGGAACCACGTCTACATGTCCTAAAATTCCTAATGTCTCTTCTCCGTCTCCATATTCTGCATGTCCTGCATAATTATCAAAATTTTCTACCTTTAACCCCATTTCTTCTGCCATATCCAGAAAACACTGCAGTGCCTTTGCCGGTCCTTCTCCAAATGGCTTTCCCACTTCTGCTTCAGCTTCTACACTATTCATCGATGTCAAAGTAATTATATCTTTTATCAAATTTTTTTTATCTGCTTGTATTTGTTTTTCAAAATTCATTCAACTACTCCTCCTCTGCCTTAAATCATACTTTCTTGCTTAAACATATATCTGAATAATCAACATAACTGCACTAAACCCAGCCATAATTCCCATCAATGGCATGATAAATTTCAGCCATTTATCATATGTAACATCTACCATTGCCAACGATGCAAGTATCAATCCCGTTGGGGTTATAAATGATATTAATCCCAGTCCATACGCATAAGCCGAAACAATTGCCGCCCTTGAAACTCCTACCGTATCAGCAAGCGGTGCCATAATCGGAATTGATAAAACCGCAAGTCCCGATGAAGAAGAAATAAAAAATCCCAATACCAGAAATACAAGCATCATCAATATGATAAATACAATGGCATTCATTCCACTGATTGCACCGGAGAAAAATTCAAGCATCGTATCTGATATCATTCCATCTTCCAGAATAATATTAATTCCACGTGCAACACCTACAACCAAAGCAACTACCATAAGATCAGCTGCACCTCCAATGAACTGCTCCATAAAATTCTTTTCGCCAATTCCAGATGTAAATGCAAGTACTACCGCACACGCTAAGAATAGTGCAGTCATACTGTCAAACCACCAACTCTTTGCAACCAGTCCCCATACCAGTATTGCAAACGAAATTCCAAAAACCACAAGCGACAGCTTCATCTTTATCGTAAATACCGGAACTTCTCCCTGATGTCCAAATTTTTTCATATGATAATCATATTGATCGTAACAAATAGATTTTGTCGGGTCTTTCTTAACTTTTTTTGCATAACACAAAATATAAACCAGGGAAATAACCGTTCCTATTACTAATGCAATGCCACGGATTGCCATTCCATCGGCCAGACTGATCCCCGCTGCATTTGTCGCATTTCCCATGGAAAACGGATTAATTGTAGGAAACATCGTTCCTATCGATGATCCAACGTAAATTGCTGCAATACATACCATAACATCATATCCTGCTGCCAAAAACACCGGTACCAGTATCGGATATAATGCTATCGTTTCTTCCGCAAGTCCAAAGGTTGTTCCTCCCGCAGCTATAATTACTGAAATCAATATAATCAAAATATATTCTTTTCCTTTTGTTACTTTTGACAGTGCAGCTATCGCAGCATTAAAAGCCCCCATATAATTTAATACTCCGATACATCCCCCAAGTATAAATACAAACAGAATAATATCAATCGTATCATATACACCTTTGATTGCCGCCAGAAGGATATTTACCACTCCTTGTGGAGACTGTTTTACCTGTGCGTAAGTGTTCGGAACTGCAATTGGCTTACTGATACTCTTATCCAAAAATTTATCCAGACTTCCAGTAACCCCTAACTGATCAAGTGTCTCTTGCGTCGGTTCCATTTCTGTAATTTTTCCTGTTGGTGACGTTATTTCGAATACCTTTTTCTCTGGTTGATAAATCAGCTTAGAATATAATCCTGCTGGAACAACCGATGTCAGTATTGCTGCAAAGATAAGAACTACAAACAGTACCGTAAGAGCCGTCGGAAAAGATATTTTTTTCTTTTTCACATCTCACACCCCCTTTTTTTCATGTTTTTCATCTTCCATTTTTCAATCTTCATAAGCCGCCTCCTTCCTTTTTTGTAGGTTTATTTTATCTTTATAGGCATTCAAAAACAAAACGAGACTATTTTATTGACATGAAAATTTTTCACATGTTATTATCAACATAATAAAATTACTCGAGATTTAATGACTTTATTAAGGAAACTCTAAAATTTTGTATCTGATTCATTCGAATATTGATTTAAAGGAAAATTATATGAACATTAATGAAAAAGTCGGACGTAATATAAAAAAATACCGCATGGCATATAATCTAACACTTAAAGATCTCTCAAAAAGGCTTCACAAAAGTGTGTCAACCATCTCAAAATATGAAAACGGAATGATTTCTCTTGATATTTCAACACTGCTGGAAATGTCTCGTATTTTTCAAATATCACCTTTGATGATTATTGGTAACGAATCTCATAATACCAACGACTCAAATATACCAGCAACAAATATAATCAAAAATTATATGTATAGCTACGATGGTTCTAAAAAGAAAATTATAAAAAGTATTATTGAAAGGCATGAAACTTCTTCGGATATCTGTCATGCCCTTCTTTTTAATGATGTTGCTGAATCCGAAAATCCTGGTACCTGCAACGGCTTCTACTCTGGTGAATTTGTAAAGGACGGTTTTCTTGGAACTTATATGCTCCACAATCAGATTTCAAAATCTGAACACATCATTATTTCCTGTGTAAATAATCTGGTAAACCCTGGTCAGAAACTTGCTCTTGTTTCCGGACTTTCTAATTACACAATGCTTCCTGTTACATTTAAAGCTGTTATTTTAGATACAGAGATTTCCAATTTGGAAAAGATACAGCCTCTTTTATCTTTTTCAAAAGAAGATTTTAAACAAATGAAACAGACAAATACATTAACGCTTCAAAATTTATGAATATAACTAATATCCATAAGCGGATAAATATAAAAAACGGGCGAAAGGCAGTAACTCTTAAAAGTGTTTTACTGTCTTTCGCCCATTTTTTACACTTATTCTCCTACAAATACATTCCCAGCATTTCCTTCACTGTATTTTCAATCATTTTCATAATTTCCACACATTTCTCTTTTGGAAATAATCTCGTTTCACTCATTGTAATTCCGCACTGCTTTGCACAACATGAATAATCATATTCCATCTTTCCTGCATTTTCTCCATCTATATGTGCCGGAAATTTTATAATCCATTGTTCATTATCTATTGTTGTCATAATCTTTGGTCGTGCCCCGCCACTTGTACCACCAAGATGATATAACTCATCCAGTTTATCCGAATATTCCGTATTTAATATTTTCTGACATTGTACCGCTAATTCATCCAGATTTAATGAATTCTCAGCTTCTTTAAACTCTCTTTCCGGATAATAAGTAAGTGCCCCCATTCCGGATTTTCCAACGATTGCAAGACGGTCCAGCACTGTAATCTCATCTGCATTTATTTTGTGCGATCTTAATAGACGGTTCAATAATAACTTTCCCCAGTTATCCGGAAGATGTCTGCAAATACTCCAAACAACCCTTGAAAATAATCCTTTGTTGGAATATACACCTCTTCTTTTAATGGTAATGAAAATGGACTTATTGGAAAGCCATTTTCAATCCACTCTTTACTATATTGAAATGCTACCTTGTGTCTGGCTGTCACTGCAAGTGTTCCTACTAGCTTTTCATTGTAGAACACTTGTAATGAATTATCTCGTTTCATTGATAACCTCCTGAATATCCTTATACGGAACCTCTGTGAACATATTTCTTATCTCATCTGCGCAATCTAATGCCATTGCAATTTTAGTTAATGATAATAAAGATATCTTTCCTGTGGTTTCAAATCTTTTGATCGAACCATAGCTTACATTACACATCACTGCTAATTTTTCCTGTGAAATAGAACGTCTTTTTCTAATATTCCGTATTCTTTTCGCAAGTTTCTGATCTATTTCTTCTGCTGTTTCCCATACAAATTGTTTCATATATATACCTCTCATTATAGATAATATTTTATCCATTTTACCGTTATTTTACACATTATAGATATTATATTATCTATAATAATATCATTTTTCTTTTGTGATAACAATGAAAAATAGCTATACAATACTCCTTTGTATTATATGTAATTTTCAAATTTTCCCACCTGCAAACAATAACTTTGTGCTATCATTAATTTCAGAAATTTTTGTAGAGGTAAATATATGAACAAAATACATAAATCTTATTACCACCTCCCAGGACTCTTCGAATTTTACGAATTGTACCGTATATTTCTTCCATTATTCCGGAAACACAGGGAGTACTTTTATGACTGGTGCGAGATTGGATCAATCTATGGTGCGCCTTCGGACTGTCTCTGGGGTGGTGGACGTACTTCGTTTGGATATTCTGATCCTGAAGATGTGCTTGATCTGATGCAGGAATATGGTATCTCAGTGCGGTTAACATTCAGTAATTCGCTGTTGCGTGAGGAACACCTTTCAGATAAAAAATGTAACGATCTTTGTAAAATGCTTGACTGCTCCCATTCCGCACAATCCGGCACTTCAAATATTTTGCGGAGCACACCTAAGTTCAAAAAATCATTTACGGAATCTGCTGCTGAAAGCTTTTCAAACGCACACCATATACAAAACGGTTTGATCGTCCATTCAGATCTTTTATTAAACTATCTGATAGAAAACTATCCTGATCTCTATCTTGTCTCTTCTACCACAAAAGTTCTGACAGATTTTCAGGACTTTCTAAATGAAGTAAAACGCGAAGAATTCCGCTATGTTGTACCGGATTTCCGGTTAAATAAAATGTTTGATAAATTAGATCTGATGTCGCAACACCAGAAAGATAAAGTGGAATTTCTATGCAACGAATGCTGCTGGTTTGGTTGTAAGGACAGAAAAGCATGTTATGAATCCGTCAGCCGTAAAA
The DNA here is from genome assembly GCF_934294775.1 of uncultured Dorea sp. Classification (GTDB taxonomy): domain Bacteria; phylum Bacillota; class Clostridia; order Lachnospirales; family Lachnospiraceae; genus Dorea_A. The sequence goes on from NZ_CAKRAH010000004.1 coordinate 91,240, forward strand.
ATCTCGGATTCCCAACACCGGAATTTCACTGTGCTTCACCGGATGGAAACGAAGGCTACCGGTTTTCTAAGGCGATGGAGAATCCCGGATTCATCAGTGTTGATGCTATCCAGAACATTTATATGCCGATGGGATTTTCTAATTTTAAAATTGAGGGACGAGGACTTGGAAGTGCACTCATTCTCGAATTCCTGCTTTATTATATGACCAAGCCTGAATATCAGTTACGTGTCAGGGAAGAGATTTATCTTGATAATATGCTGGATCTTTTCTAAATCAGGAACGTGAGCCGTGGGGACGGGATTTTCTGTCTTTTTCATTATCCCTTCCGGCTCAAAAGAGAGAACCTGCCGTCGGCAGGTTTTCTTATATTCTAATCAATATTCATTCTTTCAACTTCTTCTTTTGACGGAATTGACGGAGCAGCTCCCGGTCTGGTAACTGCAATCGCTGATGCTTTCGCCGCAACACGCATTTTCTATATCTCAAACGTCTCCAGATCATCCGGTACATACAGATTACCATGATAATACAGCTGACCTTCTTCCGTATACAATTTCTTTCTCTCCGCCAGATGTGTCTCTTCTGTATGATACAACAACAGATTCGGCACACCAAGTTCTTCTGCCAGCTGACATGCTTCTTTCACCGTGCTGTGATGTTTTTCATAAGGCTTGAACTTATCCGCCTCACCGAACAGGCAGAAAGCCTCGTGAAGCAGCCAGTCACTGCCCTTTACATATTTATAATCCACTTCATTGTATGGCTCATCGCCTACACAGGTGAATTTCTTCCCACTCTTAAGCTGCATGCTGAATCCAAACTGTTTTGCCTTTGTCGAAGCAATGTCGAAGAATGTTACCGGACATCCGAGGATGGTTCTGCTGTCTCCGTCTTTTACAACATCAAACTGGATTCTCTCACCCATATGCTTACAGACTTTCTGCTGGATCGTCATATTGGCGATTGTCTGGATCTTCTCTGCAAGTTCCTCGTGGCAGTAAATGCGAAGGTCACCTTCATATTTTCCCTGATTCATTCTCTGCCCGATCATACGTACCAGCCAGATAATTCCAAGTACATGGTCTACATGCTCATGTGTAACGAAGATGTCGTGAATATCATTCATATCAATTCCAGTATCTTTTAACACCTTCAGAATACGGTTTCCACCGCCTGCATCTACGAGAAAATGTTTTCCTTCATCGCTGATTGCATAGCAGGTATTGTAACATTCGCTTACGGTTGCATTTCCGGTTCCTAATATTGTTAATTTCATATGCTTTTCTCCATTTCATTTCTGGTTTTTGCACCGCTTTTTTTGTAGTACATCTATCAGCAGTATAGCATACTTTTTTCAGGAGGTTATGTACTGGATTTTGAAATAATATTCATTTTTTCTTTTTATAATATAAATGCGCTAAATATTTCATCTACAGGACCTGCCAATGGAAGCTAAACTACCGGCACTAAAACTAATCCCATTCTCTATATATTTTCCATCTCTCTGACAATCTCCCCAAAATCTATCTTACATTCCCCAGCATAGATTCCAACCGGAACTTCCCCATCCATTCCGTAAATCGCCAGATCCATATTCTCACCAAAATCTTCTCCCAGATCATACACAATTACCTTCTGATTTTTCTCATCTACGATCCAGTATTCCCTTACTCCCGCATCTACATATTTTTCCAGTTTCTTACCGAAATCCTTTTTTCTGGTGGATGGAGAGGTGACTTCTATAACCATATCCGGTGCCCCATAGATGCATTTTCCTGTATTCTTACTCTGGTCACATAAGATAAAAACATCCGGCTGTACCATCGTCTTATCATCTTTATCCAGCTGCACATCAACCGGCGACATGAATACCTTACATTTCCCACCTTTATCTTTGATATATTTCCGCAAAGCCACCGCAATCTCAAAAGCAATCTCCTGATGCGTAACAGTCGGTGCGGCCATATCATACAAGACACCCTCGATCAATTCATATCTTTGGTCATCTGGCAGGGCATAGTAATCTTCCACTGTATATTCCCCCTGCTTTTTTACTTGATATGCGCCCATAGCCTCTGCAACTTTATTTTCATCCGCTTCTATAAACACTTTTTCTAATTCGCGGATTTCGCTGTAAGTCAGCAGATCATGGACTTCCTTTTGTCCAATCTCCTCTTTTTTGCAAAATATTTTTGCTATCAGTTCTATATCAATGCCTGATCTGTCAGCAATTTCTTCCAGTGTATAGCTTTTTTGTTCCTTTAGCTCTCTCATTTCGGTGATTGTCATAACCATTGCACCTTCCGTTTCTAATTTTATATGTTTGAAATATTCCAGCGAGTTACCAGTTTGGGATAAAAATATCTGCTGCCAGCAGTCTTTCAGTCTAAGTTCAGGATGAAAATTTATGGTAAAAAGCGAATGCTTTTTCGAAGTAATTGCATTGTAGCACATTTATTTCTTATATTCAATAATTAATATAATTAATTTTATTTTATATTTACGTATTTCTTCAAAATTATCTATTTTCAATCAAACCATAAAAGATGAATTTTTATCGTACTCTATACCCGCTTTCCCCGCATTTTTATATAAAAAGCAAGCCAGTAGAGACAAGGAAAATCCTCTTTTCCCACTCCTACTGGCTCATTTTACTATCTATCTCGGCATTCCCTTCTCTTCATCCGCAACATACTCAAAGAAATCAAAGTCCGCATAATGCTTATGCAGCACTCTGTCCGCACAGGTCAGTCCCACGAATGTTCCTGTGAACTCCCCGTACTTGCAATACTCATCTGAGAATTTCGTTGTATCAAATGGTCCGCCAATCTTCACATACTGCTCTCCGTCATAGCTCCACTCGAACCATGATTTTCTTCCTTCGATATTCAGACGTAAATAAATCGGCACATCCTCTACCGGGATTCTGGTGTTCAGAAGCTCGGTCTTGGTTCCATTTTCCAAGTGGATGATGGAAAGTGCGCTCTGTCCCAGTGTCTGGCTGTAATATTTCCGTAGGTTGATGTAGTTCATGTTGTCGTAGTACATGATAAGACCTGCGCTGTGCTGGTGTACTTCCGGCTTGAATTCCATCTTGGTCGTCACTCTTGCGTAGACACTTGTAAGCTTTCTCGCAAGAATGCTGACTTTATTCAGTGATGTTCTGGACTCCTGTCCACGGATTCTGACATAACCCGGACGAGCCTTCACATCGGCAAATCTCTGTGGCATGATTCTTGGTGCATAATACCAGTTGCCAAGTTCCTCATCGTCAAAATCATCAAAGTCAGGAATCTGTGGAACCGGATATTCCAGAAGCTTACTTTCTTCTACATACTCTTTCGCAAGATTGTCATCGTCATACATACGAAGCCATCCGTCGTCTGTCCATTTCATCTTCTGGATCGCAGTCTCGCGGCCTAATGTACAACGAAGTTCCGGTGCAAATGGTCTGGCACACAGATGTACAAGATATACTTCTCCAAGCGGAGTCTCTACATAACTTCCATGTCCGGATTTCTGAAGCACACTGTCCGGATTGTAATATTTCGGTTTCAGATGATCCGGATCCTGGCGTTCATATGACACACCCGGTACACTTGTCACGATCGGGTTTGTCGGATCTCCTTCATACGGTCCCCATACATTTTTGGAACGTCCCATTGTAACGCAGTGGTTATAACCAGTTCCACCTTCTGCGCACATGATGTAATAATAGCCATTACGTTTCGTCAGGTGCGGTGCCTCGATACATCCACGGTCTGTACCGCCGTTCCAGATACGCTTTGGATAGCCGATGACTTCTTTTTTTTCAGGAGAATATTCTACCATGCAGATCGCACCTGGTTTTTCATATCCTTCACGTGTCTCCCACTCAAGAGAAACCACCCATTTTCTTCCATCATCATCATGAAGTATCGATGCGTCAAATCCTGCCGAATGCAGATACACCGGCTCACTCCATGGTCCGCGGATGTCTTTTGCCGTGATCACATAGTTGTCCACGTCAAAATATCTTGCATTCATGGAATTCATCACACCATACACTACATAGAACAAGTCTTCCTGCTCACAGTACGTCAGGCATGGTGCCCAGATTCCTTTTGCTGACGGAAGCTTCTTAAGGTCCACTTGCTCATCGTCTGTCAGCACGTGTGTATACAGTTCCCAGTTCTTCATATCTTTCGAATGATACACCGGAATTCCCGGCATCCATTCAAATGTTGATACTGCTATATAATAATCGTCCCCTTTTCTGCAAATGCTCGGGTCCGGGTTGAATCCTTTAAAAATCGGGTTATGAATCATGACTTTTCCTCCTCTATGACAAGCTGCCGTCGCATCAATAGACTGGCATTTCATTTCTCTTTTCCATCTTCAATCTATTATTCCAAGCCTTCAATTACACTCTCGGAAACCATCCAAAGTCCACACATCTTCCAAGATCCCAGCTGTCCCATCCGGTCCAGCCTTTCGTATTGATCGTATCTGTCAGAAGCTTATAGCTCCAGTAGAAATATCCGCTTCCTGCATTCCATGCCGCAAGCTGTGCCTCAGCCACTGCCTGATAAATCTTCTTCTTTTCTTCCGCTGTTACAGCACTTTCCACTTCTCCGTCCAGTCCGTTAAGTACTGACTGTCCGCCCTTGGTATCCCATCCGCATGCCAGCGAATTGAACAGACACCATTCACCACAGATTACAGGGAAATAGTTTTCCATTTCTTCGATGTCTTTTTTGAAATGTTCTTTGATATATGTCGTATATCCTTCCACCGTCTGCTCACAACCGTTCGCCTCTGCGACCATCAGATACTGATGCGTATCCAGAACAACATTCTTATACTTTTCTTCCTGCATGTAATCTTTCCATGCTTTCAGTTCAAATCCGTCATGGATGACTACATATTTTTCCTCCGGCATATATGCGCGGATTCTGTCGTATGCTTCTTTGTAGAACTTTTTTAAGAAATCAAGTGTCACAGGTCCGGAACCTTCTGCCAGTTCCGGATCGACTGCCGGATATCTCTCCGGCACATTCATGATCTTCCACATATTTTCTGTGACCGGCTCATTAATGATCTCGATGCCCCATAAGCCTTTTCTTGTTCCGTAGCGCTTAGCCAGACGTTCCAGAACGGTCAGGACGAATTCTACTTCTTCCGGGTTCTGTGCCCATTTGCACACCCCGCTGATGCCTCCGTTGTCGAATCCATTCTGACTGAGAGGAGCCGTGTGAAGATCGATCAATACCTGCAAACCATACGCTTCCGCCCAGTTAAATGCCTTGTCTAATTCTTCGATACATCCAATAAATGGTTCTCTGTCTCCAAAGATAAAATACGGAACCGGAATTCTGACAGCCTCCATTCCCATGGATTTGATCGTTACAAAATCACGCTCTGTAATGTATTCGGAACGATGGATCTTGATCCTTGCTTCATATACTTCTCTGGAAAGCTGTCTTGGCAGGTAGTATTCATCTTCCGCTGTTGTGCCGTCAAATAATGCCGGGCTCATCCATTTTTCCAATACCAGCCAGTTTCCAAGATTGACTCCTTTTACTTTCATGATTCATTTCCTCCTACTTTGCCTGACGTGCTTTCAAATCTGCAATGATCTGTGAGAACTCTTTATCCAGTTTCCAGAATTTCATAATGATCAGACCGCATGCATACACTGCGATCGGAATCCACACGAAGCAGATCTCGATCGAACGGAGTGCAGATGCTGACTGCACTGCTGCATCTCCTACATATCCGCCGACTTCCAGGATCATACCAAGAAGTGCAGATCCGATACCATTTCCAATCTTATATCCAAAACTGCATGCACTGTTTACCAACCCTTCGGTACGGTATCCGGTTTTCCACTCACCATAGTCGATCGTATCAGATACCATTGCCCACATGGTTGCACCGCCGCATGCATTACCAATACCACGGATCACACTGGATACTACGATTCCGGCCATGGAACCACCGGCAAAATTAAGAAGTAACATTCCCACAATATCCAGTACCAGACCGATGGAGAATACATTTCTCTTTCCGAGGCGTTTTACCAGCATTGCGATGAAGAACATTCCAAGGATCTGTACGATATTGAAGATTCCGTTGATTGTTGATACAAGGTTTTTATCACCTAAAATGTCTTTTGCATAATACACAGTTGCCCCGCCATTTACCGAATACATCAGGAAAAATAATGCAAGCATACCTGTCATCATAATCCAGTATTTGTTCTTGAATAATGCCTTGATGCCTTCTTTGAATGGTACATCTTCTGCTTTTCCGTCTTCGCCTGCAGATGCCGGTTTTACTCTTTCTTTTGTTCCGAAGAAGTTAAAAAGGAATGCCACAACCGCTACCAGTCCGAATACGCAGAATGTCTTTGTCCATGCAGATGCGTTGTTACCGAATTTTTCAACCAGTGGTAATGTAAATGTATTGATTGTTAATGTTCCTGCTGTTGCTAACAGATTTCTGAAAATACTCAATACAGATCTTTCATACGGATCCTGTGTCATCAGCGCATTCAGTGCGGAATATGGCACATTGATTGCTGTATAAATGACTGTGGATACCAGGTTATATGTAATGAATACATACACAAGTTTCGGAGTTGCTGCCCAGCTTGTCGGTACTGAGAAGAGCAGGATTCCCGAAATTGCAAACGGGATACACATCCGTAAGATCCAAGGTCTTGCTTTACCGAATTTTGACTTTGTACGGTCAACGATCATACCCATGATGATGTCACTGACACCGTCAAAAATTCGTGATACCATCATAATTGTTCCGACTGCCAGTGCGCTTACTTTCGCATAGTCCGTATAGTAGAACAGTAAGAATGCTGACATAGCAGTATAAATAATGTTACATCCGAAATCCCCACATCCATAGGAGAATCTTTCAAATACTTTTGAAAAGGTCAATTTGTTCTTTGATTCCATCGTATCTTTCCTCTTTCATAATAGACTTACTATATACGTTTTGTTCTTTGTGCACTGAACAACCTTTTGTTTACGCTATTATAGTACCATATACGATATATGCCGGATAGGTCTTATCGTATGCAAAATATAGGTCGATATTCTCTTTTTATGTTTCTTATGTTATACTACACTCATATCTGCAGATCCCGCAGCCTGCCAGAGAATATAGAAAACCTGTCACCCTCAGCTTCTCTTGCATACTTTGGTATCCATAAAGACCTGCTGCTTATATAATCTATTACTTTTTTACAATATTATCTGAAAGGAGACCTTAAATCTATGCCAAAGCTTAGTTCCACACACCTTCGGTTTACACCCAAAAAGAAAACTTCAACTTCTGACTCTCCAGATGACTCCACCTTCTCCTACGAAGTCATCTCCACCCTGGAATCTACCGGTGTCCACTTCCGTACCTCCATTGATCCCGGAAGTTATGTTCCCGCCCATCTGCATCACGCCGTGGAGATCATCTACTTATTAGAGGGCAGCCTTACCGTCACGATAGAATCATCCGTCCGCGAATACCACGCCGGAGAATGCGTCCTCATCAACGCTGATATCATCCATTCAACAAAATGTACTGCACCGAACAAGGCAATTCTTTTCCAGATACCACTTTCATTCCTGTCTCTGTATCTGCCGGATGCCGAACAGCTGGTATTCAATCTGGATAACCCGGAAGGCAGCGATATCCGGCGCACCAAGTTAGACATTTTCAAAGATACACTGACACAGATGCAGATTGTCAACGACATCCGCCCGGAAGGATTCATCCTGCGTTTTAACAGCCTGCTGTTTGAAATCCTGTTCCAGCTTTTTCACAATTTTTGTGTCCGTGTGGTCCACAGCAACCAGTCCCAGCGCGACAAGGACCGCGTAAGACTTGACACCATTCTGAATTATATTAACCAGAATTACCGCCGGCATATCAGTATTGAAGAAATCGCCGGAGTTGCCTACCTGCAGTCCGGATATTTCTGCCGTTTTTTCAAAAAATGTATGGGAATTACGTTTTTAGAATATCAGAATGAATTACGACTTTCTTATATTTATCAGGATATTATTGCGACCGATGATTCGATCAAGGATATATTAGAACGGCATGGATTTACGAATTATAAGCTGTTCCGAAGGATGTTCTCTGAGCACTTTGAGGCTACGCCTACGGAAGTCAGGAAGATGCGGGAATAAGTCACATGGGCACGTGTTCGTTGCAATTAAAACAGGCTGCTCTTCTATATTTTGCATATTTTTGAGCAGCCTGTTTCTTCTATTTTGCTCCCTTTGCACACTCTTTTGCGAGTAAATCAGAATTGCTGCCTCCCTGGAGACTTGTTGATATGATCAATACTTTTTTTGCCATGCTTAAATTTCCCCTTTTTCACAATGTCATTAACTTTAGCAAAAAGCAGAAATCGTAAGCATTTATAAAACTATGATTCCTGCTTTTTGATTTTT
>NZ_CAKRAH010000005.1 GCF_934294775.1 uncultured Dorea sp.
TTCGGCTATATCCTTCCCACTACCGGGTGGATTCGGGACTTTAACCCGTTGGAAACGTGCGCCGCTAGGCGCACACATGCAGAAAGAAGGGGCCGGGGGATTTTTAAAAATCCCCCGGCCCCTTCTTTCTCTACATTTTCATCCTTTTGATCACTTTCAACCTCGTGAACTCTTCCCTTTCTTTTTCCTCCAGCGCATTACTAATCGTATGCACCAGATTCGTATACATCGGAATCGTTATATTCTTAAGCGCATTTGCCCGCTTCTGTGTCTTCTTGATATTGGCTGCCAGCCGGTATGCCGAGTTTTCCACTTCTGCAAGTTTGATCGTCAATTCCTTCACTTCCCGGAATGCCTCTCTTGCAATATCAACCGACTCATGCGTTGTACTGAAGGAATAAGTCAGGTCATTTTGCTTCGCATCGTATTTGATATGCGGAATCTCCGTTCCCATGATACTTCTCGTCTGCATCTTCAGACTGTCTTCAATCGGAACGGTAAATGCAAGCTCCTGTACTTTACTGATCCCGTGCTCGATATTGGCACGCTGCAGGCAAGCGTATGCTTTTGTAAATGTTACATCGATCTCTTCCTGAATATCCTTTGCCTCATCGATCAGTCCCATCAGTTCTTTCAGAAGAATATTCCGCTTTTTATCCATCAAGTCATACCCCTGACGCGCAAGCATCAAAGAATTCTTCGCAAGCATCAGATTACCCTTGGTAGGAAATTCTCTCGGATCCATATATGCATCCCTCCTTCAGACACTGTCTACTCTTTTTCATCCTCATCCAGCGTCTCCCGTGTGTCCTTCCAGTACTTATCAATCAGCTTCGTATCAATACGGTCCAGCTCTTCTTTTGGCAGCAATCCAAGCAGCTCCCATCCAAGATCCAGTGTCTCCATCATCGTACGGTTCTCCGCCGGTCCCTGTCCGATATAACGTTTCTCGAACTCCTGGCCGAACTTCAGATACTGCTTATCAATCGGCGACAACTCATCCTCACCAATGACAGATGCCAGGTTTCTCGCTTCTCCAACCTTGGCATAAGCCGAGAATAGCTGGTTCGCCAGATCCTGATGATCTTCTCTTGTGTAGCCTTTTCCGATACCATCCTTCATAAGTCTGGACAACGACGGCAGGATACTGATCGGCGGATAGACCGCCTGCCCGTGAAGGTTACGGTCCAGTACGATCTGCCCTTCTGTAATGTATCCTGTCAGGTCCGGAATCGGATGCGTGATATCATCATTTGGCATCGTAAGGATCGGAAGCTGGGTCACCGAACCATTGGCCCCATCTACAATACCTGCACGTTCATAGATCGTTGCAAGCTCACTGTATAAATATCCCGGATATCCTTTTCTTGACGGAATCTCACCACGAGAAGAAGACACCTCACGCATCGCTTCTGCAAATGAAGTCATGTCCGTTAAGATAACCAGTATATGCATATTTTTTTCAAATGCCAGATACTCAGCCACTGTCAGCGCAACCTTCGGTGTGATCAGACGCTCCACAACCGGGTCATTTGCCAGATTAAGGAACATGCACACATGGTCTGCAACGCCACTTTCTTCGAATGTCTTACGGAAGAATTCCGCCACATCATGTTTAACACCCATAGCGCCAAATACAACCGCGAACTGCTCATCCGAATTATCACCAAGTGATGCCTGTTTTACAATCTGCGCCGCAAGCTGGTCATGCGGCAGACCATTTCCTGAGAATATCGGAAGCTTCTGTCCACGGATCAGCGTCGTCAGCCCATCAATTGCCGAGATTCCGGTACGGATATAGTTCCTCGGATACTCACGTCTTACCGGATTCAGCGGAAGCCCGTTCACGTCACGTCTCTGCGCATCCGTGATCGGTCCAAGCCCGTCGATCGGCTCCCCGATTCCGTTAAATGTACGCCCAAGCATTTCCTCAGACACGGTTACTTCCATCGGGTGACCCGTAAGTCTTGTGTGTGTATTATCAAGAGACATATTTTCCGTCCCTTCGAATACCTGTATCACAGCTTTGTCTTCATCAAGCTCCACGATGCGTCCCATTTTTCTTGTATTATGATCTACGATAAATTCCACGATCTCATCGTAAAATGCGTTCTCCACACCTTCCAGTACGACGAGAGGACCGTTAATACTACTAAGTCCAAGATATTCTATTGCCATCTTACGTCCCTCCCTTTACGCATTTTTCTCGATGACACGGTTATAAAAGTCATCGATATCCCGTTTATACAGATCCAGAAGCTGCAGATTATCATTCGGCACATCATACTTGATCGCAATGACCTTTTCAAATATACCCTCTGCCTTTAACACCGACATCGGCATGCCCATTGCCACAAGTTTCCGGCTCGTCTTATACAGATACAGGATCACATCCATCATCTTAAACTGCTTCTCAAGCGATACGCACGTATCATCCTTGTGAAATGCATTCTGCTGCAGGAATCCCAGACGGATCACCTTCGCAATCTCCAGAATCAGCTTCTGATCATCCGGAAGCACATCCCCTCCGATCAGTTTTACAATCTCCATCAGACTGCTCTCCTGATTCAGAAGTGCCATCAGACGGTTTCTGTAATCTACAAACTTCGGCGATACATTGTCTGCATACCATCCGCTTAAGTCCGTCAGATATTCGCTGTAACTGCTCAGCCAGTGGATTGCGGGAAAATGTCTCGCATACGCAAGTGATTTATCAAGCCCCCAGAAACACCGCACGAAACGCTTGGTATTCTGCGTTACCGGCTCAGAGAAATCACCGCCCTGCGGAGATACCGCACCGATAATTGACACCGATCCAGTTGCGCCGTTTAATGTCTGCATCATACCGGCTCTTTCATAGAACGCCGACAGTCTCGATGCCAGATACGCCGGGAATCCTTCTTCTGCCGGCATCTCCTCCAGACGTCCGGACAGCTCCCTGAGTGCCTCTGCCCATCTCGACGTAGAATCCGCCATGATTGCCACATCATATCCCATATCACGGTAATATTCTGCCAGCGTAAGTCCCGTATAGATTGATGCCTCACGGGCAGCTACCGGCATATTCGAAGTATTGGCGATCAGCGTCGTTCTGTCCATCAGTGGATTTCCAGACTTTGGATCGACCAGTTCCGAGAACTCTTCCAGAACCTGTGTCATCTCATTGCCACGCTCACCGCATCCGATATATATGATAATATCCGCATCCGACCATTTTGCGATCTGATGCTGTGTCATCGTCTTTCCCGTACCAAATCCCCCGGGGATCGCCGCTGTACCACCTTTGGCGATTGGAAACATGGTATCCAGAATTCTCTGTCCGGTCACAAGCGGTACGCTTGCCGGATATCTTCTGCTCACCGGTCTTGGTACACGGATCGGCCAGTGCTGCGTCATGCTAAGCTCTTTCTTTTCGCCGTTAAATAACTCAATCGTCACCAGTGTATCATCAATCCTATAATCTCCATCCGGCACAACCGATACAACCGTTCCCTCCACTCCCGGAGGAACCATACATTTGTGCACAATAGCTCTTGTCTCCGGCACTTCAGCGATGATTGTGCCACCCTGTACCAGATCTCCTTCCGCCACCGTAATATGCGTCTCCCAGAGCTTCTGCCGGTCCAGTGCATCCACGCTGACACCACGGGTGATAAATGCACCCCCCTGGTCCGCAATCCGCTCCAGCGGCCGCTCTATACCATCGAAAATGTTATTGAGGATTCCCGGCGCCAGTGTCACCGATACCGCTGCCCCGGTTCCTTCCACAAGCTCTCCCGGACGCAGTCCGGAAGTCTCCTCATACACCTGTACAGTCGTCCGGTCCTTATCAAGGGAAATGACTTCGCCAACCAGCTTCTCCTCTCCCACATGGACCATCTCCGACATCTTAAACATCGTCTTCCCCTTCAGGTAGATAACCGGGCCATTGATGCCATATATTTTTTCTGTCCTTACGTTATTCACCCTTCACACCTCCCCGGAACAGGAACTTCTGATATTCATTTTCCAGTGCCCCCTTAAATGCATAGTCCACCAGAACATTCTTCTCAGGAACAACCGCACGGACCCCACCGATAAAATCCACTTTGCTGATCGTAAGTGTCATCCCTGTGCGTTCTTCCAGATACGTCTTCTTATCTGCATCCGACGGATTGATATAGATCGTCATCGCCATCCCGGATGCATACTGTGCTGCCTTTTCTATATAACGGATCAGAACCTCTTTGTACTTTTCACTTCTCATGAACTCCAGAAGCTTCAACTGCACTTCTTCAAAAAGCTCTGTCTTTAATTCCGTCTGAACCTTTCCCATTTCCCGTTTTAATTCAAGCTGCGCCTTTGACATTGCCATGTTAAGCTGCTGCTTTGCAGTCACACTCTCCGCACGCACTCTTGTCTCCGACTGCCGTCTGGCTTCGATCTTGTGCTGCTCAAAGACACTCATCAATGCATCTTCGTGCTGCTTTATGATCGCGTTCGCCTCGGCTCTTGCCTCTTCCATCGCCGCCGTGCGGATATGCGTGATCTTCTCTTCGTTTGTCAAATGTGCCACCTTCTTCCTAGTCCTGTGATCTTCATTTTCCCGCTGCTTTTTTATTTTCACCTTTGCAGCTTTATCACTACTTTTTTCTACATTTTTATAGTTTCAGCCCTATCGCTTCATTTACATACGACGTGATAAAGTCCTTCTTACGTCCGGTCCCGTGTCTGTCAGGAATTTCAATCAGAAGCGGCATCGTCCGCTCCAGTTTAATCTCGTCGATCAGGTCTGGAAATTCCCTGCCGAATTTTTCCGTCAGCAGAATCACACCAACTTCCTTATCTTCCATGGCATGCTCGATCGCACTACGCAGCTCACCGCGCTCATGCACTACGATTCCATCCACACCTGCCAGACGCATTCCTGTCAGAGTATCGACATTATCACTGATCAGATACATCTTCATCTTACAATTTACCTAAGATCATGAAGGAGATGATCAGTCCGTACAGACACACACCTTCTGCAAGACCTACAAAGATCAGTGACTTACCAAGCGCACTGGAATCTTCGCTGATTGCTCCAAGAGCCGCACTTGCTGCACTTGCAACGGCGATACCACCGCCGACGCAGGAAAGACCGGTTGAAAGTGCTGCTGCCAGGTATCCGAATCCAGTTGCATTCGACGCCGTATTTCCGGCCGCCTCTGCCGCCTGTACCGGATCACCTGCAAAGAGCATAATACCCGCGATCAGGACCGTACTGAAGAAGAAAAATACATTCGTACCAATGGCTCTCTTATAACGTTTCTTCGTCCTCTGTCCGATCAGAAAATATCCAAATGGAATTACAATACTAAGTAACAACGTTGCAACAAATAATAATCTAACTGTCAGGCTCATACCTTCGTCCTCCTGTAAACATATCTTTAAATTCTGTCTTATTACCTTTTCCCTTAATCGTGAAGTTCTCTGAATTGCCAGTTCATTTTCCTTCATCCTGATTCTGAAATCCTCCGAATTACAAAATCCTTTCAACCGTTCTTTTACTTTCCATCACTCTGACTGTGAAATGGCTTAAACTCCCGTCCGGTACCTTTATAGAATCTGCTGAACATCTCATAATATTCCAGACGCAGTACCTGGATTCCGACAACCAGACCTTCTAATCCGCACACCAGAACATTTCCAAGCACAAACACGATCCAGTTCGTATGACCGGCACTCGCACCGGACAGCATCAGCACAACCTCCATCATCGCTGCGTGGCTGACGGCAAATGCACCGATTCGCACATAAGAAATGGTATTCGAAAAGTAACTCAGCATCGTCTCGAATAATTCGAAGAACGCCTGTACAAAGAACATAACCTTTCCTTCTTCCATCTTCTTATGCTGCTTTGTCACCAGCTTTCCCAGAGGCTCTTTGAATACAAAAAGAATCACCGGAACTCCAAGGAAGATCACCATCAGGATATTGCCAGGAACCTTATGTCCCGTCATGTACAATACGATCGTCAGCACCAGGAATCCATAGAACACCAGTCCTGCGATACCATTATGGGAAAATAACATATTTTCCAGATCATGACTCTTGACCGAATTGATCACGTTAAAGATCATAACCAGGATATTCAGTCCCATACCAAATGCAATCGCAACCACGAACACCGTATTCAGCTGTCCGATAAACGGCAGATTCGTCATCGCATCCACCGGCCTTAGCCAGTGTGCCTGTATGATATCTTCAAATCCAAATATACTTCCGAACATGAATCCAAAAAATGTCGAGAACAATCCCGCGATCGAGATAATTCCTGCCAGATTGATCTTCTTTGTCAGATACAACAGTCCGCCAAATACGAACAGACACAGTCCCTGGCCGACATCTCCGAACATCGCACCAAAGATAAATGTATACGTCAGCGCCACGAACATCGTCGGATCCATCTCATCATTGGCCGGTAAGCCATACATTCTTATGAACATCTCAAATGGCTTAAAGAACTTTGGATTTTTAAGCTTCGTCGGCGGTTCACCGAAGAATTTTTCTTTATCTTCTTCTACAACAACGAATACCTTATCATCATTCTTTGATTCCGCCAGGAACTGATTCACATCATCTTCGCCCATCCAGCCGCACAGGATATAATAATCTTCTTTATTATCTCCTTCTTCAATTCTCGCTGCCAGTTTACGGACGTCAAAGTTAGTCGCCAGCTCTTCCAAACGTTTTCTTGCGCCCCGCAGCTTCGCTGCATTGCCTTCCATCAGACCTGAGATCTGCTGATCGATCTCTTCAATCTCTTTTTGTTTGTCATCAATGCTTTTTTCCAGTTCCTCACATGCCTGTTCCGGCGTTCCGATATATTCTGTCGGAATCGTGATTCTTTCAAAATGCAGGGAATTGAATACGGAATCTACTTTACTGGAATCTGCATTCGATACAAAATAGCATCCATATACATAATTTTCATTTCTGATGCCTTCAATGAATACCGCATTCAGATCATCGAACAGGTACTTCTCCAGACGTTTGTAATAATTCACATCTACACGCCCGAACCGTACTTTCATATATCTGTATTTCATAGCCTTTTGCATATCCAGATCCAGTGTCCTGAACGGCTCCAGAAGCAAAAGCTTCTCCTGGTATTCCTCTACCTGCTTCTTCGTCAGTTCTTTCTTCTCCAGAAGTTCCAGATAATCGTGGTTCACATCACGGATCAGATCCAGCATCTCTTCCTGACTCAGCGACACATCGATTCTCTGGTTCTCATCCGATAAAAGAGCGGCAAACTGCTCCGCCTTCGCCAGCGGCTCTTTGTAAGGATTCACCTCCACAAACGGCTGCAGGTTATCCGTTGTCTTAAGCTCTGCCGCCGCATTTTCAAGCTGCATCTCATATTTAGACAGATACACCTCGCAGACACGGTCGATGTCATTTTTCGGTCCGCTGATGCTTAAGAACTTCATCTTAACAATCATTGATTCACACCTCCTAAGTATCCTAATGTCTCTCCCTTCGTCAAACCGTAACGGATACACTCAAGGGCTGTCGTTAGTTTATTGATTTCTTCTTCTTTTAAGAACAGATACGTATTAATGATCGCAATCGAATACGGATCATTTCTCTTATCTGTCAGATATAACTTCCGCAGACAATCTTTATACATCTGTTCCAATGTCTTATCGGTCTGCATATAATTATATTTTCTTGCATAGTACGTTTTTTCCACTTCGGCTTCAAACTGCTCCAGTGTCGGCGTCTCCACCAGCGTCTTAAATTCCTCCAGACTGATCCGGTAGTGGATCGGTATCGTCATCGAGTAGATATCCGGCGGCAGCATATGATAATACTTCTTTGCCCTGTAAATCCACTGAAGATTCAAAAGGTCAATCTTCGTTCCATAGTCCTTTAAAAAAATCTTCTGCTCTCTTCCTTTTAGAATTCTTTTGCTTTTCTTCCACATCGTAGAAAAGTAATATACATCAAGCGCCAGATCATAATCAAAAAGCGTCCCCGCCCCGGAATCCCGGATTCTTCCAAGCGCATCGTAATATTCGGTATCTTTTAAGTTATCCACAAGCTCATCAATATTTTTAGAAGTTATCAACCGGTCTATGGATATCTGTGAATATCTGTCGAAAAACTCTTTCTTATATTCCAGGTCAAACGGTTTATCATAATGATTGAATACGATCCTTAAGCAGTAATTGATCAGATCCACCTCATACCGTTTCCAGTATAATTTCAGAAATGTCTTCTGCTCCATTCCGGCGAACCGGAAGATTCTGGAATAGTCATCGAACAGCGACTGGTATAATATCTTCTCCACATTGCCCCTGTGATACAGGGAAATGTCCATCTTATTCACATACGGTGCATAAGAAGCTTTTCCTTTCAGATATTCTATCGCTTCCGGGACACTACGGATCCCCGCTATCGTATCAAAATCTTTCTCCGTCAGAAGCTTTGCCGACATCGCACGTACCTTAGTCGTGATTCCACTGTAAACCATCACATTTCCCATACGCTACACCTCGGTCATATGTCTCAGGATCTCTTCCGCATAAGCTTCATGATTTTCCTCATACTCTTTCTTCAGATTCCCGATCGCCGACTGGTTCTTCTTTCTCTCCCGGTCCAGAACCTTCTCTACAGATTCTTCCGATTCTGCCCGTATCTTATTAATCTTCCTCGTCGTCTCTTCTTCCAGTTCTTTATCGAACTGATCTCTTTCATCCTGTATTCTTCTTTCAATTTCTCCTTTTTGCAGTCTGGCATGCTCTATAATTGCCTCTGCCGTCTCTTCTACTTCAGCTAATTTTTCCATTACAGAGTTCATAAAGCACCTCCTTTTTCACATATTTAACAGTGATTCTTTGTTACTTTTTTATTTATGTTATAATAATACACCTATTTTCATAATTTTCCAGTTATATTTTGTTTAAATTGTATTATTTTCTCATCTAATTCCGAATTCTTCTGACAATTTTTACTTCCATTGACTTTTTCATGAACAGACGCTAAACTAAAAAAGATTTGCAAATGTTGAAAATACACTCTAATCCAATGATTACAAGGAGGAACCTATATATGCGTCTTAGAAATATACCACGTGCAGAAGGCGTCCTGGAAGCCTGCAAAGAAGTTGTTAAGAATCCACAGGACTTACACGGAAGCTGGAATCAGGAGTTTGGAAATGACCAGCCACTGCACATTGAGATCGGAATGGGAAAGGGGCAGTTCTTACTGACACTTGCCACACGCAACCCACAGATTAACTACATCGGTATCGAAAGATACTCAAGCGTCTTATTACGTGCCGTTGAAAAATATCAGGAACTCGAAGCCACAGAAGAAGGAGCTCCGGAGAACATCCGCTTCATCTGTATGGATGCACACGACCTTCCGGCTGTATTCGATCAGGCAGAAGTATCCCGCATCTACCTGAACTTCTCAGATCCATGGCCAAAGGCACGTCACGCAAGAAGAAGACTGACATCCCAGGAATTCTTCAAGCTCTATGACAAAGTACTTACCGCAGACGGAACCGTAGAGTTCAAGACAGACAACCGTCCGCTTTTTGATTTCTCCGTGGAAGAACTGGAAACTTCCGAACTTTTCGCCTTAGATCAACTGTCATATGATCTTCATAATGATAGTACGATGAATCAGGGTAATATTATGACAGAATACGAAGCAAAATTTTCTTCTATGGGCAATCCGATCTGCAAGCTGATCGCAAAGCGCCGGTAATTTCATTCCGGCATCCTCATCCCCGTCTTTTATATAATATAGAAGACGGGGATTTTAATTTCTCATCCGGTATATACTTGGGAACTGTTTTATGTTTTCTATCATATATTAATAGAGAGCATATTTTATGAATCCCGAAAGGACTGGAGCTTATGTTACATCTGACAACGCAAAGTTTTAAATCCGAACTTCAGAAAAGCCCTGCTCCTGCTGTTGTTATGTTCTATGCCATCTGGTGCGGAAAATGTGCCATGATGCGCCCTGTCATAGAAGATCTGGAAGCCAGATACCTCCGCAAATATCCCAATGCTCCAATGATACGCTTCTTTGAAGTAGATACTTCCGAATCCGAGCTTCTCGCCGTTCAATACCAGATCGACCTGATCCCGGCATTTCTCATATTCCGGGATCAGGAAGTCGTCGCGGCTATGCAGGGTGTCATTCCTGCGGATGCATTTGAAAAGCGGCTTTTACAGCTCATTCTGAATACATGATATGTCATACAGGATTTTCAGTTCAGAAAATTTCTTCCTGCGGACACCACCTACAGAAAATCTTTAGAAATAGTTAATTTATATTTCCTTGAAAATATCTTTATTTATGATATATTAAAACGGTAACCGGCATGTCTGGGAAATCATATCGCTTCCTTTCGTGCCAAATAACACAGACCGTTACTGTTCCTACAGTAACCACAATATTCAAAAAAGGGGGCATGGTGTACACACCACGCATTATGAAAAATTTAAAAAGAGCATTACCAGTTGCTATGGCAGTCGTACTTGGTTCTACTGCAGCACCACTGGTCGTAAAGGCAGACACTTCCAAAGTTGTAACGATCGGAGCGAACCTGTCAGATTCACAGAAGCAGTCCATGTACGAATATTTCGGAACTTCTTCCGATAAGGTAGAGAACATCGAAGTTACCAATGCGGATGAACGAAAATATCTCGAAGGCGTTGCACCGGATTCGCAGATCGGAACCCGCACCTACAGCTGTTCTTATGTAGAACCTACGACAAGCGGAGGTATCCAGGTTAAAGTATCCAATCTGACCTATGTAACAAGTTCCATGATTTCCAGTACACTTCTGACATCTGGTGTTGAGAACTGTAATGTTGTTGCCGCTTCACCAATCGAAGTATCCGGTACCGGAGCACTTACAGGTATCATGATGGCATACGAAAAAGCCAGCGGAACCAAGTTAAGCGAAGACCAGAAAGAAACTGCCAACCAGGAACTGGTTACAACCAGTGACCTTGCAGATTCTGTAGGTCAGGAAAAGGCAACTGACGTCATGAACGATGCAAAGCAGAGCGTCATCAAAGACAAATTAACAGATTCCGACGACATCCAGAATGCAGTCAAAGACGCAGCAAAGAATAATAACGTCACACTTACAGACGAACAGCTCGCAAAGATCACACAGCTGATGGAAAGCATCTCCCAGTATGACTATGATGTCAAAGCATTAAAATCCACACTGGATAACATTGATGGTAAGAGCGGCGGATTCTTCTCAAACCTCTGGAATTCCATCAAGGGTATCTTTGGCGGAAGTGATTCTTCCGACGGCGGTATCATCAACGACACAGACGACAGTGCACTCGGAGATAATGTAGTTTCTAACAGCACACTGGATTCTGATAACAGTTCAGACAACAGCTCAGATAGCAGCGCTTCTGACAGCAGCGACAACAGTGACGATACAGGTTTCTTTGGAAAGATTAAGAAGTTCTTCCAGGATCTCTTCGGAGGAAGCTCCAAAGATGATTCAACAGAAAATGCTGACAGCAATTCAAAAAACGATGATGCAGATACAGAAGATTCCAACGCTTCCGATACAACAGAATCTTCCGATACTGCAAATACAGAAGACCAGACTCTGAACGGAGATGCTTCTGCTACAGAAGATACTACATCTGAAACATACCAGGATCAGAATGATGCATCTTCCGAATCCTCAGGTTCCGACCAGAGTACATCCGAAGATAACAGCACATCCGGTTCTTCAAACACAGATAGCAATTCGTCCGAGAACACTGACAGTACTACTGCAAATTAGTGCTTCTTCTGAACGTACGGCGATTCAAAACACAAAAAAAGACTACCGGCACAACATTCTTTTCCCACTCATCACTAAAGGAAATTTTTATCATGCCTGTAGTCTTTTTTATATTTTAAAATTCAAATACCGCAACCCCATAAGGCGGCAGCTTATATGCAAATGAATATGGTCTTCCATCGCATTCTTTCGCTTCTGCTTTATACGTCTTCGGACGTGTCTCACCCGTTCCGCCGTATTTCTCATCGTCACTGTTCAGAATCAGTTTGTACTGTTTCTTTCTCGGTACGCCAACTCTGTAATCCTCTCTCTCCATAGGAGTAAAGTTGCATACAAACAACAGATTACGCTTGGAATCTTTGGAGTGTCTCATAAAGCTATAGATACTTCTGTATGCATCATCCGCATTGATCCATTCGAATCCTTCCCAGCTCTGATCCATCTCATACAGAGCCTTATGTCTCTTATACATATGTAACAGGTCTTTCACCCACGTCTGCATCTGTACATGCTCCGGCTCTCCAAGCAGGAACCAGTCAAGTTCTCTTTCCTCACTCCACTCACGAAGCTGTGCGAATTCCTGACCCATGAAAAGCAGTTTCTTTCCTGCGTGTCCCATCATAAATGCATAAGCTGCTTTTAAGTTCGCATATTTATCAAATCCAAGCCCCGGCATCTTATTGATCATCGAGCACTTCAGATGTACCACCTCATCATGCGACAGTACCAGGATATAATTCTCACTGTACGCGTAACTCATGGCAAATGTCATCAGATGATGATTATCCTTACGGAAATATGGATCCAGCTTCATATATTCTGTAAAGTCATGCATCCATCCCATGTTCCACTTCAAACTGAATCCCAGTCCGTCATCTTCCACATCACCCGTAACCTTCGGCCATGCAGTAGACTCTTCCGCAATCATAAGCGCTCCCGGATTGCGTCCAAGCACCACCGAATTCAGATGCTTGAAGAAATCGATTGCCTCCAGGTTCTTATTCTCGCCATATTTATTTGCAACCCATTCACCGTCTTTCCGGCCATAGTCCAGATACAGCATCGATGCAACCGCATCCACACGAAGTCCGTCTACGTGGAACTTCTCAACCCAGAACAATGCATTCGAGATCAGGAAATTCCGCACTTCATTCTTTCCAAAGTCAAATACTTTGGTACCCCAGTCCGGGTGCTCTCCAAGTCTTGGGTCGGCATACTCATAAGTCGGTGTTCCGTCAAAATCAGCCAGTCCATGTGCATCCTTTGGAAAATGTGCCGGTACCCAGTCAAGGATTACTCCGATCTTATTCTTATGCAGGTAATTGATCATCCATGCAAAATCTTCCGGTGTTCCATATCTGGATGTCGGTGCATAATACCCTGTCACCTGATATCCCCAGGATCCGTCAAACGGATGCTCCGCAATTCCCATCAGCTCTACGTGTGTATAACCCATCTTCTTCACATATTTTGTAATGGCTCTGGCAAATTCCCGGTATGTATAGAATCCTTCATCATCTCTTCCCGGATGGCGCATCCAGGATCCGATATGTACTTCATACACGGACATCGGCTCATGATGATGATCCCATGTCTTTCTCTTTTCCATCCAGTCCGTATCTGTCCATTTCAGATTTTCGATATCAGTAATTCTAGATGCTGTTCCCGGTCTTAATTCCGCATAATTCGCATATGGATCTGCTTTAAAGATCTGCTCTCCACTGTAAGTCTCGATACAGTATTTATACATATCCAGCTTCTTTGCTCCCGGAACAAAGCAGGTATAGATTCCAAGTGGTTCTTCCCTTGTCATCGGGTTTGCTTCTGTATCCCAGTCATTAAACTCACCGACTACAGATACTGACTTTGCATGTGGTGCCCACACCGCAAAATATGCGCCTTTTCTTCTTCCGTTCTGTACCAGGTGCGCACCAAGCTTTTTATACACTTCGTAATGATTGCCCTGTCCCAAAAAGTATTGATCCAGCTCGCCTATTTCATATGGTTTCTTCTTTTTTTCAGCCATAATTACCCCTCGCATTTCTGTCGCATTTTATAAACTTATTATACTTTAGTAAATAACAAAAAGAAAGGGTTTTGGCATTTTAGTTTGCCAAAACCCTATCAAAATTCGACTTAAAATCTAAAATCTTCTTCTTTCAAAATAATTCTGTCGGAAGAATCTGTTCCCTTACCAAATACACGTCTTGCAAGGTGTTTTACATTCGCTCTCTGGGAATGAGAAATTGCTGCATCCATGATTTCTTTTACTTCTGCAACAGATACTGCATGGTCTTCTCTCTGCATAACATCGATACGGCTGTACAGTGCAAGGATTCCCATCTCATCCAGCTTGTATCCATTTTCCTTCGCATATGTCTGACCGAATGTTACCAGCTCATCATTGATGAATACCGGAAGCTCCAGTCTTGAACTGAATTTCTTCTTGAAGTCCGGATTAGCTGTCAT
Organism: uncultured Dorea sp.; assembly: GCF_934294775.1. Taxonomy (GTDB): domain Bacteria; phylum Bacillota; class Clostridia; order Lachnospirales; family Lachnospiraceae; genus Dorea_A. Next base: position 14,279 of record NZ_CAKRAH010000005.1, read on the forward strand.
CAGACGCTCCAGTGGTTTTCTCTGATCTTCCAGAACGAAGAGCAGCTCGCCTGTCTTCTTCTCCATCAGGTAGTTCAGTTCTTTTACAGTTCTTGAATTCAGCTTGCCAGCTCCTTCAATGATGATTGCTCCACCACGAAGTTTCTGAATGATATTAGTAAGCTCTTTCTTATTCAGCGACTCGCCTGTAACGATTGCTACTTTTCCTTGTTTCAGATTTCTCTGTTTCTGGATCGCTTTTACGATATCCACTGCAAGAACCGTCTTTCCAGATCCTTTTCTACCAATTACCAGAAGGTTACCGGTCTTTGAAGTTCCCTCTCTCTGGGCTCTTCTGTCATTGTCCAGAACCTCTACGATCTGTTCACTCATTCCTCTTACCGGAACGAAATATGAGAATAACTTCTTCTGCTCTTCTGTAAGTCCGGCTTTCAGACCAATCTCACTTGTAGCACTTAAGTCATATCTTCCTGTTACAACAAATCCTGTATCAAACGGAACTCCCATTCCCTTTGACTTTCTGATTCTTTCCTGAATCTCTTCTTCGGATGGCTCTTCGATTACAAGTTCTTCCTCTTCTTCAGGCTCTTCTTCAATGCTGTCTTCTTCGAAGTCGGCCTCGTCAAAATCTGCCTCGTCAAAGTCTTCTTCTTCAAAATCTTCTTCGAAGTCATCCTCATCAGCAGTTACTTCTTCAAAATCACCGGCTTCAAAACCATCATCGAAATCTGTCTCTGCGTCATCTACATCCTGGAAATCTTCTTCAAAATCAGCTTCGTCTACTTCCGGAGTTTCAACTTCAGTGACATCAGCTTCTACTTCCGGAACTTCAGCTTCTTCAAAGTCAGCTTCCATCTCAGGAGCTTCTTCAGTCTCAAGCTCTATCTCCTCAGCTGTCTCTTCGAAGTCGGCCTCGTCAAAATCTGCTTCTTCGAAGTCTTCTTCATCAAACTCGGCTTCTTCAAAATCTGCCTCGTCAAAATCTGCTTCTTCGAAGTCTTCTTCACCAAACTCAGCTTCTTCGAGTTCACTTTCTTCAAAATCAACTTCTTTTGCTTCCGGGGAATCTGCTTCATCTGTTTCCTGGGAACTTTCTTCCTGGGAGTCTGCTTCCCCGGCTTCCTGGAAATCAGCCTCTTCAAAGTCAGCTTCTTCAAAATCCGCTTCTTCAAAGTCTTCTTCATCAAACTCGGCTTCTTCAAAATCCGCCTCGTCGGAATCATCCTCTCCAGTATCCTCTTTCAGCTCCCCCACTGGAAAATTTCCAGTATTCTGATCCATATCGGCAAGTTCTTCTTCGATTCCATCAATGAAATCTGCTTCCATATCGGTCATCTCTTCAAAATCATCTTCGAAGAAATCTTCTTCCGATTCCTCATCTTCACTTCCCATCTGTTCCATCAGGCGGACAATATCATCCGGGATACGCTGTGTCTTTCCAGTTGCTTCCTGATTCTGTTCTGCTATCTTAGCAACTTCTTCAGCTACCTTCTTTGCTGCTTCTTCTTCGGTCGCTTTTCTTGCTGCCTCTTCTTCGGCCGCCTTTTTTGCTGATTCCTCAGCTGCTTTTCTCGCTGCCTCTTCTTCGGCTGCCTTCTTTGCTGCTTCCTCAGCTGCCTTTCTTGCCGCCTCTTCTTCAGCCGCTTTCTTTGCTGCTTCCTCAGCTGCTTTTCTTGCTGCCTCTTCTTCGGCTGCCTTCTTTGCTGCTTCCTCAGCTGCTTTTCTTGCCGCCTCTTCTTCGGCTGCCTTCTTCGCTGCTTCCTCGGCCGCTTTTCTTGCTGCCTCTTCCTCAGCGGCTTTCTTCGCTGCCTCTTCAGCTGCTTTTCTTTCTTCTTCCTGTTTGATTCTTGCCTGCTCTCTTTCTTTCTGCAGACGTTCCTCATCTTCCGCTTTCTGCTTTGCAATGGCTTCTTCATTCACCTTCTGCTTTGCTTCCCACTTCATCAGGATATCATCAATCATCATCTGGCCTGCTGCAAGGATGTCATCTTCCTTTTTCTTCATGGCCTTTTCTTCTATATTAATGCTCTTTGCAACGGATGCTGCTGCCTTCGCTGCTACAGGTGTTTTCTCTTCTGCTACAGGTGCTGCAACCGGCTTTTCTTCCACAATCTCTGCTTCCTGTACCGGACTGACAGTTTCAGCTTCCACAGCTTCAGTTTCTACAACTTCTGCTTCCGGAGTCTCTTGCGTCTCCACTACTTCCGGCTGAACTTCCTGTACTACTTCTTCCTCTTCTTCAACCTCATTATCATCATCCACCTCTTCCAGTGTTGACTTTGGAGGTTCTGCCACTGCTGCCGGACGTTTCTTAACTGCTCCCGGACGGCTGTCATACTTCTCCTGCTGAAGCGGTGTCAGCGGTTTGTATTTCATTTTCAGTTCCATTGCAAGATATACGTATTTACCCTCACTGAACCAAAGGATCAGATCGTCACATTCTTCCAGACATTCTGCTGTCATTTCAGCTTCGTCATACAGCTTTGCTAACTCATACGCCCATTTTTCAATATATTCTGCTTTCTTAAATTCTTCCAAAGCTGCGATCTGTTCTGAGACCGGTGCTCCCTGCGTTCTCAGAATCTTATATCTTAAAATATACTGGTTCGGATCCTTTGGCGCCATGCTTATGAATTCTTCATAACATGCCGTTGCTTCTTTTACATCATTGATCTTCAATGCCAGTGTTCCCAGACGGTATACGACCTTCCGGCTTGCAGGTGCCCTGTCAAAAGCCTGAAGTAATACTTCTCTTCCCTTCTGGAACTCTCCGTTATATTCATAAATTTCACTTACAGTATTCAGCATAGATGCGTTCTTTACCCTCCGCCAGTCTATACTGTCAGCAATTTCCATTGCATCTTTGTACTGCTTTTTCTCCAGATGTCTCAACATCTGCTCGGTTTTCGCCCTATATTCATATTTATCCAATATCTCTCACCTCAAATATTTATTTGAAAACAGCGTATTGTCCTACAATTTTACTTATATAAGTTTATCATATGACCTACCCAATGTCAAAATATCCGGTTAAATATGTTAAAAAAATATTACAAAAGTTACAGAATTTTACCAAAAAACAGCCATCATAATTTTCTTTAACTATGATGGCTGTTATATATTCAATTTTATCATATTCTTTTTAATTTATAATCGAAGATTTTATCTTTATTTTCCTATTCCCTCGTAGCCTGTTGCTAATTCGATAATATATGATATAACCTTTCAGTTACTTGATACTTCTATTATTTATAATTACATCACTCAATAATTTTTATCTGTAATTTTTTAATTATATCATATCAATTATTCCGTAATCTGCATTACCTGATAATTGTAATGCTATAATTTTCTATTTAGATAACAATTATAACTTCGTAATTTTGTTATTTAATAGGTTTATCAATTATAACTTTTCAGTTATTAATATTTAATCTTCTTAGACTTAGAATATTATTTAAATTTATTATCTAATGTTTCTTTACACATTTTATAATATCTTTAAATATGTGGTATTCTGTTCAATATGTCTGCAGTTTTATATGTTTATCCGGTTTATATTTCTCCGATTTTTATTTTATACTGAATCTCCTCTACCAGCCTTTTATCTTATATTATAAAGGCTTACTCTATGGGAATTTTTTACTGCCATACCACTAACATACTGATTCGATGATTCAACTGTGTCCATTGGATTAAGCCTCCTTTTCGTAAATTTCCAATTTTCTGTAGAACCTTTTAGTTTGGTTTCTTACAGATTCTTTGACAACTTAATACCTCACCGACATATGAAATATTTAGTTTTTCATCCTCTACAAACGTTTTTCTATTCTCTATCTGTATATTATATAAGTTGATATTTATTATTTCATCTCTCTATCAGATTCTAAAACATATCGCCGTGATATCCATTTTATAATCTTTAAACCATCCATTCTCTTTTCACTTCTACGATTTACTTTACAATATCAGGTGTCCGATGCCTTACCAAACATTTGATATCTATATCTCGTATCATTGATTTTTAATGAACTGAGAATTATAATAAAACATTCTTCTTATGGAATATACGATATTGAATTTTCAAGATTCCCTTTCTCGTCAGGAAGTCTTTTTTGTTTATTTTGGATTTCCTTTGGATTGATTACATCATACCATCCGCATCCTTATTTGTCAATACTTTTTGAATATATTTTCTATTATTTTTCATTATTTTTTATTTTCTTTTAAATTGTCTGATTTTAATATATTTATTTTATTGTTTGCACAATACTATACACTTTCTTATACAGCAAAATGTTAAGTGTTTTATCATAACTAAGCGTTACTGTTTGCCTGACATGTACGCAATAATAACTAAACCGTTAATGTTCACACGTTGCGCAAACATTAACATAGAACAGCGCTAATTGTTAACTCTTTTATATTTTAGGTTGACATTTTTCTTCTTTCATTTTATACTGCCTTTATATGATGCCAGAGTTTGTTACGAAGTTACGTTGCATGTGCAGATACGAATATCACAAACAGCATTTAACCTTTTAATCCTGACATCTTCCCCCCGGGTTCAATACAACCCATAATATGTACTATACAAAGAAAGGAGTTCTGCCAACAATATCTTTTCAGACACGCTCTGGCGGCAGATACATAAACTTATGAAAGACATGGCTAACAGCACAACAACAAACAAATTCTCTACCCGCAGACTGGTACTCATCGCACTGATAACTGCGATTACCTGTATCTTCGCACCACTTGCCATCCCGATTCCGGTCAGTCCGGTACCGATCAGTCTTACTAACCTTGTGATCATGATCAGTGTCTACGTACTTGGCTTTAAAGATGCAACCATCAGCTACGTTGTATATCTCCTCCTCGGACTTGTAGGTCTTCCGGTCTTCTCTGGATTTACCGGTGGAATTGCCAAAATCGCAGGCCCTACCGGTGGATATCTGGTCGGATTTATCTTTCTGACTCTGATCGCAGGACTGTTTGTTGAAAAATTCCCACAGAACAGAGTTCTTGCCGTTGTCGGTATGGTCATCGGAATGGCGATTACTTATATCTTTGGTACAGAATGGCTTGCCATCCAGCTTAAGATGACATTTGTTGCCGCACTTTCCGTTGGAGTCATTCCTTATCTGGCCGGTGATGCAGCAAAGATCATCATTGCGATCATCGTCGGACCTGCACTTCGCAGCCGGTTAAGTAAGATGCAGTAAACACGGAAATACAGAGAACCTGCCACCGGCAACTTCTCTTACATACTTTGACATATAAATATAGCGTGTAAAGGATAAAACAAATAGAATCCATCCTTTACACGCTATATTTATTTTCTAACATTCCACTGCTGTAAACAGCCAGCTGTATTTCTTACTTATCCGCGTACATCCACCGCCACATCCGGATAATTCGTGATCACGGCCGTCACTCCGGCTTCTATCAGCTCTTTCATATCTTCTTTTTCATTTACCGTCCACACTCTTACCTTTAATCCGCTTTTCAGATATTCCTGTAAGAACTCTGCCATCTTCACATGGTATACTGCCGGATGCAACCCATCTACACCATTCTTCTGCGCATAAGATTCTACATTTAATATCACATCACTGTAAAGATATGCAGTCTCTGCATCCGGTACGATTTCTTTGATCTTCTGTACGCTATAATGATTAAAAGATGAATAGATAACCTTTTCCTTCATTCCTGTCTCTTCCACAATCCCGGCAACTTTCTTTTCAATCTCTGGATACCAGTAGATACCCGTCTTTAATTCAATATTTACCTGTATGCCGGATGGTTTCACTGCCTCCAGAACTTCTTTTAATGTCGGAATCTTTGACTGTGTATATGCAGGGAATTTATCCTTAAGAACCGTCATATCTTTTAACTCCTGCAACGTATAATCTTTTACCCAGCCTTTTTTCTCCGTTACTCTGTCAATCGTTTCATCGTGGATGACAACCGGGATTCCATCTTTTGATAACTGTACGTCCAGTTCGATTCCGTCTGCTCCCTGCTCTATTGCAAGTGCAAATGCTTCCAGTGTATTTTCCGGCGCATATCCGCTTGCTCCTCTGTGTGCAAATATTTCTGTTCTGTTCATTTACTTTGTCCTCTTTTCTAATTTATTATCTGTTCAGAAATGTCCCTATATTCTTACTCTCAAGTCCGTATCGTGCAGCGTATAGCATACATACTTCTTCTATACACATCTGGTATAAGTATGAAAAGTACCAATTACGCCTGTGCAATTACGTAACTGATACTTATTCATACAGAGAAACATAGTGCTTCCCATCCTGTTACTTTGTAAATAGTAACATTCTTTAATTATTTACAGTATTATAATCTTCGATAGATTTGTTAATAGAATCAGCCATTTTCTTCACCGCTGTATCTACATCTTCTTTTCCGTTTAACATGCTTTCAATTTCAGACTCTACTGTTGCTCTTGCCTCTGGGAATACGCTTAAAAGTGCTCCGCAGTAATCCGGTGATGAATCATGTAACTGGTCGATCGCTGTCTGGAACTGTGGATACTGTGCAATGTTATCTTTGAATGTCTGTTCCTCGTGTGCAGCTGTTGTAACCGGGAAGTATCCTGTCTGTGCATTCCAGTAAGCCTGTGACTCTGGTGAGATCAGGAATTTTACAAACTCCCATGTTGCGCGGAGTTTCTTAGGATCTTTATTATTAAGTGCCCATAAAGATGCTCCTCCGATGGATACACCGCCTTCATCACTGGATGCTACTTTAGGGAAATATGCAGTTCCTACTTCGAACTTACCATTTACATCCTGCAGGATCTGCTTTAAGGAAGCTGTAGATCCAAGTGTGATTGCTGACTTTCCGGCTGAAAAATCTGCAAGTCCGGCATCCCCGCCTTTTCCTACGATTGGAGCAAATCCGTCTTTATTTAACTTCTGCCATGCAGTCAGAATATTCTTTGCAGCACCATTTTTGTCAAAATCAACCGCTGTTGCTGCTTTGTCACGTCCATTTCCGTTATTGGCATAATCAAGGCCCTGTTTACTAATGAACTGTTCAAAGAACCATCCATAGATTCCGAGTGACATTACTTCGTCTGCGCCGCCTTTTGACATCAGCTGTTCGCCAATCTGATCGATTCCTTCCAGACTATCCGGAATATCTGTAATTCCGGCTTTGGCGAACATGTCTTTATTATAATACATGATCGGTGTTGATGAGTTAAATGGCATAGAATATAATTTGTCATCGATCGTATAATATGCTGCAAGATTTGGTTCGATCTCCGAAACGTCATACTTATCCGCATCGATCATTTCCTGCATTGGAACGGTCCAGCCGGACTCAATCATAAAACGTGTTCCGATCTCGTATACCTGCACAAGATCTGCACCCATGTTACCGATCTGTGCACTCTTTAATTTATTCAACGAATCATCATATTCTCCCTGATACTGGGCATCTACTGTGATTCCATATTCATTTTCATCATTGAACTTTTTCACCAGTGTATCAATCGCCTGTCCGTTGACACCACCCATAGAATGCCAGAATGTAATCGTTGTTCCGTCTACATCTTTTGCATCGGCCATTTCTACCTTTCCGCTTCCTGTACTGTCATCTGAACCATTCTGGCTCACAGTTGATTTTCCATTGCCGCATCCTGCCAGCATTCCGACAGTCATTGCTGTCACAAGCAATAATGAAACTGCTTTTTTCTTCATAATATTGTTTCCCTCCTGAGAAAATCTCTTTCTTTTTTTTGATGCCATCATGCAGCGAACCATCTACAGAACCTGCCTACTGGAAGCTTCTTCCGAACGCATGGCGATTCGTGACAATTCTGCTGCATAGCCTGTCCCGGATGCGCCCTGCTATTTTGCGCTGTACCTCCGGGTCTTTGTTTCCGGCATCTTGGTATTGTACGTGTATTTCCTTATACACAAGTATTTATATAGAATCGGGATGGTATGTATGATTTTCCCGTTTCTACTATGATGATTTAGCCTTTCACGGCTCCTGAGAACATACCTTTGATCAACTGTTTCTGTCCTATGATGAAGATTGAGATAGATGGGATGATAATCATCACAACACCTGCAATCATTAATGTAATCGACTGTGAATCTACGCTGTCCAGCATGCTGATACCAATCTGCACTGTTCTCATATCATTGGAACCTGTAACCAGAAGTGGCCACATATACATGTTCCATGCATTGATAAATGTATAGACTGCCATTGCCCCGATTGCTGATTTTGTCAGCGGAATCAGGATCCTGGCGATAAATCTTAAGTTACTGCATCCGTCAAGCTTTGCTGATTCATACAATGACTTTGGAAATGTCATGTAAAACTGACGGAATAAAAAGATTCCCATGGCTGACGTCAGATACGGAATGATCAGTACCGGATAAGTATCTAGGATTCCCCAGTTTCCGACGGTCAGATAATTGGAAATGATCGTCGCCTCGCCCGGAACCATCATCGTCGCCATAACAACGGCAAATAAAATACCTTTCCCCTTGAATTCCAAAAAGGAAAATGCAAAGGCTGCCAGCGAACAGGAGATGATCTGTCCAATCGTAATGCACCCCGCCATGATAAATGAGTTCCCGATAAACCGTAATAACGGTACGGTCGTAAATGCATCTTTAAAATTCTGAAGCGTCGGATGTTTCGGGAACAGATTCAGTTCTGTTGTAAAAAGTTCATTCGACGGCATAAACGCAATACTGATTGCATATAACAGCGGGAGCAGAATCAGTACCGCGAATACAATATTTGCCACAAGTCTTAATGCTGTACGGCTTCTTCTTTTTGCCAGTGCTTTGGCATTCATCTTATTCTTCAATTCCAGCAGTTCGCTTTTGGAAAGTCTCCCTTCCATTGGAATCGCCATGCTTTCTGACTGACTCATTAGTAATTCACTCCCTTCTTCTCAATTCTGAACATCACTAAGGTTACTAACATAATGATGATAAACAGAATTACTGACTGCGCAGATGCGCTTCCGAATTTGTAGTTGAAAAATGCATCTCTGTAAATCGAGTATACAATTACATTGGTCGACTCATTCGGACCACCTTCTGTCAGGATCTTGATCTGTCCAAAAGACTGGAAAGCCTGAATGATGTTTACAACTACGGTGTAGAACATGATCGGTGAAAGTCCCGGAAGGGTCAGGCTGAAGAACTGCTGCACTCCGCTTGCTCCGTCCACCGATGCTCTTTCATAAATAGTTTCGTCAATATTGCCAAGTCCGGCTGAAAAATATAAGAAGTTAATTCCACTGTTCAGCCATGCCGTCAGAATCGCCACACAATAGAGAGCGGTATGTGGATCATTTAACCAGTTAATGTCAAGTCCCAGAAGCTTGTTCACGATACCAACTGCCGGATGCAGCATGATCTGGAAGATCATAGCCGCCGAACTTGATGCGATAGCCATTGGAAGTGCATATGCCGTACTAAACACCCGGATTCCCGGAAATGCTTTGTTACAAAGTACTGCTGCCACAAGTCCAAGAAGCATGCCTCCAAATACTACGATCACAACGAATATAAGAGTAACTTTTAAACTATTCCGGAATGATTCCGAAATCAGCAGATCCACGTAGTTCTGAAGTCCTACGAACAACTTTGCCTGTCCCATTTTATTTGTCATAAACAGACTCAGATAGACTGTTTTCACAAATGGATAGAACAGGAACACTGCAAATATCAAAAGGCTCGGTACCAGATAAAAATACGGTGTAATCTGCAAATTTTTCCTCTTTTTCATCTTTAACATCCTTTCCTGTACAGAATATTTTCTTCCGTCTCTTTATCGAACACATGCACATGGTCCATATCAAAGTAGAGTTTTACTTTCTCTCCGACTTTCGTCTGATTGGATGGTTGGAGTCTTACTGCATGTGTTCGGTTCTGCTCATCAAAATACAGAACCACCTCTGCTCCAAGCATTTCCCTTGTCACAACTGTTTCTTCTACACCCACACTGTTCTGATCGAATCCGCCTGCTTTGGCTTCCTCATATTCATAGATATCTTCCGGGCGGATTCCAAGGATGACACGTTTTCCGTCATATTTTTCTCTTACGATCTTCGCGTTCTGTCCGGTCAGATATACTTTTTTAACCGGTCCGGTTGTTGCAAATATCAGTGCTGTCTTTTCCTTTTCCCCGTATACATCACATTCGATAAAATTCATCGACGGAGATCCGACAAAACCTGCCACAAACTTATTCACCGGATTATCGTAAATGCTCTGCGGTGTATCCACCTGCTGGATAAGCCCGTCTTTCATAACGACGATCTTCGTTCCAAGCGTCATCGCTTCTGTCTGGTCATGTGTTACGTAGATGATTGTTGTGTCCAGTTCTTTATGTAATTTCTGCAATTCTACACGCATCTGCGCACGTAACTTTGCATCCAGATTCGAAAGCGGCTCATCCATTAAAAATGCTTTCGGCTGACGTATGATCGCAGCTCCGATTGCAACTCTTTGTTTCTGTCCACCTGATAATGCCACCGGTTTGCGGTCAAGTAACGAATCAATCTCCAGAATCTTTGCGACTCTTCTGACTCTTTCATCGATTTCTTTTTTTGGTACTTTACGTATCTTGAGTGCATATGCAATATTGCCATACACGGTCATATTCGGATATAATGCATAGTTCTGAAACACCATTGACATATCTCTTTCTTTTGGTTCCAGATAATTGCACAGCTTTCCATCTATCCATAACTCTCCATCTGTAATCTCCTCAAGACCTGCAATCAATCTCAATGTCGTCGACTTTCCACATCCGGAAGGCCCGACAAAAATCACAAATTCTTTATCATGAATGTCCAGATTAAAATCCTTTACTCCATAGTGCTCTGAATCAAATTGCTTACAGACATTTCTCAACGCAATTTCTGACATTCTTTTCCTCCTTTGCAGTCCTGATGACCGCTTCTTTTTCGTCATTTCTCGTACGGTGACTATCCTATCATTTCTGCTTATGGAGGTTCTATCATGATTTCAAAAAGTTTTTGTTAAATATTGGTAAATGTAATTGGGATTTAATTCAGGAAGGCGGTGGATACCCGGACCGGAATAAAGCTTGGAAAAAGTTAGAGAGTCAGAATCTCCGTTAAAGGAACGAAGCGAACGTGTTTGAGGCGAACGCCGAGTTTGAGCGTAGTTCCTTTGCTTTTAGGAGATTCTGACTCTCTTAGTTTTTCTTAGAGCATGAAACCTGAACAAGAAGCACTTTATACTGTTTTCTTCAAGGATCGAGAGGCCGACTCAGTTAATAAATTAAATCCCAAGTTAAATTTATAATATGATATCTCCGCTTTTCATCCCCGTATTCATATCATAAGCTTCAATAATATTTCCACTGATCACATACAGCGTATCGTCTATATAGATTCCCCGGATTCCCTGCGATGTATTTCCATTGACTTCTTCTTGCAGGATTGTCTCAAATTTCCTGTCTGCCCGGTTGTATGTCAGCAGATAATAGCTTTCCCCATTCTGGCTGTAACCGGATAATCCGATTACGTTTTTCTCTGGATCGGCAAGCACCGATTTATAATCGTATGCTGCATGGCTTCCGTACAGCTCATCCAGTACAAGCGTAGATTCTTCTTTTACATCTGACCGGTCAGATATATCGAACATTGTTATTTTTACTCCTTCTGCCACGCCGGATTCTTCATCGGTTGACATTCCGATACCGAGCAGTCTGTCTTCTCCATAGAAATGCAGGTATTCGGAAAATCCCGGAATCTTTAATTTACCGAGAATCTTTGGCTTCTCCGGATCGGACAGGTCTACACTGAATAACGGATCGACCTGCTCATATGTCACAAAATAGCCGGTTTCTCCCATGAACCTTGCAGAATAGATGGTTTCTCCTTTTGCAAGGTTTTCGATAGTACTGATCTTATCTAATTTCTTATCCAGTATCGTCACCAGATTTTCGTCATTATTTGTTGTGAATAATCTTAAGTTGCCTTTGTATTCATCCAGCGAAAAGGTATCATTCAGATAACCTTTTACTTTGCCCTGTGCTTCTGCCTTTAATTTTCCCTTATTATAAGAAATTTTTCTAAGTGTTGTCACAGTCTGATTATCCTGCTTCCACTCTGATTCATAATAGTAAATATTTTTTTTGCTGACATACATCTGACCGCCTTCTGAGAGAATCGCTTTATGATCTACTGTCTCATCCGGTTTACCGATATCCACGGAACTGATCACTTCGTACATCATTCCACAGTTTGCCGGCGGCAGACAGATACTGCTCTGGCTCATTGCTTTGTCATTCACCATCGGTACATAGGTGACCGGTTTATCTTTAACTATGTTACTTCCTGTATAATACTCACTGAACAGATACAGGTATCCGTCTGCCATGCGCGATGAATTATAAGTACCGCTCTGTGTTACTTCACCTTCTTTTACCGGCTTTCTGATATCACTGATGTCATAGGTAACTGCCGCAGTTTTTGTCTGTTGCCAGACATTTGTACCGGCCTGCTTTTTATTGTCTGCATCTGTATATTCTTTCTGACATACCGCCACCAGTTTCTTCTGGTCTGTATTTATATAAAACTCCTGGATCGTATATTCTTTTTCCAAAGTGATCTCACTGTATTTTTTCAGCTGTCCTTTCCCGGCATCTACGATGTCGATCGTCCGGCCATTGTCTTCCCGTACATACAGGTACGTTCCATCCGTTTTTGCAATATCTCCTTCATCTACACCGGACTGCCGGACATTGGTCTGCGAATAACCGCCATCTGCGGCCATTGCTGCCGCTGATGTCTCATTTCCACTGCTTACATCCGCTGCTGCTGATGTCTCATTTCCACTTCTTGCGTACATCGCAATTCCTTCGTCACCTTGCGACCGTTTAATATATTTATAGATCTCGTCATAACTTTCGGCTGTCCTTATCTTCCTGCTTCCGCTGATCTTCCTTTCTGTATTACCTGCTGACACCCTTTTAGAGTCTGCCATTCCATGATGCAGGCTTCCATACTGCCACACTATGACTCCCGTCACAACTGCTACACAGGCTGCCGCTGCAAGTCCGATCCGGTATGAGTGAAAATGTTTCTTCTGCTTTTTCCCTTTTAGTAACTGTTCTATATTTTCCGGTCTCAGACTGTCCGGCACCTCTGTGTTTTCTGACAGTCGTGCTATCTGATCCACCATATCCTGTTCACAGTATCCGTTCTGCTTTTTTTCATGTTCATTCTCACGCTGCATACATTCTCACTCCCTTCTTCCCTGCTCTGCTTCTCCGTAACTGCCCAGCACACATTCCATCTTCTTAAGTGCCCGGCTCCGCTTCGAGCGTACCGTGTTCGGATTCAGCCGCATCATTTCCCCGATCTCCTGACTGCAATACCCGCCGAATACGGATAATCCGACTAATATCTGTTCTTCTTCCGATAATACGAAGAATGCCTTTCTGACATCCATCGCCAGATCATAATCCGGTACAACCGGCTGCTCCGGAAGTTCTTCCTCTCTTCCCGGCTCTTCTCTTAATGCCTTCTTCAGTCTCTTCTTACACTTATTCGTCAGAATTGTAAATATCCAGCTTCGGAATGCTTCTTCTTTTTTTAATTTATGTATGTTCTCGTATGCCGCAACAACCGCCTCGCTCACTGCATCCTCCGCTTCCTGTGGATTCTTCATCAGGCACAGTGCGTAATGGTACAGATCACGGTAAACCGTTTCATACATTTCTGAGAACTTCTTTACACTGCATATCATATTGTGCCCTCCCTCAGATATGAATCTTTTATCACTGTTTTTAATCTTCCGGTAATTATTATAAATCCTATATAGATAAGAGTCTTTTCCCGCTCACATTGTTGCAGGTATTTTATCATATTATACAAGAACTTTCCTTATTTCGGCAGTGTCTACATCTCCGTATAAGGAAAAACAGCAGGAAATCCATGATTTCCTGCTGTATCCACAATACAATTGTATTATTTTTCATATAAAAACTCTTCCGGCAATGTAACATTAAAATCTTTCGCCAGATGTCTGAAATTATCCGGTGTGATTGTCTGCAGCTTATCAGGTCTCATAGATAACATCTTGACAAGAATCTCTGCTGACTTCTCTGCTGTATGCATAAGTCCGAATGTCAGATCAAAATCTTCTCCGGCTGCAAACATTCCATGATGCGCCCAGATGGCAAGATCATATTTCTTCATAAGTTCACTTGTTGCCACTGCAATTTCTCTTCCGCCCGGAACCATCCACGGAACTACACCGATTCCAGCCGGGAATACTACAGGGCACTCGGTTGCCATTTCCCACAGTTCTCTTGTAAAGACCTTATCTTCAAGCGGAAGAACAAATGTGAGGGCAATAATGTTTGTTGTATGTGCATGATACACTACTCTGTAATCCGGATTCTGCAGTTTCTTTACTTCAAGGTTCATAAGGTGGCTAGGCAGCTCGCTTGTCGGTCTTCCGCCATTCACAAGTCCCCATACAATACGGTAATTCTCACCTTTTTCATCGAGCTCTATCATACAGATCGAATCCTCCGGCTTGATTATTACATTTCGGAAATATTTTCCACTTCCTGTCACAAGGAAATATTCTCCGGCAAGATCCGGTACGGTTGTTCCGATCGGCTGCCACTCTTTTAGTTCAAAGTTTTCTTTGACAGACTCTACTTCCTCAGACTTCACACGATAGGAGAGATTACCGCCATTTCTCTCATGCCATCCCTGCTCCCATCCGTCATTTGCCATACGTATAAATCCTTTTACAAATTCTGCATCTAAAAATTTCATGATATTTTCCTCACCTTATGACCATTTTTTTCTGTCATGCCGTTCGGGAAGCGGTAGATCTCTTCAAGCACCATCTTTCCGTTTTCCATGTGTGAAAGCATATGCCTGCCACTTGAGGCGCCAATGTCGACAGCCAGATAATATCTTGTATCCATATGTGACTTCCTTTCATTTTTATTCCATATCCTTAGTGCTTCATTCGTTATACTAAAGATAACAAAAATAAGGACAGTTTTTTAGAACCTCATTAGTTCAAAAAACTGTCCTTATTTTCTGTTCTTATTGTTTTTTATCTTTTATATTTGCTTTTCTGTATTTGTGCGGTGTCATTCCATACCGTTTTTTAAATTGCCTGAAAAAATAACTTTGATTCTCATACCCGACATCAAGAGCTATTTCTTCAATCGAAAGCTTTGTATCACACAGCAGATGAACCGCCAATAACAGAAATCATTGTCTGCGTAAATCCATCGTTGTAACTTCCCAGCACATAATTACAGAAATATACCAGACTGATATTTCTGATACTGCTTCCCATTGTATAGATCAGAAAATAGAAATAGATGAGAAGCATATATTTATCCGTAAAAATGGCCCGGATCTGCTTTTTAAACGGAACAGCATTTTTTTCGTTACTCTGTTGATTTTCAAGCGTAACTCTCTCTTTCGTAAAAAAATACTCCAATAATGTTAATGGAAGAACGATAATTGACAGAACACTCATAAATGTGATCCATTTTCCATTATCCGCTCCTATTACAGGCATGATGATCATCGGGAATACCAGTGCCACAAGAATTCCCGACATCACAACCTGCGCAATCTGATGCATTCGGTACAGTAAATAACAAAATGCCGGCAAGCGTAAGCAGCGGAGCTGATAAGAGCAGCCATGGACGTGCTTTGCCTTCCGAAGTATGCGTATGGTCTATTGCATACCCTATAGCAACATTTGTAATCGCATCCAGAATCTTAGAAATAACAGGAAAGATCACAAGAAATGCTCCGCCCCATACTTTCGTCAGTTTCAGGACATCCGTGTAATACACATTTAGATAAGTTCCCAATACCGCGTTTAACAACAACGCACCCGTAGGACCGAGCAAATAGCCAAACCATTTTTCCGCTTTTCCTACATCTGAAGTGCGGACCTTACTTTGTATGATTTTATTTGTCCAGATTTTAGGATTCTTCATGTCTCTTTTCCTTTCCCATCTATTTTACAGTGACTAAATTCTATCTCATTGCTTCTTACATTTCTTATATAATTATATTATTTTCTATATAATCATATTTTTTCAGGCAGCTACACACACGGTATCGTAGAAAAGCAAAAAGTCGGTTGTAATTTACTAATGTATATGTTAGTAAATTACAACCGACTTTTCAGTTTATGTCTGGTTCTATTCTTCGATTTTCATCATAACCTTGCATTTCTTTTTATAACATGCAATTCCATATTTTATAATCTTATGGATTCCTTCCTGTTCCAGAGATTCTGTATATCTAATATCTGTGATCTGTTGAAGTGCATTTTCACATTCTTTTTCCATATTTCCGTCAGATGCGTATTTCACCTCTATGACAATTCCAACATCCCCATCCTCAATCCTGATCAAAATATCACTGAATCCATCTCCTGATTCCCTGTTTGACATTACAGACCAGTTTTCTTTGAATCCGAGAATTCCAAGAAGCAATCCATGATAGAAGTTCTCTTTCGTTGGTTTCTGCACAAAAGTATCTCTGATACTGATAGTTTTCTTCATATAATCTGTGAAAATCCTTTCGACTTTTTCCGGATTTTGTTTTAATAATGCATCACAAAATTCGCCAACGGTTTTTCCATCCTCTTTAATGCTTTCTTTAAACATCTTTAAGATATGATTCGTAATGATATTTCGTATCTCCCGGTTTGGAATTACCAGATTATATCTGTCCCCAATCGGTTCTCCTCTCTGTGTCAGATATCCGGTCATGAAGAGCGTACTCCACAAATTATCGATAGAAGAATACAATTCCTTATAGGTCAGTTCTGGATTAATTTCTTTCTGGACAATCCCTCCGTTCACTAATTGTTCCAGTTCCATTTTTGTCAGTTTATGTGGCTCATTTACACTTTCGATAAAATGACTGATCACACTGTTTCCGCTTGTGTTCGCCCAGTAATTCTTTGGTGTAAGCCTTGGATCTGTCCGATGATCACTACAGAAATTAATGACATCCCACGGACAATAAACTTCTACATCGCCAAACCGATAACCATCGTACCATGCTTTCACTGTCTCATAATAATCTTCCTGCCCATAATACTCAAGGAGTTCTCTTACTTCGCTATCTGTAAATCCAAATGTCTCATCAAAGCTTTTATCTGTAATTGAATAAATTTTGAAATTGTTAAGCCCTGTAAAAATACTTTCTTTTGCAACCCTGAGACAGCCCGTTAAAATTGCAAACTTCAGACTCTTATTCGTTTTCAAGCCGTTCTCAAACAAGTTACGGATAAGTAATACCATCTCATCATAGTAGCCGTTTTCATTCGCTTTTGCCAGCGGAACATCATATTCATCAATGAGCACAATCACTTTTTTCTCGTAATGTTTCTCCAATAATTCTGTGAGTTCCCTGATACTATATACCAATGAATCATTTGACATTTCTTTTTTCTTCAGTTGCTTTAATAGTTCCTGATCTGTCTCGTCAAGTTTTGAACTCTCGGAAAGAAATGCCAATCTACGTGCTTCTTCATTGATTGTTTTAACCAGAAAGCCCCGTGCTTCCTCATAAGTTGTACCATTAATCCCTTTCAGACTGATGGAAACCACTGGATATTTTCCCTGATATTCTTCACACAATTTAAGATTATTCGATATCTCTAATCCATCAAATAATGCTCTCTTACTTCCGATTTCAAAGAAATGCTGAAACATACTCATATTCAGAGATTTTCCAAAACGTCTTGGACGTGTAAAAAGATTTACTTCTCCCCATTGTGCAAGCAACTGCTCGATCAATCTTGTCTTATCTACATAATAAAAATCTTCCTGTCGAATCTTTTCAAAATCTTCGATTCCGATTGGAAGTTTCTTTAATTCAGCCATTTGTATCCTCCTTTCAGTTAAAACAAACTCTGTCCCTATTTGGCTCTTGCTATTCTATCAATATATTCCTCAAAATCGGCAAAAACTGATTACTCGACATCTCTCTGGTCTTTTCTGGAAAATTTTGCCAAATCCCTTGTAATTATGATATGCTTAAATAGCCGCGACTCCTTCCGGTAGAAGGGAGGTGAAATCTGTGGATGTTCTAATTTCTTTTATTGTCTCCGTAATGGCAGGTATTGTTAGCTACTTTATTTGCAAATGGTTGGAAAGAGACGATTAGCGGCACCAGCCTAAAGGTATAAGCCACCTTACATAACGGAATAGAAAAAGCTCAGAGGTCACGACTCTGAGCTTTTTCTTTTTCCTGCAGAAGTTTGATCTGTAGAAATCTAATTTCTTTTATTAGCTATTATCAGAATATGCCATACAGGATAAAAAGTCAACTTGAAAATATAAATTTTTTTAAAGTTTTTCTTTATTCCTCCACTTCAATATGATACTCTCCAGCCACTGTTTTACTTCTTCATTTTCCTGTTCTTTCTCACGTTTCGTCTGTCCGGTGAACATCTTCGCCATCTCATTCAAAGAAATATATCGATCATCTTCTGGATTCCTCAAAAAGGATTTCCTACTGCACTACGGAATATGGTATTTTTTTCTGCTCATTGAAGGTCGATTATCCGAAAAACGGAACGATTGTTTTTGGACCTCTGACGAATATTCCGTACACAGAATCTGACCCGCAGCAATTATACCGGGACTACACAGTTCCAAATAATGACTGTACCGGCTTTCACCGGTTTCTCCGTCAGATTCCCTGCCTTTCTATGAATTCATTATTGAAAAAATGTCTGTTTTTTAATTATTGTCTTCATGGAGAATTGCTGACTCTGGATCAGTTGATATCTTCAGATGCCTCTATGCAGACCACGTTAACAGATGCCTCTTTACTTGAAGAAACTTACCAGACGAAAGAAAATGAACAGCACAACCAGACTTATGCCATTGAGGAACAGATTCTAAATCTTGTAAAGACCGGTAACTATCAGGGATTTAAAAACATAGAATTCAGTGACAGCAATTATCATCTCGGTGTTACTGGTTCTACCGCACTTCGTCAGCTGAAGAACAACATTATCATTACGACAACTCTCTGTACCCGGGCTTCCATAGAAGGTGGTCTGGATTATGACAGCGCATATCAGCTCTCCGATTATTTTATCCGGGCTTCCGAGAGATTGAACAGTATCGAGAGACTATATGATCTTCTGTCAAAAGTCGGCTATACTTTTGCCGAAAAAGTGGCGGACGCAAAAACACCCGTCTCTACGGACGGGTGCATTCAAAAAGCAATTCGGAATGACTCCGAACGAATACAGGCGCAGGCGGTCATAAACCGTCCTGCGCCTGTTGTTTATTTTCCCTGGTATATCTATATCTTTTCTTTATCCTCTGTAATAATTGATCAGACATCCTTTCAGGATGATCTCTCTTTCTGCATCGGTCATATCACCAAGCTTAAGTGTGATCTCTTTCAAAGAATCTCCAACCACATAAGCCTTGATCTCAGCGTTCTTATCTTCTACCGCTTTTCTGATCTCCGGTACGAAGATGTAGTCGCCGTTCTTGAAGCTTAAGTTCTCATGGTCTTCCTCTGTGATGAATGGAAGCATACCCCAGTTAATCAGGTTCGAGCGGTATCTCTTGGTTGCGTATTCGTTGGCGATATTAGCCCAGCCGCCAAGTACCTTCTGGCAGGATGCTGCCTGCTCTCTTGCAGAACCATCTCCCGGTTTTACTGCAAAGATCGTACTTCCGATTCCGAGATTACCTTTTCCTGTCTCCGGATATGTATCATGGATCTTATCCATAACAGGTTTCAGTTCGTCTAATACTTCTAACGGACACTGTCCTGCTTCAATTGCTTTCTCAGCTTTCTGTACTTCTTTTGCACGGCCTACGTATGCAGGATCTTTTCTTGATAATGCGAATTCTGCAAGACCCAGAGGATTTGATCTGTAAGAAGATGTCTCTCCGGATGGGATCAGCTCATCTGTTGTTGTTACCGGATCGTGGATCTCAGATACCACTTTCAGGAGTAAGTTCTCCGGAAGTGCTGCCATTGCAGGCCAGTCTTTGATGTTTGGTCCGAATTTAATCTCTACGGATGGATCTGCTACGCCATGGCTGTCAAATACACGGTTTGCGTAAATGTTCTTGTCAAAGTGATAAGTCTGTCCTTTATATTCCACATCCATATCAGTTGCAGGTCTAAGGAATCCCTTATTGGCTGCTGTTGCTGCGATGGAACGTGCATCCATAAGTGCAACGGATGCGATCTGTCCGCTCTGAAGCTTGGAACCTTCACGGTTCGGGAAGTTTCTGGTTGAGTGGCGGATAGAGAATGCGTTGTTCGCAGGTGTATCTCCAGCACCAAAGCATGGTCCACAGAATGCTGTCTTCACGATCGTTCCTGCTTCCATAAGGTCAGCAACCGCACCATTCTTAACAAGTTCCATGTAGATTGGTGTACTTGCCGGATATACGCTGAATGTAAATTCATCGGAACCGATATAGTGTCCTTTGATGATGTCTGCTGCAGCACAGATATTTTCAAATCCACCACCGGCACATCCTGCGATGATTCCCTGGTCTACGTATAACTGTCCGTTCACGATCTTATCCTGTAAAGAGTAGTTGACTGCTCCGTCAAGGCTTACGAGCGCTTTCTGCTCTACATCGTGAAGGATGTCTTTTAAGTTCTTTCTTACTTCATCGATTGTGTATACATTAGACGGATGGAACGGCATTGCGATCATAGGTTTGATCTCACTTAAGTTTACATATACCATGCCGTCATAGTAAGCAACATCTCCAGGATTCAGCTCTTTATAATCTTCGCTTCTTCCGTGGATGTCGTAGAATTCTTTGATCTTATCATCTGTCTTCCAGATAGAAGAAAGACAGGTTGTCTCTGTTGTCATAACATCGATACCGATACGGAAGTCTGCGCTTAACTTGCTGACACCAGGTCCCACGAATTCCATAACCTTATTGTTGACATAGCCATTGCCAAATGTAGCTCCAATGATCGCAAGTGCCACGTCCTGTGGTCCGACACCTTTCATTGGCTCGCCATCTAAGTAGATTCCGACTACGCCCGGCATCTTGATATCGTAAGTCTTATTTAAAAGCTGTTTTACAAGCTCCGGTCCACCTTCTCCCATAGCCATGGTTCCAAGTGCTCCGTAACGTGTATGGCTGTCTGATCCTAAGATCATCTTGCCACCGCCTGCTAACATCTCACGGGCGAACTGATGGATAACTGCCTGATGAGGCGGTACATAGACTCCACCGTATTTTTTCGCACAGGTAAGACCAAACATGTGGTCATCTTCGTTGATGGTTCCTCCAACCGCACAAAGTGAGTTATGACAGTTTGTCAGTACGTATGGAATCGGGAATTTTTCAAGGCCTGAAGCTCTGGCCGTCTGAATGATTCCGACAAATGTAATATCATGGGATGTCAGCTTATCGAATTTGATCTGCAGACGTTCCATATTTCCTGATGTATTATGTGCTGCAAGAATATTATAAGCCATCGTATTCTTTGCAGCTTCCTGTGGAGTTACTTCTTTTCCTGTCTTCGCAGCAACTGCTTCTTTTTCTTCTACAATTTCTGTTCCATTCAGTAAATAGACTCCCTTGTCATATAATTTCAGCATGTTCTGATCCTCCTACTATCGTGTTATAAATGTCTGAACAGGATTATACTTTCATGTATTTCATATGATCTGCCACCATCATGGCAATCTTAAATGTCAGTGCATCTTCGAATACACGGACATCCAGTCCCGTCTTCTTCTGAATCTTCTCTAAGCGGTACACCAGTGTATTACGGTGTACATACAGACGTCTCGCCGTCTCCGAGATATTCAGATTGTTATCAAAGAATGTATACACGGTTGTCAGTTCTTCTTCTTCAAATATATCAACCGCCCCGTCTTTAAAGACTTCTTGTAAGAACATCTCACACAGAGATACCGGAAGCTGATGGATCAGCCGTCCGATTCCAAGTTCATTATATGCCAGGATCTTACGCTCTGTATAGAACACCCTTCCTACTTCCAGAGCCATGTCTGCTTCTTTGTAAGATTTGGACACATCCTTTAATTCTTCCACGATCGTTCCGTATGCTGCTCTTACGCTGACCATTGCTTCCATATTCAGCGTGGTAACCAATTCCTTTGCAATCTGTTCTACCTGCGGATAGTCGTCGGTCGACTGTAGGGATTTCACCAGGATGATATGTTTTTCATCTATTGCAGTTACGAAATCTTTCGTGCCCGTTGCATATAGTCCTTTCAAAGTCTCCTGAACGAGGATATCTCCTTCATTCTTTGGTTCAATTACGAATACAACTCTTCTTAGCTCCGCCGGGATCTTCATCTTCTTCGCCTGGTTATAAATATCTACTAACAGCAGATTGTCTAACAGAAGATTCTGAACGAAGCGGTTCTTATCCATCCGTTCTTTGTAGGCATAGAGCAGGTTACGGATCTGGCTTGCTCCCATACGGCCCGCCATCTGCATCCCTTCGGTATCGCCTTTTAACATTAATATATAGACCTGGTCTCCGTCTTCATAGACACGGAACATTCCGATCCCATCTTCGATCATCTCTTCCGGCTCTGAAGTGTCTTCGCGGAAATCCTGAATCTGGCTTTCGTATTCTGTCAGATTCTCACTGGTTCTTACCATGCAGAGTCCCTGCATATCCCATACCGCACAGTCGAATCCTGTAATCTCAGCAATATCCTGTACTGTCTTGTGTAATATCTGATTCGATAACACTGGGTATCCTCCATTTCGGTTTTGTCTCTTTGCATACTTGTATACAATTTAGTACGCTAATGAGTTGCATTACGAATTCATTATAGCAGATAATTCCGCTACAGCAAGTATATTTTTCAAAAATATATGTAATCCCATGCAACTTTCCTTTTTTTATAGTTCCATTTTTTTATATTTTTAAAATTCTGTCAACAGAAGGGGGCTAAAAAATCATTCCTACAATCTACATTTCCCACAAATCATGACATATATCTTGTAGAAAGCATTTTCAAGACTCACTCTGACATGAAAAAGGACCTGACGAAATTTTTACCGCCCGGTCCTCTTCCTTTATATCTTTTCCGCAAGCTCCTGCGGATTGCATACTGGTTATTTTAAAACACTCTATACTAGTTTGTGATTGTAACCTGTGTCTCTTTGTCAAATACGTGGATCTTCTCAGCATCCAGAGCAAATTTAACAGTGTCACCTGTTCTAGCTGTTGTTCTAGGATCAACTCTTGCTGTCATGCTTGATCCTTCATAATCGAAGTATAAGAATACTTCTGCACCGAGCATCTCGTATACACGGATCTTAGCTTCGATAACTGTGTTTGGAGAAGCTTCGATGAACATCTGCTCATCATGTACATCTTCTGGACGGATTCCAAGAACAACTGTCTTTCCAGCGTATCCGCCGTCGATCAGCTTCTTAGCTTTTGATGGTGGAAGCTCGATCTCTGAAGGTCCGGCTACCAGGTATACGTTGTCTCCAACTACTTTACATGTAGCATCTACAAAGTTCATCTGTGGTGATCCGATGAATCCAGCTACGAACTGGTTGCATGGATAATCATACAGTGTCTGTGGTGTATCTACCTGCTGAACAACACCTGCGTTCATAACTACGATTCTGGTTCCCAGTGTCATAGCTTCTGTCTGGTCATGTGTTACGTAGATGATAGTTGTACCTAATCTCTGGTGTAATTTAGAAATCTCGATACGCATCTGTCCACGGAGTTTTGCATCCAGGTTTGAAAGAGGCTCATCCATAAGGAATACCTTAGGATTACGAACGATCGCACGTCCCATAGCAACACGCTGTCTCTGTCCACCTGAAAGAGCCTTTGGTTTACGGTCAAGCAAAGCTTCCAGGTCAAGGATCTTAGCTGCTTCACGAACCATCTTGTCGATCTGGTCTTTTGGTACTTTTCTTAATTTCAGACCAAATGCCATGTTATCGTATACTGTCATATGTGGATACAGAGCGTAGTTCTGGAATACCATTGCGATATCTCTGTCTTTTGGTTCTACGTCATTTACAACTTTATCTCCGATCTTCAGTTCTCCGGAAGTGATGTCTTCCAGACCTGCAACCATACGAAGTGTTGTAGATTTTCCACATCCAGATGGTCCTACGAAGATGATGAATTCTTTATCTTCGATCTCAAGGTTGAAGTCTTTAACTGCTTCGAATCCGTTTGGATATGTTTTGTTAATGTGCTTTAATGATAAACTTGCCATTGGTTTAATCCTCCTGATTTATATACATTTGATTTTTATTTTGTCTGTTTTATTCCTGTGTCGTTCTGTTAAAAAGTATATAAAAAAAGTTCAACCTGGGTAATGCCCAAGTTGAACAATCTTTTTGGCTTTTTCTATACAAGTTGACCAACGTGACCGATGGGGACGGAGTTTTTTTAAAAGGGGACGGGGGTAAATGCAATTAGGGACGGGGTTTTTTTTAAAATCCCCCGTCCCCTTTTGACCAATGCCTACAAAAGCGCCTGATAAATCTCTCTTTTCCCGACTCCTCTGTCTTTTGCCACCTGTTTCATTGCAGTCTTCTTATCAATGCCCTGGTTCAGATAATAATCCATATGCTCCTCGATACTCATCTCTTCCCATCTGGCCTTCTCTTCATTACGGATCTCTTCGCGGCTCTTACCCTCAATCACCATGACACATTCTCCCTTTGGTTCCTGCACATCATAGTAAGCAAGCGCATCCTCTATCGTCGTGGCAAATACCGTCTCATGCTTCTTCGTAAGCTCACGGCAGATGCTGATCCGTCTGTTGCCCAGTGTCTCCTGAAGCGTCTTAAGCGTACGCACCAGTCTGTGCGGTGCTTCATAGATTACCATCGTTCTGGTCTCATCTTTTAACTCCTCAAGAATCGCCTGTCTCTCCTTTTTGTCCGATGGGAGAAATGCTTCAAAAGCGAATCTTCTCGTT
This sequence comes from uncultured Dorea sp., assembly GCF_934294775.1. Taxonomy (GTDB): domain Bacteria; phylum Bacillota; class Clostridia; order Lachnospirales; family Lachnospiraceae; genus Dorea_A. The sequence continues at coordinate 39,271 of NZ_CAKRAH010000005.1, forward strand.
CCGAGCCCCGATATCGTAAGTGCCGTTACACACGCACAGGCTCCCGGAACCGCAGTTACCGTAATTCCGGCTTCCTGACACATTTTCACCAGTTCTTCTCCAGGATCAGAGATTCCCGGCATCCCGGCATCTGTAATGACCGCGATATCTTCGCCGCCCTGCAGACGTTCTACCAGCTTCTGTCCTTTTTCTATCTTATTGTATTCATGATAGCTGGTCATCGGTGTCTTAATTTCAAAATGATTCAGAAGCTTGATGCTGTTTCTGGTATCTTCTGCTGCGATCAAATCTACTTCTTTTAAAATCCGCACTGCCCGGAAGGTCATGTCTTCCAGATTTCCTATCGGTGTTGCACATAAGTACAATGTTCCTGCCATCTTTTTTCCTCCATATATCCGTTCTCCGCTACACAAACATTTAGTATTCATGCTTTCCCTGTCTGTCATCTGTTGCTTACTTTTTCTCCCCGTCATGCATCCCGTACAGCGCTAGCAGCTCTTCCGTATAGCTTCCATCCTTATTATACACAATCAGCGGCGGCTCCACCTGCATCCTTGGATTGCCGCCCTTCATTCCTTCGATCAGCACCATGTTCGGTTCTTTGTCGATATGCGGATAGACCAGCCGCATTCTCTTCGGCTCGATCCCGTATGCGCACATCTTCGTCATGATCTCCGGCAGACGGAACGGACGGTGTACCATATAGAACCGTCCCTTTACCTTCAATATCTTCGCACTCTCCCGCAGGATATCATCCAGCGTACACAGCGCTTCATGTCTTGCAATATACAGCGCTTCGTTCTGGTTCTTAAGCCCGTGATCTCCGATCATATACGGTGGATTGGTGGTTATAACTCCAAAAGAGGCGGCTCCGAATATAGAAGCTGCCTCCTTGATATCTCCCGTTACGATGTCAATCCGCTCATCCAGTCCGTTATGCCGGACGCTGCGCTTTGCCATGTCTGCACTTTCCTCCTGTATCTCAAGCCCTGTATAATGAAGGCCCGGATACTTTGCCTCAAGAAGGATTGGCAGGATTCCGGTGCCGGTTCCAAGATCCAGTGCTTTTTCGTGTTTCTTAACATTTGCAAATGCGGACAATAACACTGCATCCATTCCAAAGCAGAACCGCCCCGGACTCTGGATGATCTCATACCCTTTGATCTGCAGATCATCCAGTCGTTCATTCGGAAGTAAATTAGTCATCATTTAATTTCGATGCTCCGTTCTTTTCTTCTAACGCCTTCAGTTCCCTCATCTCTTCTTTTGAGATCTTCATGTCTTTCTTCCTGCGTCTTGGCTTGAACTTCAGTTCTGCCGCCGGGTACTCACGGATCTCTTTTTCATCATTGTCCAGAGTCACCACAACTTTTACCAGCTGGCGCAGTACATTGACAGACTGTACATCACCTCTTAATCCTTCCGGTGTCGTTACATGATCACCAGTTCCCGGAAGATGACTGTTCAGTTCTTCGTATGTCTCTTCTTCATTCGTAAGACAACACATCAGTCTTCCGCAGACACCTGAGATCTTAGTCGGATTCAGTGACAGGTTCTGCTCCTTTGCCATCTTAATGGACACCGGTGCGAACTCTGACAGATATGTGTGACAGCACAGTGGTCTTCCACAGATACCGATACCGCCACGGATCTTCGTCTCGTCACGGACACCGATCTGTCTAAGCTCAATTCTGGTACGGAACACACTCGCCAGATCCTTTACCAGCTCACGGAAATCAATTCGTCCATCCGCCGTAAAATAGAATAGCACTTTATTATTGTCAAATGTATACTCCGCATCAATCAGCTTCATCTCAAGTCCATGCTTATGGATCTTATCAAGGCAGATCTTGAATGCTTCCTTTTCTTTTTCTTTATTCTTTTCTTCTTTTTTCTTATCGTCCTCTGTTGCAAGACGGATTACGGATTTTAAAGGCTGTGTGATCTTGTCATCTTCAACCTCCTTTGGTCCTGTCACGACAGAACCAAACTCCACACCTCTTGCAGTCTCAACGATTACTTTATCACCCGTCTTAATATCCAGCTTTCCCGGTGAGAAAAAATAAATCTTTCCCGCGGTTCTGAATCTAACGCCTATTACCTTCGTCATATGATTAGTTCTCCTTTATGGTCAGGAACAAAAGCTCCATAACCAGATCGAAGTTAACATTCGCTTTCAGTCTGGCTTTCGCTTTCTCAAGGCTCTCAAGGATCAGCTCGATACCTTCATAAGAGCTCTTTCTTGCCTGTTCTTTAATATACTGTAACTGGTCTTTGAATACGACCTTGTCAATCTCTTTTGTTGCTTTGTATAACAACACATCACGATACCAGATCATAATGATATCCAGATAATCTGTGATTTCTAACTTATATACGGAAATGTTCTTTACCGCTGCAACAATCTCACTTAACTCCATCTCATGGATGTGCTTCAGAAGCTGTACCGCCTCTTCACGGATCTCATTAAAATGTTCTGAATTCGCCAACATGATCGCACGTCCCATATTGCCCTGTGCAAATGCTGTACACATATCTGCCTTATAATCCGGAATCTCCAGATTCTCCATCAGATATTTTTTGATCAGTGTGTCTTTGATGTTACGCAGTTTTAACATGACACATCTTGAATTAATTGTTGGCAGTAATGTCTCCGCATTCTCTGTCAGCAGTAAGAATACTGCATATGACGGTGGTTCCTCGATCGTCTTAAGAATTGCGTTCTGCGCCTGCGGTGTCATCAGGTCTGCCTGTGGAATGATATATACTTTATATGGTCCCTGGTAAGGTTTGATATCTACGGTATTATTAACCTGTGTACGGATATCTTCTACACTGATGCTGTTCGGCTTCTCATGAGTAACACGGATGATGTCCGGGTGGTTCCCACTCTCTGCCTGCTTGCAGGAATGGCACTTTCCACATGGCTCATTCTCACCGCTCTCACACAGAAGCGTCATGGCGAATAAGTTCGCCAGCATTCTCTTTCCGGAACCTCTCTCTCCATTCAGAATGTATGCATGAGACACTCTGTTATTTTCCACTGCGTTGCTGATATATTTTAATATGTCTTTGTGGCCAACCACATCTTTAAAGCTTCCCATCTTGTATTACCTCTATTATTTCTTCCTTACATCGTACTTTGTCGTCATTGTGATACCTTCTTGTGATCCCGGCTTCCAAAAGATTCTCCTCTGAGAAATCCTTCTGATCCGCCAGAAATCTTCTACAGACCTCTTCGTATCCCGGATGCTCCTGCTGCTGCTCTCTTGCGATCGCCCGCTTCAGGCGTTCCCCATCTTCCACTTCGATGTACAGCGGAATCAGGTTCTCCTCGCCGTAATATTTCCTGGTCTTTTTATAAGACTCCAATGTTCCGATCATCAGATAGTCGTCTTTTGCCAGATTTATCTGACCATCATCTATTGTAGCATATTTCCAGTCGCCGTACACGGTTTGATATGTACGAAGTTCAATCATTTTGCCAGATTTGTCGTATTTCTCAAGGATATCATCCGTTACAAAATAATATTCCACTCCGTTTTTCTCCCCCTCGCGCATGGGCCGGGTCGTGTACAATGTCAGCGTCTTCAGATTCGGAAGGTCTTTCCTTATCTCTTTATATATTGTATCTTTTCCAGATGAGCTTTTCCCCATCATGTAATATATCTTACCCATCGATCCACACCTCTATGCCATCTTCCGACTGAAGCCCCTCAATCGAAAAATCATGTTCCTGATACCATTGAAGAATCTCAACCGCTTCTTCCGAGATCCGCTCCCCCGGAACGATCAGCGGACTTCCCGGCGGATACAGATACGCATATTCCAGGGAAATGTATCCTATGGATTTTATGAAACTGACCTTAGCTTTATGTCCTTTCGCAAGTGACATCTCTTTACTGTTATCTTCAAATTCATATTCATCCCTTATATTAACAGCTTCTGCAATTGTCCAGACTTTTTCAAGCGCGGGCTGCTTTCCTACGAAGTCCGGCATGGAAGCATTGTTCTTATTGCATTCTCTGTCACTCTCTGAGATAAATGTATCAATCTCAAACAACGCCTCTTTTAATCTCTTCAGTCCTTCTTCGGTATCCCCCACCGTCGTCATCGCAAGCATATAAGTCCCTGCCAGCATCTCCATCTGCAAGTGATATTTTTTTAGAAGAATCTCATACAATTCATGGCTGGATAACGGTGCGTCCTTTACTGAGATTACAAACTTGGAACGGTCATAGTGATCTATGTTATCCGTCTGTATAATCTTTAAATGTTGTAGCTGCTTTAGATCATTTCTTAATGCGTCAATACGATTAACATATGTTTCAAACAGGAGAGTATCTGCCAATTCATTTCCAGAATTACCATCTTCCATTCCTGATGTCTGTCTTTCGAATTCTCTATCGTTACATTTTTCTTCGCTTCCTGACATCTTTTGTTTTTCCTGTGCCTGCTCTTCGATTCCTGCCGTCTCCTGTTTTTCCTGTGTCTTTTCCACTGCATGAATACACGCATCAATACTAGCCATCAATATATACGACGGACTGCTCGTCTGCAGCATATCCAGATACCGCTTCACCTTACGCCTGTTCACCAGATTCCCATTCACATGAAGCAGTGCGGTCTGCGTCAGTGCCGGCAGCGTCTTATGCAGACTGTTGATCACAAGATCCGCCCCGTACATATTCGCACTCTTTGGAAAATACGGATGGAATCCAAAATGTGCCCCGTGCGCTTCATCCACGATCAGCGGGCACCCTGCTTCATGACAAACCGCAGCAATCGCCTCTATATCCGACACCACGCCATCATACGTCGGCGACACGATCATCACCGCACGGATCTTCGGATTCGCTCTCAGCGCCTCTTTAACATCCTCCACATCAATCTCCGTACTAAGCCCAAGCTCTGTATCAAACTTCGGGAAGAGATAGACCGGATCCAGCTCATTCAGATAGATTGCATGATACACCGACTTGTGACAGTTCCTTGCAACCAGTATGGAATCTCCTTTTTTCGTCGTTCCCATAATCGCGCTTAAGATCCCCACAGTACTTCCATTTACAAGAAAATGTGTCTCATCCGCATGATAGACCCTGGCCGCCCTTTCCTGCGCTTCCTTCAAAATTCCTTCCGCATGGTGCAGATCATCAAATCCTTCGATCTCTGTAATGTCGATCCGGTACGGCGAAGTTCCCTGCATCAGATCCAGATTTCTCTTATGTCCGGGCATGTGAAATGCGTAATAATCAGATTCGCTGTAATTCTTTAGTTTTGCAAATAAACTCGTGTTTTTTCTCTTCGTTTCTTTCAATCTAAAGCTACTCTCATTTCTAAAAAATATTATGTTCTATTCTAACAAATATAGTTTCTATTATCAAGTCTGAACGGGAGTCGTGGGGTGTATATTTGAGTATACAAAAGTACTACTGTCTATAGCTTTTCTTACATATCTGGGATACAGAAAAACTGCTGCTTTTAACTCCTATCTGAGTATCCTCTAAACTGCCACTGGCAGCTTCTTCCGAACGCACGGCAAACAAAAAAGCTGTACGCATCTTATGTGCATTACAGCTTTTTTGGATACTATGATTTTTGGAATTGCTATTTCTACGCAATTTTCAAAATCATCATTATTTATGCCATAAACTCCTGCAATATCTGCCGGATCATCTCTTCTTTTGGCAATTCTTTTTCGATACTTGGCGGGATCTCCGGGGACTGGTTATCACTGTTGACAGTTGATTGTCCTGTATTTTCACCAGAATCTCCAAATGCTTCCGCCACAGTGTATCCTGCATGATTCTTCCCAGTTTTTCCAGTGTCTGTAGTCTTCTCATATTCTGCATATTTTTTCTCTCTTTCTGCAACCTCTTCCGCGTTATATTCTGCATCCCTTCTTCTACTTTCTGCCGCCTCATATTCCTCCTCATACTGCCTCCCACTTTTGGTTGCTTCGGCAAGTTTTGCTGTTGCTCTTTCAAGATTTCTGGCGGTTTCCCTGGTTGGTTCATTCTTTCTTTTTCCGCGTCTTGATCTGCTTCCCCGTTTCTCCGTAGATGCCGGTGTCATTGCTTCGATTGTAGTTACATTTCCGGTTACAGGCTTTTCCGACACTGGTTGTTTTTCTGTGTTTTCTATATTTTCAATATCCTCATATGCTTCTTCCATTTCTGAATCGCTTTCCTGATTTCTCATCCGGTTTTCGCTCACTTTTGCTCCCATTCTCTGACGTCCGGTGCGCTCTTTTCCGTTATTCTTTTCATACTTGTGAAGGCATACATTTTCCAGATAATCCACCATATAATTCTTCGCCATCTGCAGGCAATACTCTTCGTCCGTCGTCAGATGGAACAGCCATACCAGAATTCCAAGGCCCACGCCACAGGCTCCTGTTCTTAGCACCGCATCCCCCATTCCATACAGCTGGTAAGAGAAGAATGCTCCTGCAAGTCCCGTCAATGCACAGAGTCCGGCACAAATCTTTTCCAGCCGGCGCACCGTATGTAATGGTAATCCACATATTTTATATTCATACAGATACTTATCCACAAATACTCCTACATTTTCCACCGTGTCACTTATCATACATGCATGCTCGAACTTCGCCCGCACCAGCCGCATCAGCGGATGCGTACTTTTATTCATATTTCCCGCCGCCTGCACCAGCCGTTTCATTGTCATACCTACCACGCACTTGTCCGCAACTCCAATTCCCGCAAAGATTCCCATCAGCACGAACAACAACTTCTTGTCCATTATCATTTCCAGCATAATAAAAGCCCTCCTTTTGATTTGCATTATACTGTAAATCAAAAGAGAGGGCTCCTATATTCGTTCTCCATATTTCGCACAGCCGCTGACGGTTCCTGTCAGTTTTCTGCACGTTCTGTCAATTTATAAAACCTGCGGTCTTCCGGCATTTTCTAAATCATCGGAAGTAATTCTCTCATAAGCCTTACGCTGTGGGCGATTGCCTTCTTTTCGAAGGTTGGATAATCCATCGTCGCACTATTGTCAGCTTTGTCCGAAATAGCTCGGATGATGACATACGAAACTTTGTTCAGATACGCAGCCTGTGCGATACCTGCACCTTCCATCTCACAACACATTGGATGGAATAATGACACAATTCTTTCTTTCACACTCTGATCGGAAATGAACTGATCGCCACTTGCGATTCTTCCCGTAAATGTGTGAATATCCGGGTTCGCTTTCTCATTTGCTGCCACTGCTTTTTTCACCAGTTCTTCGTCTGCCGGGAATGCCAGTGTATCCATTCTTGGAATCTGTCCCGCCGGATCACCAAAAACAGTTGCATCCATATCGTGATGTACTGCATCGGTAGAGATTACCATATCTCCGATGTCGATCTGGGCATCCAGAGAACCTGCGATACCAGTGTTGATCAGTGTATCCACGTCAAACTTATTCACCAGGATCTGTGCACAGATTCCTGCATTGACCTTACCGATACCACTTCTTACGATCACAACATCCTTTCCGCCAAGTGTTCCCTTGCAGAATACCATACCTGCCTGTTCTGTAGTTTCTTCTATCTGCATATCTTTCTTAAGCTCTGCAACTTCTTCTTCCATTGCTCCGATAATACCTATCATCGTCATTTCCTCCTGCCTGTTAATATTCACCTCATGTTTCACATATCGAAAACACGTCATCCCATCTCCTTACAGACACTTAACAACTTCCATCTGTAAGCGATAACTACATTATATCTTATAGAAAATTGCTTTTCAACCAGCGAAATAGGTGGAAAATCCCCCGATTCTCTGCTATAATCAGAGTCACATGGCTCCGGTTTCCGGCAGCCATCAGAAACAATCGGAAATATTAACAGGAGGAACTTAACATGGATTATAAACCAACTGGAGTCTGTTCACGTCTTATCCACGTAGAACTTGACGGAGATAAAATTGCAAATGTAGAATTCGTAGGCGGATGCGCAGGTAACACATCTGGAATCAGCAGCCTTGTAAAAGGAATGGACGCTCACGAAGTAATCAAACGTCTGGAAGGAACAACATGTGGCGCAAGACCAACATCCTGCCCAGACCAGTTATCCAAAGCTTTAAAACAGGCACTTGGAGAATAATAGTGCAGAGAACCTGCCACTGGCAGCTTCTTAGAAATGCATAATCACAATTGTAATATTGCTGAAACGAAAGGATGCGGTCCCCCTGATGGAGAACCGCATCCTTTTTGGTAATTTAGGTAATTTTAGGTAATTTTTTATATTTTCTTTCTCTCTGCGTCTGAGCATTCGATAATATGTTTTCCAAGTTTACGTAGTTAATAAATAATTTTAATCTTCTTGTTGATAAGTTCCATATTCAATTATTTTATTACGTCTACCGGAATTGATGCACTTACATTTATTTTGGAATTTGATATTTAATATACGTTTCTTTAATTTAATTAATTTCTCAAAAATTTTCTGACATTGCCTTAAAAAATTTATAAATTTTCCTAACGAAAATCTCCTATCTGTATCTCTATAATTTTAATACACCGTATACGTCCTTCGTTTGCCCAAACAATTAAGGCTTTCGCCTAATTTTTCTGGTTTGTTCTTGTTTTTTTGTTTTCTTGTTGTTTTCTAAACTCTTCTCTTTATCTTAGAAATGTGATCTCTTTTTTCTGTTCGTAATTCTTTTTGTTCTTCTTTTTCTGTAATAGTGTTCTCTTATACTTGTGAGAGTTGGCTATTCGATGTAGATACCGTCGGTGAAGGAACTACTCATATCGCTATTAGCCACATGTATACAGCGTACTCTATAATAATATCCGCCATCTACATACAATGTTCTATTAGAAGCAACTCTATCTGTATTCAAGTTTTCTTTTTTCCATCCGGTATAAGTTTCCCATGATGTATCTTCTTCCTTGGCTCTTTCTACAGTCACTCCTATTTGAACGCTCTCTATTGTCTGTGCCGCAATTGTTGTTCCACCAGCATAGATTTTTCCCTTTCCAAGTTTTGTAATTTTGGAATATCCGGTTAATAAATCAGCTCCTCTGGTCATTTTAGTATTATATCCAACCATATCACTTTCGTGTGTCAACTTTGAGCCGTCAATCACTTTTCCATCAGCGGCCTTTGCTTCCTGTGTAGCCGTCATAGACAAACCACCCATTAACAAAACAGCCAAACACACTGACACTATTCTCTTCTTCATATTTCACCTCCAATCACTTATTTATTTTGTCCCTCATATATATAAACACATAACTCTTAAAAAACTGTCGCATTTATTTAGAAAAAATTAAATTATTTAAAATTTCATCAAATTTTTCACTATTCATAGTTGCTATTATATAATAATTTATCCCATCTTTTTCAAATGTAGCTGCACATCTATGCTCTGACGTTTCCGCCACTTTATATTCCTTTACTAATATGTTATATCCATCAACATTTTTATTAAAGGATTTTAACACTTGATCTTCAACATCAATTCCAAAAGAGGATTCATAAAATGTTGCATTAATAAAATAAGCTATTGTTTTTTCTCCGTATTTATATAATAATTCTGTTACTTGGCTCTCTTTATCATATACCATACGTTCAAATTTAAGCCCTTGAGAAACAGATACAATTCTTACTGGCGTTGTATTTATATTTTTTCTAATTTCTTCATATGCTTCTTCCTCGTTTTCGCTTTCCAGTACTTTCACTTTTTTACTTCTACTCGTCTTCTCCACATCTCTATCCCCAACAGCCTGCCGTACCATCCTTACAACACGCTCTGGGCCACCGATGCTGGTGATTCCCATTGCCAGTACGCATATGATGACCGCTGCCAGTGCCATATAGATTTTCAATGGTCTCTTGCGGCCGCGGGACTTCTTACGATCATTCGCAGTTGCGCCAATCTCTGCCTTCATCATCTTCCGACCAAGCTCCAGTGCTTCACGGTCTTCCGGTGACAACTTGCTAATAATATCATCGGCTTCTTCCGCATCTTGGCAATTGATGGTGTCATCCACTTTTTCTGCATTCTGACGGTTAATGATATCATCGGCTTCTTCTACACTCCGACAATCGACATTATCATCATTTTCTTCCGTATTCTGACGACTGACGATATTCCCGTCTTCTTCCACTTCCTGACGACTGGCATTGCGTTCATTACGTTCTCTTAGCTGTTCCTGCAGTCTTTCGAATACGGCTTCTTTGACGCCTTCGGGCACTTCAAACTTTTCTTCTTTTTCCTGCAGACGACGGAGTTCCTGTTCGGCCTCTTTATCGAACGTACTGACTACCCATTCTTTAAATTCGTCTTTCTTTTCATTCATTTCTATTTCCCTCAATTCTTCCCCGGAGATTTTATACCATTTTTCTTATGTTATTACCGTATTGTATGGAATTTTCGATTTGAAAAATTCCTGTCCGTAAATAATAACCTTACGTTTTCTCACCTGCTTTGCTATTAACAGTTAACTCTTGACCTATTTTTTCAACAAAGTATAATATAGGTATAACATGATGTCAGTATGCGCTGCTTGGATACCCTGTAAGTACCGCTATCGCATCACAACTAACTACACGCATTGAACTGTCAATGCGACTTAAGTCTTGGAGGTAATTATGAAACGTATTATCTTAACCGGTGGCGGCACTGCCGGTCATGTTACTCCTAACATTGCTCTTTTGCCGCGCCTGAAAGAATTAAACTATGATATTCATTATATAGGTTCTTATAACGGAATTGAGAAAGAACTGATCGAACAGTTCGGTATTCCGTATCATGGAATCTCATCTGGTAAATTACGCCGCTACTTCAGCGTTCAGAACTTTACCGATCCATTCCGTGTATTAAAAGGACTTGGCGAAGCAAAGAAACTTGTTAAGGTCCTTGATCCGGACGTTATCTTCTCAAAAGGTGGCTTCGTATCTGTCCCTGTTGTCCTTGCCGGTAAGAGTCGTCATGTACCAACCATTATCCATGAATCCGACATGACACCCGGTCTTGCGAATAAGATTTCCATGCCTTCAGCAGTGAAAATCTGTTGTAACTTCCCGGAAACCATGAAGCATCTTCCTGACGGAAAAGCTGTTCTGACAGGCTCTCCGATTCGTCAGGAGCTGTTATCCGGTGATAAGTATAAAGCTTTGGAATTTCTGCACTTTACTTCCGACAAACCGGTTATTATGGTTGTCGGTGGAAGTCTTGGTTCTGTTGCTGTCAATGATGCAGTTCGAAGTGTGCTTCCGGAACTCCTTAAGTCTTTCCAGGTTGTTCATCTCTGCGGTAAAGGCAAGATTGATGAATCTTTGAAAGATCTGAAAGGTTACGCACAGTTTGAATACATCAAAGATGAATTGAAGGATCTGTTTGCTCTGACTGATCTTGTAATCTCAAGAGCCGGTGCCAATGCAATCTGCGAGCTCCTTGCTCTTCATAAGCCAAATCTTCTGATTCCGCTGTCAGCTAATGCAAGCCGTGGCGACCAGATCTTAAATGCCCGTTCTTTTGAGCGTCAGGGCTACAGTGTTGTCCTTGAAGAAGAGGAACTGAATCATGATGTTCTTCTTAATGCGATCACAGATCTCTACGAGAACCGTGAAACATACATTACAGCAATGAAGAATTCTCCTCAGCAGAATTCCATCGATACGATCATTGATCTGATTGAATCCGTTGCCAGAAAATAAATGCTGCAAAGAACCTGCCGCCGGCAGCTTCTCTTGCATACTTTGGTATAGAAAACAGGTGGTATTATTGCAGCCACCTGTTTTTTACAGATCACGTAAGTGGTCATACTGGGCTTTATACTTTTTCACCAGCCATTTTCTTGCTCTTTTTAACATACCTTCCAGTGCATACAGGGTAATGCCCATCTCTTCCGCAACTTCTTTCTGCGGTATTCCCAGATAATAAGTCATAGTAACTGCATCGTACCATCTCCGGTTCTTCTCATTAAGCTCATGGAAGATACGCGCCTCTAATTCCTGATAACGTTCATTTCTTATCTTTTCGAGTGTTGTATCTTCTGAACTTTCTTCTAAGAATTCTATCGGATACTTATCGTCTTCCACCGAAAGAAGCTCCATCGGAACCAGACGGCCATTATCCCTTAAATAATTCAGTGCCCTGCATCTTGCTGTCATCAGCATCCACTTAAGCACATACTTTTTGTCTGCACTTCTGGTATGCGTCAGTATTATGAAAAATACTTCTTGCGCAATTTCTTCTGCTACGTGATGGTTTCCAGAGTAATCATAAGCTTCCTCATAGACTACTTCGAAGTATTCTTCATATGCTTCTATGAAGGCAGCATCATTTATGAACTCTTTTCCCACTTTACTCTCCAGTCTTCTGCCAATTAGATCTTTGACAAAATATCATTTTTATCTTCTTCTGTTAATTCATTCATCGTCCATCCAAGACCTACTTTGTCATCTTTGTGTCTTGGGATCATGTGTACATGATAATGGAATACTGTCTGACCTGCAGCTTCCCCGTTATTCTGAACGATGTTATAACCGTCACAATTCAGAACCTTTGTCATCTTTGTGATCATCTTTTTAGCAAGGATCATAGACTTTCCTGCGATCTCATCATCCAGTTCATACAGGTTCGCATAGTGTTCTTTTGGAAGAATCAATGCATGTCCTTTTGCTGCCGGATTTGCATCCAGAATGACACGGAAGTCATCGTCCTCATACAATGTCGCAGTTGGGATTTCTCCATTTGCAAGTTTGCAAAAAATACAATTATCATCCTTCATAAAATTGTCCTTCTTTCTATATATTTTTTGATTGATTATTTGAACCGCCGATGCTAAACTGATACCTCAGAAAGGGGCGGTATCTATTATGTTAACTTCGACAGACTATGACAAATTACAACAGATTATGCAGGAAAGTCCGGAGCACGAAGCGCTGATTTCAAGACTTTTACAGTCTCATCGTATGGAAGTCAGTGCAATCAGTCATGAAATCCGGAATCCTTTGACGCTTGTCTACAGCACACTTCAACTCATTGAATCCACACACCCGGAAGTCCATACATTTACCCACTGGCAGGAACTCCATCAGGATATTGAATACATGAAGCAATTATTAGAAGAATTATCTTCTTACAATAACAGCGAACGATTAGAACTGGACTTAATTGACACTAGTCTTTTCTTCCGCCGGATTGCTCTGTCTTTTGCTTCTTCGATTGTGGATACAGATATTGAATTCTCTTCTTTGATTACAGAAGATCTGCCATCTATATCCGTTGATTCACTGAAGATGCGTCAGGCTCTTCTGAATCTGCTGCGTAATGCGCATGATGCATGTATTGCTGTCACCAAACCAGCGATCACCTTATCTGTCTCCCTGGATCCACAGGATTCATCCATGCTGTGTATCACGATCACAGATAACGGTTGTGGTATCAAACCGGAAGATCAGGCTTCTGTCTTTGAACCTTTTATTACACATAAGGCTGACGGAACAGGACTTGGTCTGGCTGTCACCAGACGTATCATCCTTGCCCATCATGGTACGATTACGTTAGATTCCACTCCCGGTACCGGTACAACGTTTTCGATTGCGCTTCCAATACAGGAGAATACCTAAGAAGAATCCTGCCACCAGTCCACCGATATGCGCCATGTTATCGACGCCTCCACTTGTGAATCCATAGTACAGCGTCAATATGATCATGAAGACCAGTCCACGCCCGGATACATCTCCGATGTGTCCGCGGTTACGGATTGCCACATACAGAAGTGCTCCGATCACGCCAAAGATTGCTCCGGATGCACCTGCAGATACCGCCAGATCTCCGGTTTGTATCTGCATCCATAAGGATAACAGGTTCCCTGCTAATCCACTTACGAAATATATGATCAGGAATTTTATCTTTCCTATCTCGCTTTCCAGAACCCATCCCATTGTCCCAAGCACAATCATATTATTGAACAGATGATCGTAACCAAAGTGTAAGAACATACTGGTGAATAACCGGTAATATTCCCCACGTCCCACAATATATGGGGCATACATTGCGCCGTGCTCCAGCATGAATCCGCTATTCTCTGTCATTCCAAAGAAAGAAAGTCCCAGAAACACGATGATATTCGCTGCTGCCAGAATCACGGTACAAGGTGCCTTGATCGTATTCTTATTCATTACGCGCGTCGTCACCTTTCCAGATATTCTTTTTTGTCTTTTTTTCTGTCTCTTTCAGTATATCATAAGTTAATGGACTTCTCACAACATTTCTTCTCTGTTTCCCATTCCATTTTTACACTTTCTGTCAACTTTTTGTTGCAGTATTTTCTACATTCCTGCTATACCTCATCACAGTTCCTCTTCCTCTATATGCAGGCCATCCCATTCGCCCCATTTTGCTTTTTTGTGTTTATTTAAGAACCGTTTTACAGGCGACCACAGATTATCGGTTTCCCGCATGATGGAGCTTCCCATCTCCTGTTCCGAGATCCAGTCATGCTCTTTTGTATCGTAGCGGAAGCCGGTAGATTCTTCTTTTTTGTCATCAAATAGATCTTCCTGCTTATCTGCAGGCATATCCGGAAACATATTCTTTTGTCTGTTTTTCGGATTACCTTTGTCCTCTTCTTCTGCTTCTTCCTGACATGCTTCGATCAGTTTTTCCAGGCTGTAGTTTTCTTCCATCGTTTCTTTATGCAGGAGGAATACAAGACGTACACATTCCTGATCCTGATAATCTGCCACCTTTACCAGATACTCTGTCAGCACATGAAACGCTTCCCATATATCCTGCTGTGCCGGTGGATAATAACAGAAATAAAAGCTTCCTTCTTCGAAAAAGATATACTCCGGTTCTAACAGAATGCAGTCTTTATCCAGCAGATATTTTTCCGTCTCCCGGATTGCATTGCCAAGCTGTGCCAGCAGAAGCCGTATGTCTTCCGTCTGAAGCTTTGCTCTTGCATACATCGCCTTTAACGACAGCTTTCCGCTGACGTCATAGTCATAATAACTACTTCCATTCATGCCCCGTCCGCCAACTTTTAAGAATCTTTCCAGTGAATTTGCTTTCAGCATCTTCATCTGATAATCCTCTTTATATAATACGTGTTCTTCAATCGTAATTTTCCGTTCCATTATATTCCGCCTCTCATCTTAATCCCCAACTTTTTCATATCTTCTCTGCCCCTTCCATTCACTTTCTTCCCTAATTTTTTTATTCTTCTCATATCCCGGATATGTTTCTCAGGCTTTGTAATGGCAGCCTCGCTTTTTACCGATAATGACATTCGCTTTTTTCTCGCAGTGGCCTCTATCTGTATCTTCTCATCCGTTACGGTACAGGATGCCTTCGCCCCGGAAAACAGGATGCATTTGCGTCCGACTCTTTCGGAGAATAGCCGGTTTAATTCACTTTCACTGACACCATCTTTTTCCCTTGCTTTGGTACTTCCTACTACTGCTGTTTCGTACGCTGCTGAAGCAATGACATTCTTATCATGATAATAAAAAGCAGCCAGAATACAGCCCATAATCAGGAATAAGATCATTGGCATCAGGAAAGACATCTCTACTGTAAAATTTCCTTTCAGATATACTTTTCTGTCATATGTTTTTTGCATATATTTACCATCTTCCAATTACTACACTCAATAGATACCCGGCCGTAAGGAACGGGAAAAATGGCAATGACCAGTTTCCTCTTTTCTTCTGTACTACAAACGTAAATAGCCCGGCAAGCCCAAGCACAATAAATGCACTTGCCAGCACTTCCAGAAGTCCCCATAGACCAAGATAGATTCCAAGAATTACAATAGCAAAACTATCCCCATATCCAATTGCTTCTTTTGTAAACTTACTGATTCCTACAAAGATGCCGCCCACCAGTGCCCCCGCAAGGGCCAGCCGCCAGTCTATCCTTACAAATACAATCCGGTAGATTACAGCACCTGCCAGACAGCTAACCAGCACATCTCTTGGTACCTTCCGTATCTTATAATCCATAAGCGATAACACACTTAAGATAATCATGACTACACATTTACTTATTGTCCACATTTGGAACATGCCCCCTTTCCGGCTGCTTCTGACAATGGTACCGCCTGTACGGTTCTTTTTAATCCACTGCAGTTTCTTTCACTGTGATAGCGGTCTCCATACCCGGTTATGAAGACTCCTGTACTGTTCTTTTTTCCGCACCGCTCACATGGATAATATTTCCCACCGCTTTCATTGCGAAGTCCGGTTACTGAACTTCCGCTTACCATCCGGACTGACAGATCCAGATACGGACACTTCAGATTCTTATGATATACAGTTCCGGTCTCGGTGATATATACCGTCTCCTCGCCTTGATCGGTGAGTCCTTCTTTTTCATAACCGCTCCACGTCTTGATCTTCATCGTCTCATTGCATTTCACAGGTGCAATTCCGAACATCGGTACCGGAATCCGGACCTGGTATTCTGCGGTAAGCTGTCCAATCCCGGTACGGACCGACATTCTGGATTTGTGACAATGGATACCTCCGCTTCCGCCTTCTATAATGCTCCGGTTCAGCCGTCCTGTCCCGATTGCTTCGGTGACATCCTGCTCAATCTTTGACGGCAGAAGGACCTGGGTCATACAGCTTTCGGTTGCTGCTTTTTTTCCTGCATACTGAAGCCCGTTTCTGACCGCGGTATGTACTGCCATCATCTCCAGCAGATACAGCACCGTCACCACTGCCAGAAAGAAAACCGGTACGGCAATGGATGCTTCTACCGTTATACTGCCTTTAATACACTTCTTTTCTGAGGCGGATAAGGATACCCTTCCAGACTCTGGATGATACTTGTAGATAGGTTGTGAGGGTGGTAGTATCGATTTTTTCATAATGCTTTGCGAATCCTTCTCCTTTCTTAATATTTAGTACTTCTCAGGGAATTACTTTGATGCCTGAAAGGGCATCCGTATCCACCTCAGATCCATTAATTTTTCTGTTACATGTTTCTCTTATATCTTTGAGAAAATACGCTGTTCCATCAGCATTATCCCTTTCTTTTTCTGTTCTTCTTACTGGTATCCATAATAAGTCTGAAACTGATACTGTACATTTCTTCTTAATCTGCATACCGTCTCCACTTCCATCCTGCTTACGCAGTAATCCATCCGGAATCCCGGCTGTCCGTACAGGGTCTGCATATTTTTTTCAATCATTCCCATTGACCGGACCGCCATTGTCTCTTTTCCTTCCAGGAATAAAAGTATCCGGAGATATTCTTTATATCCATTGCCGCCTTCCATATCGGACGATGCCCCACCGTCTTCTTCGGTTCCAAGCTTCATAAGGCCTGCCAATGACAACTGCCAGTTGGCATCATTCTTGGTCGCTGTCACTTTTTTCCCGCTAAAGAGTGTGCGTACATCCATCACGGATTCCCCATATGCCCACGCCAGAAGGATCCCCTGTGCAGCAGCTTCCGTAATCGCCGGAACTGCCAGCAACGTACACAGTGTCCCGGCCAGCGCTCTTGCTTCTGCCTGCTTCGCACTGCTTGACTGCAGATACAGGTAATTTGGCACAAACCGCAGCATAACCAGCCGGTTCGCCACCGCTTCCAAATTCTCCCGGTCGCTTTCTTTTCCACCCAGAATATATTCCAGTTCATAGTCAAGTGCCCCGCCTTTTGCTGCTTCAGTAAATGCCCCAAAGTGTTCCAGTGCATATTCACCCATCAGGACAGATGACAGAGTATTCCCATCATTTTCTACATCTTCAAATGAACCATATCCGGTCTGGTTCTGTCTCTTTTCCGGCATGTCTGATAGTGCGATTCTCTTTTCAGATACCTGCTTGTCTTTTGGTAAGACAAGGTTTAATATCGGTGTGCTCTTTAATACACCGACATGTGCCATCGGGTTTTCTTCTGTGGGAAGTTCCGCTTCCTGTTCTTCTAATAATGACTCCAAAGTCTCTTTTTGAAGGGTTTCTTCCCGGCCAAATGTCCCCGCCTGTTCTTCCTGGTGTTTCCACAGTGATGTATTTCCCAGATACTGGTCTGCCCATGACACACCATATCTGTGCTTCATGTATTTTCCTACTTCCCGGATGAATGCCTGTCCGTGATTGTCTGTAAAAAGCTCGATCCGTTTGATCTCGTTATCCATGTCTGCGCCATAATAGGCCAGCCGGTTCTTAATATTCTCTTCACTGTAAGAGCCGGTTTCATATCCTGCTTCCAGACCGAATAAGTCATACTGCTCCAGTAATTCTTTCTGATATTCTGCGAATACACATTCCATCGCCCGGTTCATATCTGCCCGCCTGTAATTCTTCGCCATCTGTATCGAAGCACTCTCCGTCAGTGCTGTCACAAGTGACATGATCAGCGCAAATACCAGTGTCAGATATACCGTCACTTCACCTTTTAGATACCGGAGCTTTCGCTTGTGATCTTTTCGAATATGGAATTCACCAGTGAAGTCAGCTGGTCTTTGAATATGATGACCAGACCGATCAGTACCACCAGAATCAGTATCACTTCTACCACACCGATTCCTTTGTCGTCTTTTAATACCTGTAATGCATATCGTATTCTCCACATATATTTTCTTCCTTTCTCTTATCTTCAATCATATCTGCATCGAGAAAAACGCCGGTACAATAACGATCACAAGCACCACCGCCAGCATCAGGAACATCGGAAGTAAGAGTTTCGTTCCGGCCTCTTCCCCCAGTCGTTTTGCCTGTGCCTTGCGGTCTTCAAATGCCTGCACTGCTTCCATCTTAAGAAGCTGTGTCAATCCCTTCGTACCTTTCCGCAGGTTCTGTGATAACAGTGCCCCAAGCCGTATATACGCCTGCACCTCACATCTTCTTCCAAAATTCTCATAGCTCTGCGCTTCCGTCATACCACTGTCCATCTCATAGCAGGTCTTCTTCATTTCTTCATACGCATACCGTCTGTCTGCTTCTATATCTTCTGTCTCTTTGATATCTTTTACATATGCTTCTACTACATTTCTCCATGCACGTTTGACCGTCATGCCTGCCCCCAGATAGAGCGTCAGCTTGTTGATGATCTCTGGATAGTCTCTTAACATCTGCTTTTTTCTTTCTTCCTGTGCTTTGACCTGGTTCTGCTTCTTTAGTGCGATCAGTAATCCTCCGATCAGGATTCCCATCACGATAACCACGATCCCCCTGTATTGAAATGGACGGTAATACGTAAGTTTTCTTCCATCCAGCTCTTTTGGAAGCTGTACTACCGGTTTTGCAGGATCTTTTGCATTTGCTTCCTTTAATCCTTCTTTTACTGTCTGAATACGTTTTTCTTCTCCAGTTATTGCTTTGGGATACACCGGAACGCAGAACTGATGAATCTTCTGTTCCTTTTCATCCCCAGTATAACTAAGAACCGCCGTGATATTTACTGCTACTCCTTCGTCTTTTATCTTTGTTTCCTGCAGTTCTCCCCGGCTGTTCATTACATCATACCGGTCCAGTATCCAGCGTATCTTCACCGGTTCTCCCGGAACCTCCGTCATAAGATCCAGATCGTGATCTACGTGTTCCAGCGTCTCATTCTCCCCTTGGATCATACGGTCCATCCGTCGTATGATACGGTCAAATAATTCCTGGACTTCTTTTTCTGTATACCGGCGTTCTGATATTTCTACTTTGCTTCTTATCTTTTCTGTTTTGCCTTTATCATCTGATCCGATCCTGATATCTAATTCTTCTGTACGTGTTCCTTTTCCATAGGTCTTTCGTTCTATTGCTGGTTTTATCTGCTTTGCTGAATGTACTCCATCTGCACATACCAGTACGATCCCCAATATAACGATTGCCAGAACCACCAGGATCATACGTCGATTCTCAGGATCCTGACACCCAGATAATAAGCGCTTCCGTAAACCAACAGACATACCGTCATCACCCCGATTCCTAATACATTTCCATACAGCTGTCCCATGAATTCCGGGAAACTAAGCGACATATATCCAATGATTCCATACGGCACCGCCGACATAATCTGGAATTCATACTTTTTTGCCGATAATAGTGTGTCGATCTCCCGTTTTACTTCGATCTTGTCACCAATCTGGTTTGTCGTATTCCTAATGATGCCGATCATATCCCCGCCGCTTTTTTTCGCCGTTACGAATACGGTCACGAAGCTTCTGACATCCTCTGACGGCACATGACAGGCGAACTCTTCCAGTACCTGTTCCACCGGTATATTCATACGCAGCTTCCGGGCGATTATAAGTAATTCTTTGGAAACACGTGCCTGCGGCGGATACATGACCTGAAGCTCTTTTTGCGTCTCATAAAATGCATTTTCTACCGAATATCCGGTTGCCAGAGCTGACGATACGGTCTGGATCATCTCCCGGAACTGCTTCTGGAATTCCTGTTCCTTTTTCTTACATTCCTCATTCAGGAATTCCCGGTACATCCATATGCCTGCCGGCATCAGTACGATCACTGCCCAGACACTCCGGTAATAGAGCCACGCCGTCACCATCTGGATCATCATTGCCTTCGCACCTGCTCTTAACCGCTCCGTTCTGGTAATATCCTGCTGCCATGAGCTTCTCACAGTGAGTAAGTTCCTGAACCTTTTTCCAGTATCCTTTGACACTTCCTCCATCATGTCCTTGTTCTTTTGTTCCCGCATCCGTCACCTCCTCATACCGGTACAGGGTCTGAAGCCGGATCTCTCCTTCGTGATAGTCCAGCACCTCCGTTACTTCCAGGACTTTTCTGCTTTTATCGCGTAGTCTTCCAAGATGTACAATGATGTCTACCCCCGATGCGATCTGCCTTTGAATCGCCGGCAGCGGCAAGTCCATTCCCATAAGCACCATCGTTTCCAGTCTGCTTAACATATCTTTCGGACTGTTGGAATGGCCTGTACTAAGGCTCCCGTCATGGCCGGTATTAAGCGCCTGTAACATATCGATTGCTTCTGCCGAGCGAACTTCTCCCACAATGATACGGTCCGGGCGCATACGAAGTGCCGACTTGATCAGATCCCTGATCGTTACTTCACCGGTTCCTTCTACATTCGCATTCCTGGCTTCCAGACTGACCAGATTCGTTACATTTTGAATCTTAAGTTCTGCATTGTCTTCTATCGTAATGATACGTTCTGTTTTTGGAATATATTGCGATAACGCATTCAGGAAAGTGGTCTTGCCGGATCCGGTTCCTCCACTTATGAATATGTTGTATCCGGCGGCTACAAGCGCAGCCAGGAACCCAGATACTTCAGAGTCTATGGATTGCCATTCTATTAATTTTTCCATGGTGATGGTTTCTTTTGCGAATTTCCGGATCGTAACGATCGGTCCGTTCAGTGCCACCGGCGGCAGCACCACATTCACTCGTGACCCGTCCGGAAGTCTTGCATCTACGATCGGTGATGCTTCATTAACCAGACGGTTCGAGCCCGCCACGATCTGCTGGATGACATCTTCTAACTTGTCCTTCGACAGGAATCTTTTATCCGACTGGAAGAGTCTTCCCGCTTTTTCAATGAATATATTCTGCGTCCCGTTGATCATGATCTCCGTAATCTCTTCATCTTCCAGGAACTCCTGTAACAGGTCCAGTTTCCGGAACGCATTGAACAATTCTCTTCCAAGCATTGTTTTCTGATCCAGTGTCAGATATTCTTCCTGTGATACTTCCTGCAGGACTTCATAGATTAATTCCGTCAGTTCTTCATCCTCAAGATCCCGTGACAGATCAAGCCTTGAAAGTATCCTCGCATGGAGCTGTTCTGCTGCTATCATTCTGTTTTCATCCCTTCATCTCCTGTGTTCAGTCTTCCAGTTCTTTTTTCACAAGTTTTCTTCTGACATCTTCGTAACCCATCAGATGCAGTTCCTCTTCAAACTGGAATACCTTGGCCTGTGCTACCTCATCTTTCATCGTCGCTACATACACTTCACTGCACATCCTGAGCAGCTCATACACGCCCCGGATTCCTTCATCAATATCCAGGATCAGTACTTCATATATGCTCTGTACTGCAATCTGTTCTATGAACGCCATCCACTCATTGATCCCTACTGCCTTCAGATCTTCCGACATCCGCATAGGCAGGAGATAATCCAGCGCCCCCATATGTTTTACCATGCCTGCAAGTGCAGCTCTTAAGTGCTTCTTTTCCTGTCTTGCATAATATAATGCATCCGCGATCGTCTGCCCGTTCCCGGGGAAATGTCCTCCGATCCCGCCGTACACTTCCAGATTCAGATACAGCACATTTTGTGTCTTCGCAAGTCTCTTTCCCATCTGCAGTGCGTACCCGGTCTTTTTACTTCTGTGTACCGGTGAAAATATTCCGATGATCCGGACATCCTGTCTTCTGCCACTTCCAAGAAAGAGCTTTTCCGGCTCTCCTGCCTGCGCGCATTGTCCGATGACTTCCGCCATGATCATCTCTCCGGACTGATACTTATTGACCGCCATCTCCCGGCCTTCACACACCACGTCTTCTGACTGTACAAGTATAAATGTGTTACCGGCCTCTACCTTCGCCCGCTCTTCTTTTGGAAATGTGCTTCCGATCAGTAGAATATCGATCGGTGCAGCTTCCTGAATCTTCAGAGCCTGTGCGATGCTGCTGCATACCTGCACTCCAAGTGCCAGTTCCTGGTTCTTCATGAAGAATCCGGCAAGTGCGGCTGCATACCTTTCTTCCTGGTCACAAATCACCAGATTTCTGCTTACCACATACTATCCCTCCTTCAACATTTTTCCGAAAATGTTTGAATCTTCTGCCGATACGGCATAGAATTACTTGAATCATTTGAATCTATCAACAAGAACTACAAATCAGATACAAGCTACCTCCGTAACTTGTACGACGATTATATAACGGCACATTTACATTTGTCTATGCCATTTTTGAATCTTTAGAATCTTTGTGCAACCCTTACATAAATGGATAAAAAGTTATCCCGTAAAGCAATGCAACCCCAGGAATTCCAAGGGTTCCGGATGTCAAAACAGTCACCGGATTCATGCCTACACCGGACGAAATCCCCCGCCCGTCAAGATATTCGTTTACAAAAAATATGATTGCAAGCCCTACGATTGCCCGGATCAGGAAATTTACTGCGATTTTTACGCACCATTTTTTCATAAATTTTCTCCACTTTTTTATTTCATTTTATGTCACGTCCCTCTTTTTTATGTCCTTCCCCATGTTTCTTAGATAACTTTATACAGCACTTTCCTATCCATATATACCTTCCCGATGCCGATATTACAGTGTCCGATCAAAATTTTATATATTTTTTTATCAAACTTTATTCTCTTTTATCTACATCATTCCAAACTTGGGATTTTTTATAAATAACTACAAAGATTTTAAGACACATTCTAAGATATGCAGAGAACCTCCCACCGGCAGCTTCTCTTGCATACTTTGGTATAAAAACAGGAAGCAGAATTATCTCCTTCATGGAGCATAATTTCTACTTCCTGTTTTTCACCATATTTTCATCCGTCCTGAGTCCCTGCCACCGGCAGCTCCCTGTAGACGAACTACATTTACATTTTTCTACAGATCAATCTTAATCTCCCGCTCTGTCCGGTGATACTTATGATAGTTCACTCCGGCGGCGTCGAACATCTTCATGGAAGCCATGACCGCTGCGGTACCTTCGTACTTGTTGCAGTCATAGATGACTTCTTTGATTCCACTTTGAATGATCGCTTTCGCACACTCATTACACGGGAATAAAGAAACATACAGTTTGGCACCTTCAAGGCTTCCTCCCCTGTAATTCAGGATCGCATTCAGTTCACTGTGTACGGTGTATACATATTTTGTATCCAGAGGATTCTCTCCTTCCCGTGCCCATGGAAATACATCGTCGGAACATCCTGTTGGAAGTCCGTTATATCCCATCGACAGGATCTTATTATCCTGGCTTACGATACAGCATCCCACCTGCGTATTCGGATCTTTGGAGCGCATTCCGGATAGTTTTGCAACGCCCATAAAATACTCATCCCAGCTTATATAATCCGTTCTTTTATCGCCCATATGTCTCTCCTTTTATTATCTGGCAAGATTATTTTGTTCCGAAGATACGGTCTCCTGCATCTCCAAGTCCTGGAACAATATATTTGTGCTCATTCAGATGATCATCCAGTGCTCCAATGTAGATATCTACGTCCGGATGTGCTTTCTTAAGTGCTTCTACCCCTTCTGGTGCCGCAATGATACACATGAAGCGGATATTTTTTACACCTTTATCTTTGAGCATCTGGATTGCAGCTACACAGGATCCGCCTGTTGCAAGCATCGGATCTACTACGAATACATCTCTTTCGTCGCAGTCTGCCGGTAATTTACAGTAGTATTCTACTGGTTCATATGTTTCCGGATCTCTGTAAAGTCCGATGTGGCCTACTTTTGCAGATGGGATCATTCTTAACATACCATCTACCATACCAAGTCCTGCTCTTAAGATTGGAACAACGGCCAGTTTTTTACCGCTTAATTCTTTTCCTGTCATCTCGCAGATTGGTGTCTTTATCTTTACGTCTTCTAATTTCAGATCTCTTGTTGCTTCATAGCACATCAGTGATGCAATCTCCCCAACGATCTCTCTGAACTCTTTTGAGCCCACCTTTTCATCTCTGATATAGCTGATTTTGTGCTGGATCAGTGGATGATCCATAACCTGTACTTTTGACATCTTTTCCTCCTTATACTGTATTCATTATACCAATGTTTCTATATGATGTCCTGCGGCTTTCAAAAGACGGTTCATGATCGCGCTTCCGATACCTGCAGTGTCAAATGACTCGCTGTAGATAAAGTCTACGGCATCGTCATCAAACTCTCTTAAAATGCCAAACAGATTGGCTGCGATTGTTGTCTCATCGGCTCTGGTTCCAATACATTTTACATCTCCGGACAGGTAGCTGTCTACCGTCTCTTCGGTACCGATCACGCCGACTTTGTAACCTGCATCTGTTTTTTCTTTTGCACGGCGGTTGATCTCTTCTACAACCTTCTCCATCGGTCCTTCTATGATCGTCAGATCTGCTTTTGGCGCATAATGACGGTACTTCATTCCAGGTGCCTTTGGTACTGTCTTGCTGTCTGGTTTGATCAGGGTCTTATCTACAGTTACTTCTCCGATCACATCTTCCATCATCTCTTTTGTGATAGCTCCCGGTCTTAAGATCATCGGAGGCTCTACGGTTACATCAAGAATCGTCGATTCAACACCGATCTGGACCGGTCCGCCATCGACGATCATATCAATTCTTCCCGTCAGGTCTTCTGCCACATGCTCTGCTTTTGTCGGGCTTGGTCTTCCGGATGTGTTGGCACTTGGTGCTGCAATATATCCGCCTCCTGCATCGATCACTTCTCTTGCGATCTCATGCACCGGCATACGAACAGCAACCGTATCCAGTCCTCCGGTTGTACCATATGGTACGATATCACTTTTATTAAAAATCATCGTAAGCGGTCCCGGCCAGTATTTTTCAGCAACTTTTTTTGCTTTTTCCGGAATCTCTGAGACGATCTTTTCCAGTGCTTTCATGTTCGTGATATGGATGATCAGGGGATTGTCAGACGGTCTTCCTTTTGCGGCATAGATCTTCTTTGCTGCGTCTTCATTCAATGCATCTGCGCCCAGACCATATACGGTCTCTGTCGGAAATGCTACCAGTCCTCCTTCTTTTAAGATCCGTCCTGCTTCTCCTATAATATCTGTATTTTCATGGTTTTTATCTATTTTTTTTATAATTGTTTCCATGTGTCTCATTATACTACACTCTAGTTACCCACACAAGCTATGATTCCCGATGTAATTGCCTGGGCAAGCTTCTTCTGATATCCGTCTTCTGTCAGTTTTTCTGCTTCCTGCGGATTGCTTAAGAATCCACATTCCACAATGATCGTCGGGACTTCTGTCCGTTTTAACAGATAGTATGTATCATTGGCTTTTGCCTGTCTGGTATTCTCTTCATCTGCCATCAAAAGTGCTCTTTGTATCGTCTCTGCCATCCGTTTCCCGTCTTGCGAATGTGAATAATAGAATACCTGTGCTCCGTGAATCTCAGCCTCCTGGTAACTGTTCTGATGGATACTGACTGCCATAGCCGGCATCGTCTTATTGATCAGTTCTACTCTGGCTTTCATGTCATGGATCTTCCGGTTCCCTTTTTGGGCATCCCCAAGCATTACATCTTCTTCTCTTGTCATTACGACTTTCCATCCTTCTTTTTTCAGTCTCTTTTTCACCTTTTTTGCAATCTTCAGATTCACATCTTTTTCTTTTGCCTGGTTGATCCCGATCTTTCCGGGATCGTCTCCTCCGTGGCCGCTGTCGATCACGATCACTTTACCAGCTGCAACAACATTTCCGCTGGATACATATTTTTGAAGATTCTTACTAAGTGACAGAAGGCCTGCCAGGATCAGAAGTAATACCATCAGTTCTATTTTTCTGCGCAAAATAAAAATACCTCCAGGAGTGTTATAGTTCTACTATATGTCTCCCGGAGGCATTTTATCTGTTATTTAGTTTTTATTAGTTTACATATTTCTGGATCAGGTTCCAGATGTCTGTATTTTCCTGTCCAAGAGCCCACTCAGCGCTTCCTGCAAGCTTGTACTTTTGTATGAGCTTGAGTTTTGGTTCGATGGATTTTTCATCCTCAAGCCAGATCTCATATTTTGCTCCGCCGGTCTCCCAGCTTGCATAATTACATCCGTTGTCTTTGTCCCAGCTTGTCTCAGCACCGGCCTGTGTTACCAGTGACTGTGCTGTATCCATACCATACGCTTCACTTTCTACATTCATAGAATAATCTGCTGCTTCGGTTCCTTTTTCACCCGATCTTTGTTCGGCCGTCTTCGGCGTCTCTTTCCACAGACGTGTGAAGAACGGAATACCGCTTATGATCTTATCTGCCGGAACTTCTTTTAACGTCTCTTCGATACCTTCTTTTACATAATTGTAGGAAGATACCGGACCTGCTTTTAATGAACCTGCAAAATACTCATCATAGCCCATGATCACTACATAATCTGCTACGATTCCCTGCTCCTTACGGTCATACTGCGTGTTATAACTCTTCGGAACATAATTGTCTACTGACAGGACCAGACCGTTCTGTCTGCATTTTACGGATAATTCACGGATGAACTCTATATAGTGCTCTCCGCATTTTTCCGTTATTTTTTCAAAATCAACATTGATACCATCGACACCTACACGAAGTGCTTCAGCGATCAGCTGTGTGATCAGTGTATCTCGTCTGGATGTATGACTTAACAGATCATAGGATTCCTGTTCGGTATTGATTCCGCCGTCAAAATCCCTGACTGTCATCCACACTTCTACATTCTGCTGATGTGCATAGGTTACATAATCAGCCGATGCGATCGATGTGATATTACCTGAAGTATCTGCCACATGGATCCATGTCGGCGCAAGTGTTGTGATTCCTTTTGTCTGCGAAAGTCTCTGGGCAAGTGCATTATTAGCTGTCTGATTTGTTACATTATGCCATGCCAGATTGATCTTATAATCCTTGGATATGCTTGTGTAATCCTGCTCTTCGAAGTCTCTTGTAATGTTCTTCTTTTCTTCGTTTTTGAGAGTTCTGTTCTGTACATATCCGATCACACCGTCTTCTGTACGGACTTTTTTCCAGTTCTCTTCGCTTTCTACGATCACTACTTCGTCTTTTTTCTTAAGCTCTGTCAGCACCGGACTCTTAACTCCGCCACGGTAACGGACCTGTGTATCTTTCTTGACCGTTGCTACATCTGTCTTGCCCCACTTTGTACGGATCATGACATGATTTGGCTTATTGGACACTTCATAATCCATATTGGTGTACTGCTGGATAAAGTCTAATGCAATGTATGCTGTGTTTCCATCTGTTTTTAATATGACGTAATCTTCGCTCTTCTTCTCTCTGGATACCAGATAATCTTTACTTCCTACATCTACAGATATCATATCTTTTGGAAGCATATATAAAAGTTTGTTCTCATTCGAATCCCAGTAAAAACGGCTGTTGATATAATCTCTTACGATTTCATATGAGACGTACGCTTTTCCATCGGATAATATTCCCTGTGCATCTACAACCTGATTGTCAACCGTAATTCCAAGCTGTCCACTCTTTTCTATTCCATAATATTTTTTCATATCATATGTTTCTTTTGTTGGACTATACCGTTTCCATAAGAATATTCCTGCTATTGCCAAAATTATTAATATGATTAACAGGACAAGCTTTATCAGACGGTTTCTTCTTCTTTTTCGTCGTATCCGCGCAGCTCTTTCTGCCTGACGTCTTTCCATATCTCTGTCTCTTATCTGCCGGTTTGTGTCTGACGGAGAACTTCTTCTTGCACTGGTCTGCGCACCAGATCTTCTTCGAGAGTTTTCACCTGCATTCCTTCTGCTGTCATGCGTGCGGCCATAACTTTTCTTGTCTTTCATGCTGCACCTCCTACAGGTCTCATTATAACAAACCGAAGGTTGCACGTCATTATATTTCGACATTTTCATATAGAAAACCTGTTATTTTTGGCTTTCTCTGGCATATTTTACTGTAAAAACTTTTGTTTTTATCTGCGGGGTATTTACATATTTTCCGTTATTTTGTTATTATTTTTCTTCAATATTGTGAAACCACAACTCTTTTACATCACCTTTATCATTGAGTACATAATCTCTCATATACGTCTGTGTCTCGCACATCGTATGCGCCTGTACAATTTGCATGGGGCTGGCTGGCAGTCCATCGATCTTCAGACTGATGTTCTTTTGTTCATAGCCTGTTAATTCCTGGAACATTTTTCTGAGTTCATTGTTATCCCCCATGTGAGTTCCTCCTTTTATGCCGGCCGATAATTGTGACTGTCACATACATTTCTGGTCATGGAGATGCTCGTGATACAATCTTCGTCCTTTTATGCAACAATTCGTGTACTAGAAAATAGTCCCGGCATTATATACATTGGTTCATAAAGTTATCATCATGTGATACGAGATAAAAATAGTGAGTAATAATAATTTTTAATATTCTGACTTGTGTAAATGAGTATTCGCAATTCTCTAAGATTTTGCTTATAATATTGAGTATTGTAATTCTTTTGAAATCTTTGCCTGAAACGGCTGTTTATCTGATTTGCCATTGATAGATCTGCTCCACCCGGAACGTGGAACGGAAATAAAAATGTGCGATCCTGGTTCTTAACCGGATCTTAAAATTAATTCAAGAAATTCTCCCTCCTTTTGTTCTAAAACACAATTATCAGGGAAAACTATCTTCTAGTAGTGCCATTATATCCGATAAGTTTTTAAGAATCAAGTCCTTTTTATTTTATATTAAATTTATTGAACATCAAACATTTTGTATGATATACTATTTTAGAAGGAAGTGATGTTTATGAAGATTGAAAAAATCAGTGACAACCAGATCCGTTGTACCCTGACACGCGCCGACCTGGCCGACCGTCAGCTCCAACTCAGCGAACTGGCCTACGGAACCGAAAAAGCCAAATCACTTTTCCGCGATATGATGCAACAGGCAGCCTTCGAATTCGGCTTTGAAGCTGAAGATATTCCTTTGATGATTGAAGCGATACCTTCCGCCGACTCGATTGTGCTGATAATTACGAAAGTCGAGGACCCGGAGGAACTCGATACTAGATTTTCAAAATTTGCACCTTCTTCCATTGCCGATGCCAAGAAGAAAAATGCACCGGGCAAACTGGAAGGAGCAGACAGCTTACTTGATCTGCTCGGAAAGGTTCAGGAATCATTCGAAGCACACGCAGAAAAATCTGTGGAGGCGAAAAAGCCGGCTTCTGATGACACCGGAGAAAAGGAAAGCAGCGGAAGCAGTATCCGTCTCTTCTCATTCCCGGTTATGGAAAATGTACTGAAAGCCGCTCATCTGCTGGCTCCTATGTACCACGGTTCCAACACGCTATACAAAGACGAACAGGAAGATATGTATCTTCTTGCGCTTGCACAGTCCGATCATACAACTGCAGATTTCAACCGTATCTGCAATATGTTGTCTGAATACGGCGCATTGGAGAAGGCTTCCGGAGCAACCTTTGCATTCCTGGAAGAACACTGTGATACATTTATTGCAGGCAATGCTGTGCAGCAGCTCGCTAATATCTAATGAGTGTCTCAACATGCTTTCTGCAAAATGTATGACACACTCTGGAACTTAATACGGATCATATTTTCGTAATATGCAGCGAAAATTCTGAAGACGGATCAGGAAATGTTTAAATTTCCTGATCCGTCTTTTTTCTTAAGCAGCTACTCTTACATACTATGGTATAAAAAAACAGAACCGCCAAACATTATCCTGCTTGGCAGTTCTGTATGATTCTTTATATTATGCCTGGCTTGCTTCCAGTGTTGCATTTAATTTTGCAACTAAAAGGTCTGGATCAATTCCGTGTCCCATAGCTCCCTCTTCGATAGACTCCATCTGAGAATGTGGGCATCCGATGCAACCCATTCCTGCTTCCATCAGATCATCAACAAGCTTTGGACATGTAGAATAATATTTGGAAAGCAGCTCACCAAATGTCATGTCTTTTGTAATCTGTGCCATCTTATCGCCTCCTTTTTGTTTCAGTGTTTCCATTATAGTAGCTTTTTATCATTGTGTAAACATTTTCTGCAAATTTATTCTTAATATTTGACTACTTAAAAGTCAATATGATTTCGGTATTTTTTCAACAAAATGTCATTTTTATAACAACCTTACAAAACGTCCGTTCTTTTTTATCCCCCGAATAATCCCCCGTTTTTCCCACTTTGGGTGTGGATAACGTGGATAACTTTGTGGAAATCCCCATTTTTCTACATTTTTTTGCTATTTTCGTGTGGATAACTTATTTTTCGGATTTGGGATAAGTTTTCCGGATTTTCTTCATTTTATTAAATAAAAGTATATTTTTGGTACATTTGTACATTGTGGATAACCTCATCTCTTATGTGGATAGTGTGGATAACGAAAAGGGCCGGGGGATTTTTAAAAATCCCCCGGCCCTTTTCGTTTACTTTTCGTTTATATTAACCGCCGTACCGTAACAATACTCGTATACGTCGCCGGC
Organism: uncultured Dorea sp.; assembly: GCF_934294775.1. Classification (GTDB taxonomy): domain Bacteria; phylum Bacillota; class Clostridia; order Lachnospirales; family Lachnospiraceae; genus Dorea_A. The sequence continues at coordinate 70,386 of NZ_CAKRAH010000005.1, forward strand.
AGTATTCCAATTCCTCTTCTGCTGTTAATTGCATTCACAATCTGTCCATTTCCCATATAAATGCCCACATGTCCGTTATACAGGATGATATCACCAGGAACTGCCTGGTCATAGCTGACCGCAGTCCCTACATGTTCCATATCCCACGTTGTCCGTGGAAGTGATATTCCGAAATGTGCAAATACAGATTGGACGAATCCAGAGCAGTCTGCCCCGTTTGTAAGGCTGGTTCCTCCCCAGACATACGGATTGCCAATGAACTGACATGCATAATCTACAACCGCCTGTCCGGTTCCTGTCTCTTTCGTCTGTCCCAAAGCGGCTTCTCTTTGGAATCCCGCCGCTTCATCTTCTCTTGATACAGCATAGGTAAATGCGTTCTCCACATTTCCTGCTCTTTGTACAAGTTCCTCTGCTTTTTGCTGTGCTTCATCTCCGACACGTATATATTGTGAATATACATATCCTGTGACATCTCCCGACTGAACTTTCGTCCACTCCCCTGCCGGGCCGATAATCTTCGCTGCGTAATCCGGATATAATTTGCCAACCCATTCGCTTGCTGTTGTCGGCTCACTTCTTACATATAAAAATGAGTGAACATTTGCAAATGCCATATCTGAATACTCTCCTGTTCCAAGATCCGCTGCATGTACAGATGCCGGAAATATTGCTATCATTCCAGTTAAAGTAACCAGGCACAATCCTTTTTTAAGAATAGAATCCATAAATTTCCTCCTTTTATGTTTTCTTATCTTTTGTAATTATTACAGAATTGTTACATATGTTACGTTTTTAATTATATCATTCATCCTTATATTGTCAAGTTTTATCTTGTTTTAATCATTTTATTCGCATACCGTTTATTTTTAATTTGTTACATTTTATTACATTATTTCTTTCTTATTGACAAATAATATCATTCCGATTATACTGTAAATATATCAATTATAGTAATTGTTATCATTATTGAAAGGAGGATTTTATGGCTGCTTTAAAATATAGTAAACAGCGGGCCTCTATCAAAGATTATTTAGCACATACCACCGCTCATCCAACAGCTGATACGGTATATCTTCATATTAAAGAAGAATTTCCAAACATCAGTCTTGGAACCGTTTACCGCAATTTGAATCTGCTGGCGGATATCGGCGAAGCACTTCGGATTCCGACCCCTGTTGGTGGTGACCGTTTTGACGGACGTTGCGAACCTCATTACCATGTAGTATGCACAAGCTGTGGAAATGTATTCGATCTGGAAATGGGTGATTCTTATATCCAGAAAGTGAACGAAGAAGCGAACGCATGCTTCGACGGAATCATCGAATCACACACCACTCTTTTCCATGGACTCTGTGCTGAATGTGCAAAGAAAATGAATGAGAATAAATAATAAAATTTATCAAAAACTAATTGACAAACACAAAAGATTATGCTAAATTAATATCAGTAACAATTACTAATATTAATTTAGCAAACATAAGGAACCAACACTAACCAATCCTTATGAATGATTTAGCACCAAAAAAATTTTTATATAAAAAAGAAAAGGAGATTAACACTATGAAAAAATTTGTATGTACAGTATGCGGATATGTTTACGAAGGAGAAGCTGCACCAGAAAAATGTCCAGTATGTGGCGTTGGAGCTGACAAATTCAAAGAGCAGACAGGCGAAAGAGAATGGGCTGCAGAGCATGTTGTAGGTGTTGCAAAAGGCGTTAGCGAAGACATCTTAGCTGACTTAAGAGCAAACTTCGAAGGAGAATGTTCAGAAGTTGGAATGTACCTTGCAATGGCAAGAGTTGCTCACAGAGAAGGTTATCCGGAAGTAGGATTATACTACGAAAAAGCTGCCTGGGAAGAAGCTGAGCACGCTGCTAAATTCGCAGAGCTTCTTGGCGAAGTTGTTACAGACAGCACAAAGAAGAACCTTGAGATGCGTGTAGATGCCGAGAACGGAGCTACAGCTGGTAAATTCGATCTTGCAAAACGTGCAAAAGCTGCTGATCTGGATGCAATCCATGACACTGTTCACGAGATGGCTAAAGATGAAGCTAGACACGGAAGAGCTTTCGAAGGACTTCTTAAGAGATATTTCGGATAAGAATAACAAATTTAGATATCAGAAGAGCGGATACACCACTTACGGCGTATCCGCTCTTTTTGTTCCATTCATTATTTTTATCCACTATCTGGCTTTATGCCATGCGCACATAGATCTTTTTCACCGGCTGGTACAGAACCGCAATTGCGATCACCATAAAGACTGCATTGATCACCGTAGCCGGGAGTGATGTAAATGCTCCCACTGCAGCTGCTGCGAATCCACTTCCCATGATCATCATAGATATGGTTCCCATAATAAATTCCATGATCACGTTGATGCATCCGTAAACCACGGCACAGATCATAGCTGCTCCGTATTCTCTCTTTTTATCACCGGCCGTCTTTTTCTTCAGCATCACAAAGAGCGCTCCGACGATCAGACACTTCAGCGCCGTCTCAACGAAAGTCTTTGGTGCATCCTGCATATATCCGTTTAACATATCAAAGATGGTAAGTCCCAGTGTTCCGGATACGGCTCCTCTCTTTCCTCCCTGGAGTAATAATCCCATCACGACAAATATATGTCCGAAATGAAGAAACGGTGTTCCGACTGCTGCCGGAAGCGGAATCCTGAAAGACTGGATCCCGAGAAATGTAATTGCTGTAAAGAATGCAGTGATCACCAGATTCTTCACCTTATCATTATGCATTGTCTTTCCTGTAGCTGTATTTGTACTCATTGTACTCTTCCTTCCTGCTGTAATATATAAAGAAAAATAAATTCTGCTGAATATATTAGCACGATAGTGGACATGTCCAAACAGCCAGTTGCAACATTTCCATGCCGGCCAGTTTATTTTTCACACCAAAGGAAGTCATACCCTCTTAATCTTATATCTTTTAATTCCATCTTTTCACTCGTCAACAGATTACGATATACTCCATCTTCCTGCATCCACGCTGTCTTCTCCTGATCGCTAAAGTTGAATATTCCAAAAAATCTTCTTCCCTTATATTCACGTAATATGCAAAGGATACTGTCATCATGCACATCGTATGTATACACATCTGCATCTTTATCAAATGTTATTTCCTGTCTGCGGATCTTTTCCAGCCGGTCAAGAGTCTGGAAGATACTTCCCTGAACGGTTGTGAGATCATTCTTATTCTCTGCAAGCTCCCAGCGAAGCTTACCACGATGGATATATCTTGAATCTGTACATTTTGCAGGATCTTCTTTATAACTATAGTCGTTCACCTGCCCCAGTTCATCGCCGCTGTATAACATCGGGATACCCGACTGTGTCAACATATATGCATGCAGCATAAGATCTTCCCTGACCGCAGTTTCCATCGCTTCTTTGTTTTGTTCAAATCCAGCTTTTTCAATTCCACACATAGATGCAGTTGTCCCGCAGAAACGTGCATCCTGTGTTACCGGATCATCATTATACAATTCTCCGCGACTTACACTGCCCGCTATTTTTCCCGTAAAATAATCATTCAGGTAACGCTTATGTGGGATTTCTTCCATTCCCCACTGTTTCAGGGTCTCATAATCCAGTCCCCATCCGATATCATCATGACAGCGCAGATAGTTTAAAAATACATACTGTTTCGGCAGGTGATTCAGAATATCCATCTGTTTTTTCAACAATCGGATATCTTGTGTCGCTATGCTGTTCCAGGTCGTTGCCATGGTAGTCACATTATAAAGCATGTGACATTCCGGTTTTTCTACCGTACCAAAATACGGCACTACTTTTTCCGGTTCCATTACAACTTCACCAAGAAGTAATACGCTCGGACATACAATTTCTGCAATCATACGCATCATACGGACGATTGTATGTACCTGTTTGAGATTTCTGCAGGTGGTTCCTATTTCTTTCCAGATATATGGCACTGCATCAATTCTTACAATATCTATTCCCTGATTTGTCAGATACAGGAAGTTATACATCATCTCGTTAAACACTCTCGGATTGCGGTAATTCAGATCCCACTGATACGGATAAAATGTTGTCATTACATAATGGCCGTTCTCCGGAAGATACGTAAAGTTTCCAGGGGCTGTTGTCGGAAATACCTGCGGTACTGTCTCCTCGTATTTCTCCGGCACCTCATTATTATCATAGAAGAAATACCGGCTCATATACTCTCCTTCGCCAGCTCTTGCCCGTTTTGCCCATTCATGATCTTCTGACGTATGATTCATAACAAAATCCATACACACATTGATATCTTCCTCATGACACTTTTCTGCCAGTTCTGCAAGATCTTTCATCGTACCGAGATCCGGACGTACCTTACGGAAATCTGCCACTGCATAACCGCCGTCAGATCTTCCTTTTGGCGTATCCAGGAAAGGCATAAGATGAAGACAATTAATGTTGCATTCTTTCAAATACGGGATTTTTTCTTTTACACCTTGCATATTTCCCGCAAAATTGTCTATATAAAGCATCATACCAAGCATGTCTTTCCTGTGATACCAGCCGGCTTCCTTCTCTCTTTTCGCATCTCTTTCTTTTAGTTTGATACTCCGGTGTCTGTAATACTCATACATCTTGGAACACAGTTCCGCGAACATATCATCATTCTGATAAAGTTCCATGTAAAGCCACCTGAGCTCATCATGATGTTTCTCTAACCTATATTGAAAAATACTATTATTTTTTTCTACTCTTTTTTCCATTTTTATACTCTACTCTTCTGCTGCCAAATGCATCTGGTATGCCTTGAATTCTCCCATTTCCACAGGCATCGGAATTCCTGCTTCCATAAGTGCTGCACCATTATAGCTCTTTCCTGTTTCCGTGTCACGATAGATCGCACTGCATTTCAATCCTTGAAGCTTTACATAATTCACGGTCATATTTCCATGAATTTCCTGCAGTACGACGTTCAGAAGAACTTCTTTCTGATCTTCGGATACAAATGCCCATGCTGCATATTCCTCCCTTGCAGGATCAGACAACCGGTAGTACAGTCCCGTCTGGATCAGCGGTGCGAACTTCCGGTATTCTTCTACCTGTAACCGGATCTCCTGCTTCTCTTCTTCGGAAAGTTTTCCAAGATTCAATTCATATCCGAATGTTCCGGCCATTGCCACTACACCTCTGGTATGCAGAGATGTGATCCTTCCGGTCTGATGATTCGGCACTGCTGATACGTGTGACCCCACTGCGGACACCGGATAACCGAATGAAGTACCATATTGGATCTGCAATCTGTCCAATGCATCTGTATTATCACTGCACCAGATCTGCGGTGTATAATACATCATTCCGGCATCAAATCTTCCACCGCCGCCACTGCATCCTTCGATCAGCAGATCCGGATATCTTGTCACAATCCTTTCCAGAAAATCATATAATCCAAGAACGTAATCATACATGACCCTTCCCTGATCTTCGGTTCCTCTTGAGAACACATCCATAAGGCTCCGGTTCATATCCCATTTTACATACTCAATATTTCCCTGATCCAGGACTTTACAGATCTGGTCAAATATATGATCTACAACTTCTTTTCTTGAGAAATCCAACACCAGTTGATTTCTTGCATGAACCGGATTCCTTCCCGGAATAGTAAGTGCCCAGTCCGGATGTTCTCTATACAGATTACTGTCTTCAGAGATCATCTCCGGCTCCACCCAGATTCCGAATTTTACACCCAGGTCATTGATCTTCTTTATCAGATCTCCCAGTGTCCCCCCAAGCTTTTTCTCATTGACAAACCAGTCCCCGAGACCGCTGTTATCGTCATCACGTTTTCCAAACCATCCGTCATCCAGCACCAGCATATCAATGCCTGCATTCTTTGCCTCTTTTGCCAGTTCATATAAGGTGTCACCATCAAAATCAAAGTACGCAGCTTCCCAGCTGTTCACCAGAACCGGACGGACACTTTCTTTGTACTTTCCTCTGCAGATATGCTGTCTGATACATCTGTGCAGATTCTGCGAAAGAAGGTTCATTCCACTTCCGGAAAAAGTAAGAAGCACCTCCGGTGTATAGAATGTTTCTCCTTCTGCCAGCGGATACGAGAACATCTCATCCTGCAGCCCCATAAGCGCACGTGTCTGTCCAAACTGATCTTTCAATGTCTCACCTTTGAAATTTCCACTATATACGAAAGACATCGCATAACAATTTCCATACTGATCCGTCGTATGCTCATCCGCAAGGATCATCATCGGATTATACTGATGGCTTGAAGTTCCTCTCACACTTCCGATCACATGACTTCCATGTGCGACCGGTTCTCTCTGCATCGTTCTCTCCATTGCATGTCTTCCGTAAAATGTCAGAAGATCATATTTCCCCTGAACAAAATCCAGACATGCAGACTGCGCTTTCCTGATACATATCTTTCCTTCGCCACGATAAACGATCTTCTCACTTCTTGTGATCACATCATAATCAGGAAGCACACCATACTGCAATGTAACTTCTACGCCTGTAACCGCATCTTCCATTACGATCTCCAGTGTCTGGCTCTCCGTCTCAGCCGCATAGACTGCCGGAAGCCCCGGAATCTTGTATTTTCCATTGAAAATATGATGCGAACGGTAACGCAGGTCACACGCTGTGCTTCCATCTGCATTTTCGATGATCAGTGCCGTGCTTCTGTAATCTCCGGTTCCATAGGAAGGATACTCCTGCGGAAGTACATCCATAGAATATGTTCTGTCATCCCCTGCATCAAACGGATTTCCAGAGAATCCCCTGTCATAATACGTCAGCAGATAATCCATGCAGCTTCCATCTGTTTTCTTTCCATAATACAGGTGCAGGAGGAACCCATAAGGGTCCACCTGCATCTGATACGTTGTATTCTTTGTCTGTATTGTAAATGTCCTGTCTGCTTTACTGTAAACAATTCCCATCTTTCAGTCTCCTTTTTATGTCTTTGGTCCGATTTGTATTTTTTTATTTTACAGCTCCATTTACCACACCGTTCAAGATATGCTTCTGACAGATCAGATAGAAAATCAGGATCGGCAGAAGTGCCAACAGGTAAGAGGCAAATGCCAGGTTATAGTTCGTTCCAAACTGTGTCTGGAAATTAAGCTGTGCCAGCGGCAGTGTGTTCTTTCCTGTGCCTGACATAATAACCAATGGTGTCATAACATCGTTCCATGTTCCAAGTGCTGTCAGAACCGCAACCGTTGCATGCATTGGTTTCATGATTGGAAAGATGATCTTCCAATAAGTGGTCCATGTACTTGCGCCATCCACGCATGCTGCCTCTTCCAGCGCTCCCGGAATGTTTGTCAGATATCCGGAATACAACAGCACATTCATCGGCATATAAAATACCAGATATAAGATGATCACTCCGGCTCTGTTCGCAAGTCCCATCTGCGCTGTCTGTTTTACGACCGGCATCATCAGGATTGCAAAAGGTACGAACATACCACTGACAACATAAAAGTAAATAAACTTATAAAATTTACTATGTGCCTTATTTCTTGCAATTGCATATCCAAGCAGTGAATGGATCAGCATTGCAAGCACTACCGTCACAACTGTGATCAGCAGACTGTTTCCCAATGAGTTCCAGAAATCTGTCACTTTCATCGCCTCTGTAAAATTACTCAGACTGAAATGCTTTGGAAGCGATAAGATTCCTGCGATATCATTCGTCATTTCGGAAGGTTTCTTCAGCGCAATGACAACAGTCATATATAATGGAAATATTACAGTGATCAGCCCTGCGATCAAAAGAATCGTTACAGGCCAGTTTATTCTTTCTTTCCCAACTTTTTTCATTACAACTGTTCCTCCTTCTTACCGGTGATAGTCAACTGCATTACCGAAATCACTACAATCACAATAAAGAAAATAACTGCATTTGCACTTTGGAATCCAAACTGTCCGCCACTCATTCCGTTATTATAGATCAGATATGAGATGGATTCTGTACTCTGGGCAGGACCTCCTTTTGTCAATGCCATGATCTGATCAAATACCATCAGGAAGTTTTTCACACTCAGAACCATATTAATAGAGAAAAATGGAATGATCAGTGGAAATGTCAGGTTCCTGAACTTCTTCCATCCTGTGGCGCCATCAATGGCACCTGCTTCATATACATCCTCCGGAACCGTCTGAAGTCCCGAAATATAAATGATTGTGTTCATTGCTATCGACTGCCATGCACACACGATCACAATCGCGATCCACGCAAGATTTGTATTCGAAAGCATACTGGAACTAAATGTCTTACTTCCGATCATTTTTCCAAATACAGGGAGGATATACGTAAAGAAATAGTTGAAAATATATCCTACCACCAGTGCTCCCAGTACATTCGGGATAAAATATGCACCTCTGAGTGCGCTTTTGAACTTAATCTTACTATTTAGTCCGAGTGCCAGCAAAAGACTCAATACATTTGTCAAAATTGTCGCCGCAATTGCCAGCTTAAATGTAAAGATATATGAGCCTCCGACTCTGGAATCGGTAAACAGATCTTTATAATTACGAAGCCCTACCCAGTCGTAATTTCCGTATCCTTTAAAATTGGTAAAACTGTAGATGACACCTTTGATCAGCGGCAGCGTATTGAAGCAGAAAAATAATGCAACAATCGGAATCGTGATCAGAAGAAATGTCCGCTTTCTATCATTTAATTTATTCTTTTTCATCGTACTAACTCCTTGAACTTCCGTATTACCAGTAACTTATCTATCTTAGTCATTATGCGATTTTTCGTAATCTTCCACTTTACGGATAATATCACGATTATATCTTACCCAGTCTGTATCAAATTTCTTAAGAAATGCCTTGCTGTCTTTTTTCATCAGGAATGTCTGGATCTGTGCGTCTACCGCCATTTCCGATGGATAATAATGATCCTGGTAGTCAGACATTTTCCCTTCTTTTATATATTCTTTCATTCCTTCAAGGGTTGATGGCAGTTCAAAATCTCCCTCTTTACAAGGAACCGCCTTCTGCGCATCCAGATATGCCTGTACATTCTCATCTTCCAGGAGAAAATCTAACACTTCATATGCTGCCTCTTTATTTTTGCAATCTTGCATTACGCAGAACTGAAGATCTATTCCTGAGTTCAACTTATTTTCTTCTTTGTTATTACTTGCCGGCATTACAAATGAATCAATCTCCATATCCGGATTCACCGTCTGGATCTGTGGAATTGCATAACTTCCGATCGTATACATTGCGGATTCACCTTTTGCAAACGCCGTACATGCCCCGTTGTAATCATATGCAAACGGGTCATCCGGTCCATATGGAAGCAGCTCCAGCATACGTTCTGCCACTTCTTTATATTCCTTCGAAAATGTTGTCTTTCCGCGGTTCACCTGTGCACACACATCTGCAGGTGCAAGATCTACTGCAACCGCATTCCACGGTGCAAGACAAGTCCATGTATCTTTAAATCCAAAATAAAATGGCTGGATTCCTGCATTCTGTATCTCCTGACACAGGCTCATAAGTTCATCCCATGTAGTTGGTATTTTCCATCCATGTTCTTCGAACATTTCCTTGTTGTAAAGAATTCCTGCTGCATTTGCAACGTATGGCACCGCATAAGTTCCTTTTTCCGGAACAAATTCCAGATTTTTATCAATTTCTTTGTATGCCTCTTTAATATTTTCCAGACCTTTATAGTCGGAAATATCCATCAACATGTCAGAATCGATAAAGTTTGAATAGTTCACGTCTCCTCCGATTCCAATAATATCCGGATTATCCTCCCGGATAAATCTCGTCTTCAAAACAGTCATTGCATCATTCGGAGATTCAATTGTAAGATGAATATTATCATGTGTACGGTTGAATTCTTCTTCTATTTTCTCAAATGTTTTTACTGCTTCCGGTTTATACTGCACAAGTTCTATTTCTGTCTTTCCTGTCTTCTCTTTCTGTCCGCATCCCTGCAGTGTCATAGCCCCAGCCATCGTAAGGACCAGTCCGGCACTTACCAGTTTCCTGTACTTCCTATGCATGTTTTCAACTCCTTTTGCTCCGTTCCTTCCTGATTTTGAACCTTTCCCGGGATATTTTCTTGTTTTCATCGTCAGGTTTTTTTATTTCTTATTTACAATTGAATTATAACATACCCTTATGCGTCTATAAATATCATTATATTATATGTTTTATTGCAAAATGCGATTTTTTCCGTTATATATTGAAGTCATCTAGCATTTTGGTATATACTGTTTTAAAAAGGAGGCTTCCTATGAGTGATCTTTTATTTTCCGTTTTCCAAAATGAAAATTTTGTCGATATCGGACTTTATCAGTATGGCTGGGAACAATGTGAACCTTCCCATTCTTTCGGGCCTGCCGCCAGAAACCATTATATCTTTCACTATGTGATATCCGGAACCGGAACTTTAATGGCCGACGATTCCTCTGGCAATACAATAAAATATCAGGTAAAAAGCGGACAGGGCTTTATGCTATTCCCTAATCAGATCAATACTTACATCGCAGATCAGGATCTCCCATGGGAATATACCTGGATTGAATTTGACGGGCTCCGTGCCAAAGAGATTGTCTCTACTGCCGGACTCAGTCCGGATCATCCGGTCTATCATGCCGGTTCGAAGGATCTTCGCAATGAAATGATGAACGAGATGTTATATATTGCCAGACATCCCGGTTCCTCCTCCGAATCACCGTTCCATATGATCGGACATTTGTATCTCTTTTTGGATTATTTCATGCGTTCTGCTGCTACAGTGCGCATGAACCAGAGCGGGAAGATCAGAGATTTTTACATCAAAGAAGCATTATCTTATATTGAGCAAAATTTTCAGAACAATATTACCATTGAAGACATTGCTTCTTTCTGTGGTCTGAACCGGAGTTATTTCGGAAAGATTTTTCACGACTCCATCGGAAAATCCCCACAGGAATTTCTGATCAGCTACCGCATGACAAAAGCTGCTGAGCTTTTAAAGCTGACTTCTCTTTCCATTGCTGACATCGGAAATGCAATTGGATATCCGAATCAGCTTCATTTTTCACGCGCATTTAAAAATGTATATGGAACTTCACCAAGAAGCTGGCGGAATGCAAACCGACTCGCTCCTGCAGATAATTAATGGAGGATAACAATGAACCGAAAAACAACCTACAATATCGGAGTCCTTATTGGGGGAAGCCATACTTATTTTCCAAAGGAACATATCCGTGGTATCACCGATGCTGCAAAAGAACTGAATATAAATATTTGCTTTTTCCTTGGAACACAGACCAAAGATTTTTTTGAAGATATCCTTGGTGAAACCCATAAAGACTCTTTTGATTATCAGTTCAATACCATCCATGACTATAGTCTCATGGCCGGTCTTGACGGACTGATCATCAACTACGGAACACTGGGACTTCGGATGAAAAATGAAAGTGCAAAACAATTTGCCCTGAAATTCCATTCGATTCCAACTGTATTCCTTACCGAACTCATCGATGCACCCAACTGCCATTCCCTGATCTGCGATAATACACAGGGGATACATCTGGTCATGGAACACTTAATCCAGAAGCACCATTGTCATAAAATACTTTTTGTAGCAGGTCCTACGCAGAACACAGATGCAACTGAACGAAAGACCGCTTATCTTGAAATGATGCACAAATATAACCTTCCGGTAACCCCTGCTATGATTGCCCAGGGTGATTATTCTGAGTTTGTAGACAGGCAGGTGAATCAACTGCTGGATGATAATCCGGATGCACAGGCTATCGTATTTGCCAATGATGAGATGGCATTTACCGCTTACCGCGTATGCGAAAAACGTGGTCTTACAGTCGGACAGGACATCCTGATCACCGGATTTGATAACTGTGAACGGGCTTCCGGTATGGATCCTTCTCTTACAACCGTTCAGCAAGATGGCGTACTGATGGGGAAAATGGCTGTATATGACTTATTCGACAAACTCAATGGCAAAGAAGTACATTCGCGCAGAGTCCCTGTTTCCCTGTGTGTAAGAGAATCCTGCGGCTGTCAGCTTCAATCCACGGAATCCTTTCATGCCCCAGTCGATCTGACCGAACAGATACAACGGCTGAACCGCACAATAACCAATATGAAGCTTGAACTAATCAGTTTCCAGCGGAAATCCTGGTTTTTCCCATTTCTTGCGAGAAAACTCAATGCATGTAAAGATGACGAACATGCATTTCTTCTGGAAGCCATGAAAAATATGCGTGAGCTTCAGGCTAAATGTATCTACCTTTTTCTACTGGATGAGCCTATCGTATACTACGAAAACGAAAAATGGGCCTGTCCGCAGACTTTAAAACTTGCTGCCTATTCTAAGGATAATGAGATCAAAGCCTTTCATCCTTATGACAGACAGCCGGTAACTGCCGAGAACGGCCTCTGCCAGCTAATGACCGATGAAGAAAATCATCAATTTATGGTGTTCCTTCTTTTCTCCGGTGAAAAGCAGTATGGACTGCTGGCCTGTGATATACAGCAGGAAGCATTTCCTTTCTTTTTTGTGATCAGTCTTCAGATCGGACTTTCGCTTTCTTATCTGGAGATCAGCAAAGCTGAAGCGCTCCACCGCCGGGAAATGTCCAGGGATATGGAACTGATCCGGGAACGCAACCGCATTCTTGGTGAGCTTTCCAATTACGATGAACTTACAGGGCTTCTGAATTTAAGAGGATTTACCGAACAGCTTACAGAATTCTGTAAGCATGAACAGAATCAATGCGCTTATATTATATGTGGGGATCTGGATCACCTAAAAGAAATCAATGATACCTGGGGACACCCTGCCGGCAATTTTGCTTTGCGTGGTGTTGCCCGGATACTGGAGGGCTGCCTTCGCCGGCAGGATACACTTGCCCGTGTAGGCGGGGATGAATTTCTGATCCTCCTAAACTGTGAAGAAGGCGAGTTTGACAGCATTTTCCGTAAACGTGTCAAAGATGCCTGTAATACTTTTAATGCGCAGTCAGAAAAGCCATTCCTGGTAGAAATTTCACTGGGCATCGCCCGGTTCCATCCAACTCCTGGCATGGATACGCAGGAAATCATAGCTCTTGCCGACCAGGATCTTTACGAAGCAAAGAAACACCGCAGGAAATCCATCCGGCGGCCTGAAGCGTTTTAGTTCTATTTCACTTTAAAAAATGAGAGTATTGCAATTTATGGCCTTACTCTCATTTTTTAATAGTTTTAAATTCAAAATATTTTCCTTTTTCCACTTGATTTTTTTCATCCCCTGGTATAATATACACATATAGCAAACATAGTATTCAAAACTACATGTCACATTTTCGATATTCAGGAGGTGCATGATTATGGCAGAGCAGTTAACAGAACACATCAAAGACCCAGGAAGTGCAATCACACATTTTATTGGAATGCTGATGGCAATATTCGCAGCAATTCCGCTACTGATAAAAGCGGCGCGTGAACCAAGCAGGATCTACATCATCGCAATTACTATTTATGCGGTCAGTCTTATCCTGCTGTATGCGGCCAGCACAACTTACCATACATTCAACAAATCACGAAAAGTAAATACCATTCTTAAAAAGATCGACCACATGATGATCAGCGTATTGATCGCCGGAAGCTACACTCCGATCTGTCTGCTGGTACTTGGCGGTAAGACCGGACTCATCCTTCTTACGATTGTATGGGCATTTGCAATTGCCGGAATCCTGATCAAGGCATTCTGGGTATTCTGTCCAAAATGGGTTTCATCCGTGCTTTACATCGGAATGGGATGGACCTGCGTACTGGCATTCACACAGTTACTCAATTCCTTAAGCCCGGTGGCTTTTGGATGGCTTCTTGCCGGTGGTATCATCTATACAGTTGGCGGCGTTATCTATGCTTTGAAGCTTCCGATTTTCAACAGCAAGCACAAATATTTCGGAAGCCATGAGATCTTTCATCTGTTTGTTATGGCCGGAAGTGCCTGCCACTTTGTGGTGATGTATACTTTCGTACTTTAATACAAACCCCAAAGAGCCCACATCATGCCTGCGATATTATTTCATATAATATCTTTCCAGACTTGATGTGAGCTCTTTTTATTTTCGTCCTGTTATTTTTTTCTCTTATTCCGCCAGTTCTTTTGCTTCTCTTGTAAGCTTCTTAATCTTCTCAAATTCACCTGCTTTAATCATATCCCCTTTTACCATCCAGCTTCCACCGCAACAAAGGATCTTATCGCACGCCAGATAGTCTTTCAGATTCTTTGTATTGATTCCACCTGTAGGCATGAATTTTAACATATTATATGGTGCTGCCATTGCCTTGATCATTGCAAGTCCACCCGACTGTTCTGCCGGGAAGAATTTTACCACTTTAAGTCCTCTTTTTACTGCCTGTGCAACTTCCGATGGTGAGATACATCCTGGAAATACCGGAATATTTTTCTCAATACAGTAATCAACAATTTCCGGATCGAATCCCGGGCTTACGATAAATTTGGCTCCGGATTCTACTGCCTTGTCTACCTGCTCTGTTGTAAGGACAGTTCCTGCTCCGACCAGCATATCCGGATAGACTTCTGTCATAATGCGGATAGACTCTGCTGCTTCCTCAGTACGGAATGTTACTTCCGCACATGGAAGGCCTCCTTCTACCAAAGCTTTTGCCAGCGGTTCTGCGTCTTTCGCATCATCTAAAACAACAACCGGTACAACTTTTAACTCTGCAAATAATTCTTCTATTGATTTCATTTTTTCCACCTGTTTTCCTGTTATTCAATAATCTCAATGTTCTATATCGTGTATCATTTTATCTCTCATCTGAAGATTCTATACTATGTCCCTTCTTTATCCTTCATATAAAGATCTTATATCGTATATCACCTTTATCTTTTTATATCAAAATTCATATTCATAACATGCCGGATCAATGACACATCATCCGTAATATTTCCATCCCCATGAAGTGTATGCTTAATAGCACTGGCGGCTACCGCAAAGTTCGCCACATCCTCCGGCTGGTATTCATTCATCAGTGCATAGATGATCCCACTGACAAATGCATCCCCGCCGCCTACTCTGTCCAGAATATTAAATGTAAGCGTTCTGCTCTCATATGTCTTCCCGCCATACCACACATATGCTTTCAGACTGTTTTCACTGCAGCTCGGGGAATATCTTACATGTCTGGCAATGCATTTTATATTCGAATACCGTTTCACGAATTTTTGAAATACACTGTCCTGTTCTTTCAGATTTGGCTGGTATGGAATATCATCTTTCACATCTCCATTTTCATGATGTTCCTCATCCTTCCATAAATGATATGGCTCGATTCCCATCAGTACATCTACATATGGAAGACACTCCGTACAGAAATCTCTTGCTTCTTCCCAGCTCCATAAACTGCTTCTGAAGTTACCGTCAAAGCTGACCACCATTCCCTTTTCTTTGGCAATCTTCAAGCTTTCCATGACTAGTTGTCTGCAGGAGCCCCCAAGTGCAGGAGTGATTCCGCCAAGATGCAGCCATGTATGTCCGTCCAGTACTTTTTCCAGATCAACCCGGGAGAAATCATATTCATCAAATGCACTGTGCTTTCTGTCATAGATCACTTTGCTTGGCCGGATTCCATACCCCGTCTCCAGATAATACGTTCCAAGTCTGTGTGTCGGAGTCTCTTCCGGTGTACTTAAGATTACAGGAGCACAATCTACATCATTGCTTCTTAACATACGGACTGCACTTTTTCCAAGGCTGTTATCCGGTACTACTGTAAAAAACGAGCTGTCTATTCCAAGATTTGCCAAAGATACTGCTATATTTGCTTCACTTCCACCATAGATTGCTTCAAAACTTGTTGCATTTCTGATTTTTTCGCAATCAGGCGGTGTGAGACGAAGCATAATTTCTCCCATTGTGAGAAATCTTTCCTTTTTTGTGATTCTTTGTTTCATCTTTCTTTTCCCTTTTTATTCTTATTTTCTATACTCTATACTTTACACTTCTACTTTTCAGCAATTCTATTGTCATTCTCAATACTAATACTCCAGATATGCACCTTTCATCGGACTTGCAGCATGCTGGCTAAACAGACGAAGTACACCTTTTTTATATTTCGGTTCTCTTGGTGTCCAGTTTTTACGGCGTTCTTCCAGAATCTTATCGATTTCCTCCATTGACTTACACTCTCCTGCTACTCCGATGATATTCAGCTTTCTCTCCATCACATCAATCTCGATCAGGTCCCCTTCTTCTACCAGTGCGATCGGGCCTCCATCAACAGCTTCCGGACTGCAGTGTCCGATCACCGGACCGGTAGATGCTCCTGAAAAACGTCCATCTGTGATCAGTGCAATACTCTTTCCTAATTCCTTATCACTGCTGATAGCCTCTGATGTATAGAACATCTCCGGCATACCGCTTCCTTTCGGTCCTTCGTAACGGATAAATACTGCGTCACCTTTCTGTACTTTATGTTTTAATACCGCATCCAGACACTCTTCCTCACTGTCAAATGGTCTGGCTCTTAATACAGACTTGAACATTTCTTTCGGACATGCGGTATGTTTGATGACTGCTCCTTCTGGTGCAAGATTTCCTCTCAGTACTGCGATACTTCCATCCGTTCCGATTGCTTTATCGTATGGTCTTATAATATCTTCTTTTGTAACCTGTACCCCATAACGTTTGTTGAATTCCAGCAGCCATTTGTCACATTTCTCATAAAAACCATTCTGTTTTAATTCTTTCAGATTTTCCCCCAGTGTCTTTCCTGTCACTGTCATCACATCCAGATGCAGATGTTCTTTGATCTCTTCCATGATCGCCGGTACACCACCTGCATAATAGAAGCACTCTGCAGGCCACTTTCCTGCCGGGCGGATGTCCAGAAGATATCTGGCATTACGGTGTAATCTGTCAAATGTATCTCCTGTGATCTCAATTCCGAATTCATGTGCAATTGCCGGAATATGTAACAGACAGTTCGTACTTCCGGAGATTGCAGCATGAACCAGAATTGCATTTTCAAAACTATCCATCGTAACAATGTCAGACGGCAGCATATCTTCCATTGTTGCAAGTCTTACTGCCTGACGGCCTGCTTCTCTGGCAAATGCCAGAAGATCCGGGCTTGTTGCCGGCATCAGTGCACTTCCCGGAAGTGCCAGTCCAAGTGCCTCTGCCATAATCTGCATGGTGGATGCTGTTCCGATGAACGAACATGCCCCGCAGCTTGGGCAGGCATTACATTTTGCCCAGTCCAGCTTTTCCTGGTCAATCTCGCCACGTTCATACTTTGCACTGTACATTCCCAACTGTTCCAGTGTCAGCATCTCAGGTCCTGCATTCATCGTTCCCCCCGGCACTACAACCGATGGAATATCCACACGGGCAAGTCCCATAAGGTTTCCCGGCATACCTTTATCACAACTTGAAAGGTATACACCTGCATCAAATGGTGTGGCATTCGCATGGATCTCTATCATGTTTGCAATCATTTCACGACTTGCCAGACTGTAGTTGATTCCGTCTGTTCCCTGGCTTTCCCCATCGCAAATATCTGTGCAGAAATAACGTGCTCCAAATCCACCCGCTTCTTCCACACCTTTTCTTACTTCTTCTACTAATATATTCAGATGACCGCTTCCCGGATGACTGTCGCCATAAGTACTTTCGATCATAACCTGTGGTTTACTTAAGTCTTCTTTTTTCCATCCTGTTCCAATACGGAGTGGATCTAATTCCGGTGCCAATTTCCTCATTTCCTGACTTTTTAATTCCATCTTATATTTCCTCCTGTTTTATTATTTATCTGTAAAACAAAATGCTTATTCTCTAATCTTCGTAAAACATTTTCTACGAAACAACGAACCATACGATAGTTGCTCCGACAATTCCTACTAATCCGACAATTGTCTCCATGACTGTCCATGTCTTCAGGTTGGTCTTTTCATCTACTTCAAATAATGACTTTGAGAGCCAGAATCCTGAATCATTGACATGGCTGAATGCAGTTCCTCCTGCTGCGATCGCAATCGTAAGGGTTGCCAGCTGAAGCTGTGACAGATCTGCTACCATCGGCATGGATGCGATAATACCTGCTGCCATTGTCATGGATACAGTCGCAGATCCCACCGATACCCTGACTACTGCGGCTACAAGGAATGCAACCAGAACCATTGGAAGTGGTAATCCTCCGACAAAGTTTCCGAACAATTCTCCGATTCCTGTATTCTGAAGGATAAATCTTAACATTCCTCCACCAGAGATCAGAAGAATAATATTTCCACAGGAATGTAATGAATTCGTCATAACATTCGTGATTTCAACAATGCTGAATCCACCTGGCAGGCCAAGGAATAACATGGCACATATTGTGGAGAGCAATAATGCAATTACCGGTGTTCCTAAGAATTCCAATACCGGTTGTACCGGTTTCATAAATGGAATAATTGATGATAATGTATTTAAAATTATCAGGAACAGTGGGAGAAGAATGATACAGACGATCAGACAGAAATTCGGTCTTTTTCCCGTACTTTTCTGCTGTGCTTCTTTTTCATTCTCCAGATAAGAACTTGGTACCGGACAGTCAAATTTCTTGCCGGCATATCGTCCAAATACTGGTCCTGCCAGGATCATAGCCGGAATACCGATGATGATTCCGAGCATAATTACATAACTCAGTTCCACATTCAGCATCTCTGCTACCAGAACCGGTCCCGGTGTCGGTGGAACAAATGCATGTCCGATCGCCAGACCTGCAAGGAGTGGAATCGAATAACAAAATACAGATTTTTTCGTTTTACGTGCAATTCCGAATGCAACCGGGATAAGGATCAGAAGTCCCGATTCAAAGAATACCGGCATACCTACAATCAATCCTGTAATTCCCAGTGCCCACGGTGCTTTCTTTTCACCAAATACCTTTAACAGCGTATCTGCAATAACTTCCACACCACCGGACACCTGCAGAATCGCTCCGAACATGGAACCAAGTCCGATCAGTATCGCAATAGTCTGCAGCGTAGTTCCTACACCTTCCGCCAGTGTATCTGTAATCATACTAAATGGCATCCCCGCTACCAGTGCGATGATCAACGCTGATGACATAATCGCAATGAACGGTTGTATCTTTACTTTAATAATCAAAAATAGCAATACAGCAAATCCCAGAAGAGCTCCTATGATCAGCCGTTCTGGAGAAGCAGTAAAATCACTCATTGTTCTTCCTCCTGAAATATCTTTTTTCTCTTTTTCTTACTTATTTTATTCTGTTCTTATTCTGTTACATCCGGCGCCTCTGTTGAATGTGACTACAATATAACAACCGCTTGTTTTTTATTCAATACATATGATGTATATAATTCGATTTGTACATAATACGCAAAACAGGCAGTGATTTTTGTTCTGATCACTGCCTGTTTTTGTCTATTATCACCATATTCATTTGTAAGACGTTTTTCCGCTATTGCAAACGTCAGACGTATCTTTTCACTGATTTTTCTGCTTTCTTCTTTCTTCCAGAAGTTCCATGATCACCTGCCTGTTGTATGTCAGATGCATATTCATCGCACACTTGGCCCCGACCGCATCTCTATGCTCAATTGCAGTCACAATTGCCCTGTGTGTCTCCAGTGTCTCCCTCATAAGACTCCTGTATGTAATATTGGCAAATGTCACAACCGAAGTATTAATAACCGGGATCAGTTTTTCCACTACAATGTTGCTGCTCAGTTTTGCCAGATAGCTGTGGAATTCTATATCTTTGTAAATATGATCATGTCCCTGCTTATACAACATTTCAACTTCTTCGCACAGTGTCTGCAAATGTCTTATCTCTTCCTTCGTTGCTTTTCTGCATGCCCACATGACAATTTCCGGTTCTATCATCAAGCGTACATCAAAAAGATCCAATGCCAGTTGATATCTATCTTTAATCTGCCCGAATCCCAGCACATCATTTTCCATATATACCGTACTGATCACATATGTTCCATCTCCACGTCGTACTTCTAGGACTCCCCGGCTTACTAATCCTTTTACAGCCTCCCGGACCGTACTTCTCCCAACTTTGAAAAATTCTGCTAGTTCGAATTCATTCGGAATCTTTTCTCCAATCTCAATCTGCCTGTCTAAAATATATTTCATCAGACGATCTTCTGTTTTTTGACCCAATGTTTTCTTCACTTCTGTTTTCTTTTGGTACATAATTACTCCTTATCCACATTCCTTTTCACACAGATTTTCACAGCCTTTGATCAGTGCTTCCTTCGCCTTCCGCGTAAGCTGCTTGATTGCATATTCCCGGCTCATCGCCTCATTCTTGGTATCATGCGCTTCATAGTATACAAGCTTCACCGGTCTTCTGGTCTTCGTATATTTTGCGCCTTTTCCACTGTTATGTGCTTTCATACGTTTTTCCAGGTCGTTCGTCCATCCGGTATATAACGTTCCGTCTGCACATTTTACAATGTATGTATAGTTCATTGGTTTCCCTTCTTTTATCCACATATAGGTTCATTTTTTTCTGAAATAATCCACTATATTTTATAAATTATCCTCCTGGATGTCAATGTTATCCCCACTTCAAAAAGGGACGGGGATTTTTTAAAAAAACTCCGTCCCTTTTTGTTCTTTTTGTTAGTTCTATTAATCCTGATCCGCCGTATAC
This sequence comes from uncultured Dorea sp., assembly GCF_934294775.1. Lineage (GTDB taxonomy): Bacteria > Bacillota > Clostridia > Lachnospirales > Lachnospiraceae > Dorea_A. The sequence continues at coordinate 91,060 of NZ_CAKRAH010000005.1, forward strand.
TCCACCGGATTCACCGGCTGTCCGTCTTTTCGCATCTCGAAGTACACATTGCATCCTTCTTTGCTGTAATACTTGGTTGGCTGGCTTACATATCCAAGCACGCTCTTGGCTTCCACATAATCTCCCACCTTTACAGGTACTTCTTTTAACTGTCCGTATAGCAATTCATATCCATTGCCGATATCCACATTGACCGTTGTTCCGGTCTGTGCATTAACGTCTATGGACTTGATGACTCCTGGTGCGCCACACAGTACCTGATCGCCTTCTGCTCCTTCGATGATTACTGCCGGATTATACCTGTACTGGTCAAGCGTCTGGAAATATACTGTCTTATCCATACTGTAGCTCATGATCACTGCCCCGTTCACCGGCCACAGGATGTAGCTGTCTTCGGTAAAATTAATGTTATGACCGGCTCCGGAAGTTGTCTGTACTGCGCCTGTCGTTGTATCCGAAGTTCCGTCTTCTCTTGTACTTGTTCCATCTGTTCCGGTTTCATTACCGTCTGTTCCAGTCACATCCGTTCCGCCTCCGCTTTTTCCTGTACCGGTTCCGGATGTACTGCTCTTACCTGTCCCTGCATCACCACTCTCTGATCCAGTATCCTCTGTGTTACCGTCCGTATCCTCATTTTTTATCTTGGATGTTCCTGTTTCTTCTGCCTTCTGGCTGTCTTCTGTTTGTTTCGTCTGCTCTTCCGCCTTTGCCAATTCATCTTTCTGCGTCTTTTTGTAATCACTGAATGTATATGTTCCTGCTATCGCAATTGCCGCCACAAAACATAATACTGCTGCTACGGTTGCACGCCGTTTGGACATTGACGGTTTCTGATTTTTATTCATTTCATCACCACCTCTGACACTATTTTTGCCAGTTTATGATGACATTATTCTTTTGTTCTGTTTTTATTTTGCAAATATTTTTATCTGAATTTCTTCGATTATCTATGCAGCATTCCGTTGTTAATATCTGCCTTCCCCCTGCAATCATTTTACATATATTGTCATTATTTCTGCTCCTCTACATTCTTTATAATCTCCGTCACTTCTCTGATCTCGGTTCCTTCAAAAAAATATTTCAATATTTTTTTATAACTCTTTTTCTCTTTTGCCATTTCATTTGCCGTGTACTGGCTCATGCCGATTCCATGTCCGATGCCCCTTGTCGTCACCCACAATTTGTCATGATAGCGTTGAAGCGTGAAACAGCTGGACGGAAGGCTGTATCTGTTGCGGAATTCTTCACCACTGATTGTCTCTTCCCCAACCCGCACTTTTAATACATAACCGACAGAATCTGTTTCTAGGATTTCTATATCTGTTGTTTCTATTTTCTTTTCATTCTCCCCCAGCACTCCAGTCTGCAATTCATTCTCCGCTTCCGCATCCGCCGGACACTCTACACTCTTCAGATAGGGATAATCTTCTTTTCCAAGGACTTCTTTTGCATCTCTTGTATATCCGTTACTCAGCTTAAAAAATGGTGTTATTGCCAATCCTTCTCCATAAAACAATACTTGTCCTGTCGTCTCTTCCAATGCATCTTTTAGCTTTCTGTAATTCTGTGTATACTGCATTCCCCAGGCTGCTTTCATCTGCTTTGCAGTCCAGTATTCTTCCTCCAGTGTGCCGTCATTTCCAGTCTCCTGTATCTTCCGGCATACTTCTGTTCTTACAAGAACCGCCTGGCCCTTGAGTGCTTCTGCTTCATAGTCTGCCGGGATCTCTTTTGCCAGAATTCCAACGCAGTAATCTTCTAACGGTATCTGCCCGCCATTTTTTAGCTTCACAGTCATCGCATCTGATTTAGATACACGGAACACTCCCGGGCCATTTATCATCGAAGTCATAATATAAGAAAACAATAAGATGATAACTATATACCGCCCGGCCCGCTTTAACCGGTTCCACAAACTCTGAATCTTATAATTATTTACCTTATCCCACTTCACCCTTCTCCACCTCCCCCGACATGAAGTCCACCTTTTCACGTCCCCGTAGCTCACACGTAGCTCACACCACACAAAAAAGCCCTCCCATACCTCAAATGTATGAGAAGGCTTTTCTTATTATTCCATCTTATCATCAGCCACAGACCCCCGAAAGCTCTGTCACTGAAATATTCATATCAACAGTCTCTTAGTAGTCCAGTTCTGCCTCTCCTACTACGACATGATCCAGATGCCAGATATCATCTACATATTCCTGGATTGTTCTGTCTGCTGAGAATTTACCACAGCATGCACTGTTCTTAAGAGCCATTCTTGCCCATTTTTCTGTATCTTTGTAAGCTTCCATAGCGCGTGCCTGAGCATCTGCGTAAGAACGGAAGTCTTTTAAGATAAAGTACATATCTGCTTTTGAACCACCCTGATTGTTCAGAAGGCTGTTGTAAAGATCACGGTACATCTCTTTATCTCCGTTAGAATATGTTCCGTCTACCAGCTGGTCTACAACTCTTCTGATCTCTGGATCATTGTTGTAGATATCGTATGGGTTGTATCCGCCGTTCTGCTCGTAGTTGATAACTTCGTCAGCACTCAGTCCGAAGATAAATGCATTGTCGATTCCAACTTCGTCTACGATCTCTACGTTCGCTCCGTCCATTGTTCCAAGAGTCGGTGCACCGTTCATCATGAACTTCATGTTACCTGTTCCGGAAGCTTCTTTGGAAGCTGTAGAAATCTGCTCACTGATATCAGCTGCTGCAAAAATCAGCTCTGCATTAGATACACGATAGTCCTCGATGAAGACAACTTTCAGTTTACCATTGATGCTGCGGTCGTTGTTGATCACATCAGCAACAGAGTTGATCAGTTTGATGATCTCTTTTGCACGGATGTATCCGGCAGATGCTTTTGCACCGAAGATGTATGTCTTAGGATAGAAGGACATTTCCGGATGCTCTTTGATCTGGTTGTACAGATACATTACATGCAGGATGTTAAGGAGCTGACGTTTGTACTCGTGCAGACGTTTTACCTGTACATCGAAGATAGATCTTGGATCTACTTCTACTCCGTTATGCTCTTTGATGTAAGCTGCAAGACGCTCTTTGTTCTTGAACTTGATTGTCATGAATTCTTTCAGAGCTTCTTCATCATCCAGCCATTTCTTCAGTCCGTCCATCTTAGACAGGTCTGTGATCCATTCTTTTGTTCCGAGTTTTTCTGTTACCCAGTCAGCAAGCAGTGGGTTCGCATGCATGAGGAAACGTCTCTGTGTGATACCATTTGTCTTATTATTGAACTTCTCTGGCATCATCTGATAGAAGTCTTTTAACTCCTGATTCTTCAGGATCTCTGTATGCAGTTTTGCAACACCATTGACAGAATAACCTGCAACGATTGCAAGGTGTGCCATCTTAACCTGGCCATCCATCAGGATTGCCATCTTTCTTACTTTCTCTTCATTACCAGGATACTGTGCTCTTACCTGCTCGATGAAACGGCGGTCGATCTCCTGAATGATCTGGTAGATACGTGGAAGCAGTTTAGAGAACAGGTCGATTGGCCATTTCTCAAGTGCTTCTGCCATGATGGTATGGTTGGTGTATGCACAGCATTTTGTTGTGATATCCCATGCTTCATTCCATCCAAGGTCTTCCTCATCAAGAAGGATACGCATAAGCTCTGCTACTGCTACTGTAGGATGTGTATCATTCATCTGGAATGTTACTTTCTCAGGAAGTTTGCTGATATCGCCATGTTTCTTTTTGAACTTCGCAACTGCTGCCTGGATACTTGCGGATACGAAGAAATACTGCTGTTTCAGTCTCAGCTCTTTTCCTGCGTAGTGGTTATCATTTGGATAAAGAACTTCTACGATGTTCTTTGCAAGGTTCTCCTGCTCAACAGCTTTGTGATAATCTCCACGGTCAAATGAATCTAACTGGAAGTTTACGATCGCTTCTGCATCCCAGATACGGAGTGTATTAACGATGTGGTTACCATAACCAACGATTGGATAATCGTAAGGGATAGCCATTACGGATTCATAGTTCTCCTGAACGAAATGAGTCTTACCATTCTCATCGTATTCTACACGGATATTTCCACCAAAACGTACTTCTTTTGCATATTCAGGTCTGCGAAGCTCGAACGGGTTACCGTCTTTTAACCAGTTATCCGGTGCCTCTACCTGATAGCCGTCTCTGATTTTCTGCTTGAACATACCATAACGGTAACGGATACCACATCCATAAGATGCATATCCCAGTGTTGCAAGAGAATCCAGGAAACAAGCTGCCAGACGTCCAAGTCCACCGTTACCAAGTGCCGGATCCGGCTCCTGGTCCTCGATCACGTTGAGATCAATTCCCATCTCTTCCAGAGCTTCTTTTACTTCTTTATATGCTGTCATGTTGATCAGGTTGTTTCCAAGAGCTCTTCCGAGCAGGAATTCCATGGACATGTAATATACGGTCTTCGGATCGTCTTTCTCATACTGCTTCTGTGTTGCAAGCCAGTCATCGATGATAGCTTCTTTTACAGCATAAGAAACTGCCTGGAACAACTGCTGAGGAGTTGCTTCTTCTACTTCCTTACGGAACAATGTCTTTACATTGTTCCGTACATCTCTTTTAAATACGTCTTTTTCAAATCTTGGATTATACATTTTCTACTTCCCTTCTGATAAAACTTGGGCTTTGATTATCTTTTTTCTACACCGATTGTTACTGCCTCACCGTTGATCTTCCACTCTTTGGTATATCCTGCAGGAGCGGCTTTTGTAACTTCCAGTGCAAGTGTCTCGTCTGCGATAGTAGATGCATTATCTGCAAATACTTGTTCTGCTTTTTCTGTACCTTCGTAAGTTACTGCAATCTTATCCATAACTTCGAATCCTGCTTCCTTACGCATGGTCTGTACTTTACTGATGATCTCACGTACGAATCCTTCTTCCAGAAGTTCTTCTGAAAGGTTTGTATCCATAACAACTGTGATTCCGTTATCATTTTCAGATACATATCCTGGCATCTGTGCAGATTCAATCAACAGATCTTCACGGAACAGAGTTACTTCCTGTCCATTGATATCAAGCTTCAGGGCATCTGTAGCATTTAACTCATCCATTGCTGCATTTCCTTCGAGGTTGTCGAGCGCTGCTTTAATACCTCCTAACATTTTACCATATTTTGGACCAACTGTCTTTAACTGAGGTTTAAAAGTATATGAAGTAAAGTCACGTACATCTTGTGTAAATGTTACATTCTTTACATTTAATTCATCTTTTACGATGTCTTTGTAAAATTCCGGAACTTCAAAATCAGCTTTTACATACATCTGTCCGATCGGCTGACGGTTCTTGATGTTAGCAATATTTCTGCATGCACGTCCCATAACAACCATCTTCAGAACGTTGTCCATGTTAGCTTCCAGTTCTGTATCGATATGTGCTTCATTTACAACCGGGAAGTCACACAGGTGGATACTTTCCGGAGCGCTTTCATCAACGCTTCTTACCAGGTTCTGGTAAATCTCTTCTGTCATGAACGGGATCATCGGAGCTGCTGTCTTGCAGATCTCAACCAGTGCTGTGTACAGAGTCATGTAAGCATTGATCTTATCCTGCTCCATTCCCTTAGCCCAGAAACGTTCACGGCTGCGTCTTACATACCAGTTACTCATGTCATCTACGAAGCTCTGAAGTGCCTTTGCTGCTTCCGGAATCTTATAGTTAGATAAGTCATAGTCTACTGCCTTGATTGCTGAATTGAGCTTAGACAGAAGCCATTTATCCATAACAGACAGTTTGTCATATTCCAGTGTGTATTTTGTTGCATCGAAATCATCGATATTTGCATACAGTACGAAGAACGCATAAGTGTTCCACAGTGTTCCCATGAACTTTCTCTGTCCTTCTACAACAGCTTTTCCGTGGAAACGGTTTGGAAGCCATGGTGCACTGTTAACATAGAAGTACCAGCGGATCGCATCTGCTCCGTATTTTTCCAGTGCATCGAATGGATCAACTGCATTTCCTTTTGATTTGCTCATCTTCTGACCATTCTCATCCTGCACGTGTCCAAGTACGATAACGTTCTTGTATGGTGCTTTGTTGAAGATCAGTGTTGAGATTGCAAGCAGTGAGTAGAACCATCCACGGGTCTGGTCAACAGCCTCGGAAATGAAATCTGCAGGGAACTGCTTTTCAAATAATTCTTTATTCTCAAATGGATAGTGATGCTGTGCAAATGGCATAGATCCACTGTCGAACCAGCAGTCGATAACTTCCGGTACTCTGTGCATCTGTTTTCCACAGCATGGGCACTTGATCGTTACTTCGTCGATGTATGGACGGTGAAGTTCGATCTCATCCGGACAGTTGTCAGACATTTCTTTCAGCTCTTCAATGCTTCCGATTGAATGCTGGTGTCCGCACTCACACTCCCAGATATTCAGTGGAGTTCCCCAGTAACGGTTACGGCTGATACCCCAGTCCTGAACGTTCTCAAGCCAGTCGCCGAAACGTCCTTTACCGATGCTTTCCGGAATCCAATTGATTGTGTTGTTGTTAGCGATCAGATCATCTTTTACTTCTGTCATCTTGATGAACCATGATTCACGAGCGTAGTAAATAAGTGGTGTATCACATCTCCAGCAGTGTGGATAGCTATGCTCGAACTTCGGTGCATCGTAGAGAAGTCCACGCCCGTCGAGGTCTTTTAATACTTCCGGGTCAGCCTTCTTAACGAATAATCCGGCAAATGGAGTTGTCTCTCCCATGTTACCTTTTTCATCTACTAACTGTACGAATGGCATATCATACTTACGTCCAACCTTGGCATCATCTTCACCAAATGCAGGAGCGATATGAACAACACCAGTACCATCTGTCAGTGTTACATAAGTATCGCATGTAACGAAGAATGCTTTCTTATTCTGCTTAGAAGCGCAGTTATAAGCACACTGGTATAATGGCTCATACTCTTTGTATTCGAGATCTTTACCCTTGTATGTCTCAAGAATCTCGTATGCTTTCTGTCCTTCTTCTGCAAGTTTTCCAAGTACTGTATCAAGAAGTGCAACTGCCATATAGTAAGTATATCCGTCAGCAGCTTTTACTTTTGCATAATCTTCTTCTGGGTTTACGCAGAGTGCGATATTAGATGGCAGTGTCCATGGTGTAGTTGTCCATGCGAGGAAATATGCATCTTCTCCCACTACTTTAAATCGAACGATTGCAGAACGTTCTTTTACATCCTTATACCCTTGAGCAACTTCCTGTGCGGAAAGCGGAGTTCCACAACGAGGGCAGTATGGCACAATCTTGAATCCTTTATAAAGGAGCTTCTTGTCCCAGATTCTCTTAAGTGCCCACCACTCAGACTCGATGAAGTTGTTGTCATATGTTACATATGGGTCATCCATATCAGCCCAGAAACCTACAGTATTAGAGAAATCTTCCCACATACCTTTGTATTTCCATACGCTTTCTTTACATTTTTTAATGAATGGTTCCATACCGTATTTTTCGATCTGGTCTTTTCCGTCCAGTCCGAGAAGTTTTTCAACTTCGAGCTCTACAGGAAGTCCGTGTGTATCCCATCCGGCCTTTCTTGGAACTTCGTATCCTTTCATTGTGCGGTATCTTGGAATCATATCCTTGATAACACGTGTCAGAACGTGTCCGATATGCGGTTTTCCGTTAGCTGTCGGAGGGCCGTCGTAGAACATATAGATCTCGTTGCCTTCACGGTCACGCATACTTTTTCTGAAGATGTCATTATCTTCCCAGAACTTTTCAGTCTGTTTTTCTCTGTCTACAAAATTAAGATCCGTAGAAACTTTCTTATACATATTAACCTCCTTGGGGACGGAGGATTTTAAAAAAAACTCCGTCCCAAATTAAAAATGTCCTGTCCCTTTTTCAAAATGCCCTGTCCCCGGATGGATTCTTCCTCCGGACTTCTATACATCATATTAAATCCCGAGACAAAAAAAGCTCCCGCCCTGTATAGGACGAAAGCTGAACTTACGTTTATAACCACCTAACATACCATCATATGTCTTCCCTGTAACGGAGGAATGCCGTCAGTTTTTACTTGGCAATCAAGCTTTTGTTCACAGTCTCAAACCCTTTCAAAATCTGCAACTCAGAAGTGATATTCAGATATATCTTACTTGTACCGGACTTCCACCATCCCCGGCTCGCTAT